>CAZTQX010000196.1:0-1603 GCA_964615985.1 uncultured Gammaproteobacteria bacterium | reverse complement strand
AAAATAATCGCTTAATTGAGACTTCTCTTCTCAACTTGGCCAAATTTTTGACTAACGGAGGTGACACTCCAGCCAATCTGTGGATAATGAAGGGCGAATTTACCCACCAAGAGAGTGAGTCATTGTCGATGTCAGTGGTCAATGTTGTAATACCGAATGAACTGGATGTTCGTTTGCAAAAACTAATGGACTCCAGTCAATCGTCACGCAGCTCCCTATTGTTGGCTGCCTTACAACGTTACATCGAAGGCCAAGAGCTGCTTGCTCAGGTGAAAAATCCGACTCAAAAATACATCGAATCGGAAGAGTCTTATTATACTCCGCAGCAAAAACGCAATAACTGGATGGCCAGTTTCACTTAATCTTTCTCTTTGTTGAGTCTGTGTTTCTGCATCGCCTCATGCCAGACAGCATCTTCGCTGTGCAGATAGATGGCTGTGGTTTCTAGCTTGGCGTGCCGAGCGTTTTTGTTCAGGTAACGCAGTTCAATGCCTGCATCCGCTTGATGTGTGATTGAGGTGTGGCGCAGCCAATGAGTTGAAGCCAACCGCAGTTTTTCCGCTTTGTGAGGTGCGCTTTCTGCCACGCGCTCTGCGGTATCCAACATCACCCGTTTAACAATCCGATAGATCATATTGGCACTGATGCCCTTGCTGCCGCCTAAATTTAGCGCCAACGGTGTTTGATCGTTGACCGTGGGCAAAATCGGTTTTTTCAGGTAGGTTCGATAATCCATCAAGGCTTTTAACATCTCGTCACTGACCGGAATACGCGCAGTCTTGTTGCCCTTGCCGGTCACTTGCCACCACCAATTGCCGCGACTTTCAAGAAAACTGCCCATCGTATGATTGGAGAGTTCGCTGACCCTTGGCCCCATTAAGTAAAGTAGGGTGAAGAGAAATTTCACTCGCTGGTAGTGTGCCTGCTGACGTTTTGAATCACGGGGCAGAGAGTCAATCTGATCCAGCACCATCTGCCAGCTCTCCTGATCCAGAAAGCGCTCCACGCTGTTTTTCGGCGTGGTTGGGTTGAATTGAGTCCGGCGACGCATCAAGGCAAGCGGGTTGGCGGTGAGATAACCCGCTTGAACTAAATAGGTCAACAGTGAATTGATGATCACCAATGCTTGGCGAATGCTGACACTATGCAGCGCACCTTGAAATGGTCGCCACTCAGGGCTGAAACGTGGCTTGCGTGCGCCGACCCAAAGCTCCAGTGGTTGAGGGTTCGTTAGAAATTGCTGGTAAGCGATAAAATCTTCACGAGTCAAACTGGAGAGCGGTTTGCCTCGTTCTCGCAATCCCCATAACAGCAGGCGCTCCACCTCCTTACGGTAGTTCCTCAAGGTGTGCGGTGAGTCTTGATACTCCAGCAACCAAATGTGAATCGCTTGTAGATCTGTGTTTGCCTCAATCAATGCCAAACCTGAGCTGCGGTTAAGACCCTCTGAACCATCCAAAGCCACGGGCAATTGCAAGCTTTCCAAGGGTTGTAGCTGTATTTTGCTCATAAAACACCCTACTCTGACCTATTTTCAATATTCATGATTATAGTCGTAATCATGAATATATACAAACGGTAATTATATTTATTACATATTACT
>CAZTQX010000195.1:0-1675 GCA_964615985.1 uncultured Gammaproteobacteria bacterium | reverse complement strand
TTTTGCCGTAACAGAATCGCTTTTGCCTTTGTTGTCTAGCCAACTGACGGTTACTTTATCGCCTTTTGCTGCACCCTTGAATTTGCATGAGAGGTAGGGATTTTTAGAGACCGCACCACTCCAGAGCGCGGTTAATACCACTTCTCCTGCGTGTTCTACGTTCACTTCTTGGATGTGGTGAGCGGGGATCAACTTGCCGGTTTTTTTGTTTTTGCGAAAACCGATCTCCATTGGGTGACTCATCAAACACTTGAGTACGGTGGTGTCGCTTTTCTGTTTCGCACGAATTTTAATAGAAGCCATAATCTGTTCCTGAATGTTTTACAAAGGGTTTAACCGCCGCAACCACCGATGGTGACTTTGACTTCTTTTTTGGCGCTATAAAGCTTGCCGTCGGCTTTCACCACCACGATTATATCGGAGGTTTTTCCCATCTTGATGCGCAGAGAGAGGTAGCCTTGAGTTGACGCACCTAATTGGTGAGTTGAAGTGAGCGGGGTGCTGTTTTTAGCCGCGATAATGGCAATGCTCTCAACCTTAGGCAGAGACGTGGTGATGGTGATCGGTACCACAGCACCGTTTTCGGCAATATCAGGGGCTTTAATTTTGATCTTATCGGATGGGGTGTGATTACTGCTGTCGAAAGCTGCTTGCAGTGCGCTGTCGATGCTCTTGGCCACAAATGCTTCTTTGGGCCAAGCAGCCAAAACAGTTTGTGGGGTGATTAACCCTGCGGCGACGGCAACACTTAAGGTGCTGGTGGCAAGCGTACCTTTTAAAAAGAGACGACGTTTTTGTTGAACGTTGGACATTCTGTTTCCTCATTGGATCGTGGATTGGAAGTGTACTTACGCTATTATGAATGGCTCTCAAGTAAGAAAAAATAGGGGGATCTGTCAAATAGAAGTGGGGTTTTACCGGCTCTTAGAGTGGGGTTTATGCTTATCTTACTATTGAATAAGCGGGGGTTTATGGCGGTTTTTCGCCTGAACTATTTGCGCTAAAATCTGCTTTGGAAGTTTGGGTCTTGTCTTATGAAAAAACGGTTATCGATCTTCTTTGTTTATCTGCTGTTGTTCAGCACCGCTCCATTGGCCAGTGAAACGGCGATCCAAATCGGTGTTTTGAGCCATCGTGGCAATGCCGCCACACTGGCAACGTGGTCACCGACGGCAGATTATTTGACAGATTCCATAGACGGTTATCGTTTTAACATTGTGCCACTGGATTTTGATCAAGTGGATCCGGCGGTGGCCAGTGGTGCGGTGGATTTTGTCTTGGTCAACCCGGGTATTTATGTCAATTTGGAAGTACGTTATCGGGTTTCACGCATTGCCACCTTGAATAATCAAGGCAGTGGAGTGCCGTATAACGTCTTTGGTGGGGTCATTTTTACCCGTGCAGATCGGGATGATATTAATAAGCTCTCTGATTTGATTGGGCGCAGCTTTATGGCGGTGGATAAAACCTCATTGGGTGGTTTCCAGATGGCTTGGCGTGAACTGCAACAGCAGGGAATTGATCCTTATCGGGATTTTGCTGAGATTCAGTTTGCTGGTATTCATGACCGAGTGGTGCAGGCGGTGTTGGCGGGTGAGGTTGATGTGGGTACGGTGCGTACCGATATTTTGGAACGCATGGCGGCAGACGGTGTGATCGAGCTGGATCAATTTCG
>CAZTQX010000194.1:0-1751 GCA_964615985.1 uncultured Gammaproteobacteria bacterium | reverse complement strand
GGGTTACGGTTCACAAGTAGCCACTTTTACCGATCAACTGATAGCAGGCCCCATGAGTCAAGGTGGTGACAGTGGCGCGGCGGTTTTGAGCGATCAAAAGGAGTTGGTTGGGTTATTGTTTGCGGGCAGCGCTAACAGTACGATCATGAACCGGATTCAAAACGTCTTTACTCTGTTAAATCTTTCACTTTAGTTTATGTCACTTTGGTTTTTTGACTCAGAGCCAGCGATGGATATAGCCGCAGCCAAACGCAAGCATCAAAGCCACCTGCTTAGTATAAATGGGGTGGTTTCGGTTGGTATCGGTCTGTCTGAGCAGCGGGCGGTGATTGTTATTGGTATTCAAACAGAATCTGAGGCACTGCGTCAGCAGTTGCCCTCAGAGTTGGAAGGTTTTCCGGTCGTGATTGAGGTGATCGGAACACCGAAGGCCTTTTAGCCATTTCTCCAATCAGTGACCTACTTCACTGCCTCTTTAGCCATTCTACTTTACGATTCTTGGCAATCTGTTTTGTCAATTGAGAGGGTGGAAGAATGAAAAAAATAGCTTTAGGTGCCGTTTTATTGGCTGCCAGCGGGATGTTGTTTGCCGAAGATTTTGTGGCAGTTTTCAATGATCTGGATGAGAATCGTGACGGTTATCTTTCCGTGGATGAAGCCAGAGAAAATCGGCAATTAGATCGAGCCTTTCGGGATTACGACAGCAATGTGGATAACCGCATGAGTTTGGATGAGTATATGAATTACCTTAATGCGGAAGGTTTGAATGACCCTGAGTAGGTTTTAGCAGAGATAAAAAAGGCTGATGAAAATCAGCCTTTTTTGTGTCGCGAGGTCAGGTTTAACAGCCGTTAAGGACTGACCACATTGATCTCGACACGGCGGTTTTTGGCGCGGCTCTCTTCCGTGTCGTTGTCGGCAATGGGTTGTGTTTCACCATAACCCTTGGCGCGGATGCGGTTCTCTTGTACCCCTTGAGAGAGCAAGTAGGCCACCACAGATTCAGCTCGCTTTTGTGACAAGGTCTGGTTGTACTCTTGCTCCCCTTTGTTGTCGGTGTGGCCGCTGACCTCCACCACGGTGTTGGGGTATTTGAGCAGTGCGGGGGTCACTTTGCTGTCCAATAGCTGTGTGAACTCTGTTTTGAGTTGATGTGAATCAAACTCAAACAGCACCCCAGAGAGGGTGATATTGATGGCTTTAAGCACTTCTGCTTTGATTTCACAGCCTTGCAGGTCAACCTTGACGTTGACGGTGCTGTTGGGGCATTGATCTAAGCCATCAAAAACGCCATCGGCATCCCCATCCAAACCACAGCCTTTGGCATTGACGCGCACACCGTCCAGCGTATCATCAACGGCATTGACAACGTAGTCATGATCGTCATCCAACTCGCAACCGCTGTCGTTAACGGTGCGCCCGCTGGGTGTGCCTGGACACTGATCGTCAGAGTCGATCACCATGTCGTTGTCTCGATCCAGCATGGCAGTTTGAGTGGCCAAGTTTTCAAAACGTTGATTTAGGAGACTGACGGGGCAACCAAACTGATAACGAAGCCCAATGGAGGCAAATTGTGCGGTGTTATCAAAACTGGTGATGTCCGCGCTTAGCCCCCAATTGGCCGAGTAATTCCAGAGCACGCCAACACCGGCATGAAAGCTGTTTTGTCCTGGGTTGTCGTAACGAATCTGGTTGTTGTTAACCGAATTGCTGATGGTGTGATAACCGATGTCGAGGGAGAGGGTTTCATG
>CAZTQX010000193.1:0-1774 GCA_964615985.1 uncultured Gammaproteobacteria bacterium | reverse complement strand
TTGATTAATCGAAGTTAAGGAGTGATGCGATGTACAGTTTTCATATTGATCTAGAGGGTTCCATGACGGATGTGGAGCAGCGTGTGGTTGAAGCGTTGAAAACGGAAGGTTTTGGTGTTCTAACCGAAATTGATATTCAGGCTACGTTGAAAAAAAAATTAGGAGTGGATAAAAGACCCTATAAAATTTTGGGCGCTTGTAATCCGCCATTGGCAAATCAAGCAGTGGATGCAGAGCCGGATATTGGTCTGTTGCTGCCTTGTAATGTGCTGGTCAGAGAATGGGAGAATGGCTCCATTCGGGTGGCGTTTATGGATCCTGAAGCGGTGTTAACGTTGGTTGATCGCGAGGATATTGCTGAGTTAGCGCGCGATGTTAAACAGCGCTTGCTTCGTATTGTGGAGTTGTTGAAGGTGGTTCAGTAAACTAACATCCAATATCAGAGTTACTGCGTATAGATAGAGGAAGGGTTAAATTTTAGGGATCATGTTTTGAGTATTGATGAAGCTCAGGAGCAGCTGCTGAGGAAAAATCTGACGGAGATATCCGACCAGAGTCAGGAGGCGATTGCTTTTTTTTACGATGCAACCATCGATTTTGTCTATGGTTTGGCATTGAGAATCACTCATCGGCCAGAAGATGCTGAAGAGGTGGTCAGTGATACCTATCTGCAGGTTTGGAATAAGGCCGCGCAGTTTGATGAGGCTCGTTGCAGCGCTTTTGGCTGGCTGATGATGATTTGTCGCAGTCGTGCTCTGGATCAGCTGCGTCGCCGTCAGGTGCTTGAGAGCAAGTTGCAATCGCAAGAATATGAGGATATCAGTCCCAGTTATGAAGATGAGCCACAAGATTTTTTGAACGTGTTAGATAGAAAGGCTGCGGTTTACAGTGCGATGAAAAATTTGAAACCCACCCACCGACAATTGGTCGGATTGGCTTTTTTTCAGGGTTTGTCACATCGTGAAATTGCCGCACATGTTGATATGCCGTTGGGGTCAGTGAAGACCCATATCCGCAAGGGACTCTCTTTGTTAAAGAGTGAATTGCAGCGCAGTGATTATTGCTAGGTTACTGAATTATGAAAAAAAATAAACCAGACGATAACGAAATTATCAGCGAAGAAATATTGGAGGAAATTATGGCCAATTTGGAACCGATTTCGCCGCCACCTGCGCGTGTGGGTGCACTGCGTGCCAAAGTCTTAGCGCAAATGACAAATTCCAATCAGCCGTTAACAGAGGGGGGTGAAAAGGGTGTTGAAAAAGGACTTTTGACCGTACGCTCTGATGAAGGTCGCTGGATGAAGATTGCCCGTGGAGTCTCGATGAAAAACCTTTATGCAGATAAAAAATCTAAGACTCACTCGTTTTTATTGAAGCTGGAACCCGGTTCAAGTTTGCCTGAACATCAACATTTTGCCGATGAAGAGTGCATGGTGCTGGAAGGTGAGGTGCGTTTGGGGGATGTCGTGGTGCGAGCAGGAGATTATCACCTTGCGCCTCGAGGTGTTGCCCATGGGCGCGTCTCTTCTAAGACCGGCGCTCTGCTGTTTCTACGTGCCGACTCGGGGCACTCTCTCAGTTGGGGGGCAAAGTTGCTTAAACATTCTGTGATGTCTTACCTCTCTTAAGTTGGTCCCGTCGACCTCTACTTGCGCTGTTTTTTGGGTAGCGTAATAAAAATTCATAATTTCTTACATCCAATCCTTCGGTTGCTGCGTAGGGTGTAGCCATATTTTGATGTAATAATTAGCAAAGAGCGCCATACTGGCTGA
>CAZTQX010000192.1:0-1903 GCA_964615985.1 uncultured Gammaproteobacteria bacterium | reverse complement strand
GATCAGGTTACACTTTTTTAACGCGTATTGTGCTGTTGCCAATGACTTTATTATTTAGGTTTTTTATGGCGGCTTTTGCATGACCTGCTTTTGGCATTTCGATGAAACCAAAGCCTTTAGACTGGCCGCTGTTTTTATCCATGACTAGGTCGCATGATTGAACGGTTCCGAAGCCTTGAAATAACTCTGATAGCTCTTCTTCGGTGGTTGATCGGTCTAAGTTGCGTACTAATAATTTCATATCTGTTCCGTGTGAGGTGCTTAGGATGCTTGTCAGTAACGATGCCAGATTTACACCCTAAAGAAAAGCACAATGGTTAACATACGGGTATTCTATGATGCTCAGTAAGCAGATAAAAAAGAGGGGTAAAGTTGGGTGAGTATCGAAAAATTTATGGCGTTATTGCAGGATAAGCCGGAGCAGATCCAATTTGCTCAAACCATGCAGTTGATTGAGCACTATTACGATTACAGCCCGACGGAGTTCTGTAACGGTTTGGGAGAAAGTAAGGTTGTGAATGCGGCAGGCAGCAACGAGGGGTCGTGCAAAATTTTTGCTTTTGGGTTGTTAAAGGATCTCTCTGCCGAGCAGGTGTTGCACTGTTTTGGTGATTACTATCGTCTGGATGTGTTGCAAAATCCAGCGGCTGAGGATCATCAAAACATCCGTAATTTTATCCGTGATGGTTGGCAGGGCATTGTTTTTAGCGGTTCGGCTTTGAGTCCTAAACAGGCTGAGGTCTAGGTTATGGCACTGAAAGCAACGGTCTACAAAGTAGAGCTGCAGGTGGCGGATATGGATCGCAATGTTTATGGCGATTACAGTCTGACCGTGGCGCAGCACCCTTCGGAAACGTTGCAACGGATGATGTTGCGGCTGCTGGTGTTTGCCCGTCATGCGGATGAGCAGTTGAGTTTTACCAAGGGTTTGAGCAGCACCGAGGAGCCGGATCTGTGGAATCGTCATCTGCACGGTGGTCTTGCTGAGTGGATCGAGTTGGGGCAGCCGGATGAAAAACGTTTACGCCAAGCGGCGGGGTTGGCGGAGCAGGTGACGATCTACAGTTACAGCGGCAGCAGTGCGGCGATTTGGTGGCAGGCGTTGCAGAGTAAGGCGGCGAAAATTAAAAATTTAACGGTGCTGAACATTGCCACTGAGACGGTGGCGGAGCTGGCGACCTTGGCCAGTAAAAACATGCCGTTGCAATGCACCATTCAAGATGGGGTGATTTGGTTGGGCAACGGTGAGGTGACGGTGGAGGTGGTGCCGGAGGTTTGGTTGGGTGGTTGAAAGGGCTGATTTGGAATCCGCCCTTTGTATTTTTCAAAATGAAGCGTGTTACTTGCTGGTTAACTCTGCATATCGCTCAAACAGAAAAGAGAGTCGATCCATTTCATTTTTAAACTTTTCTTTTCGGTAGCATTGCTCAACGGCTCTATCCAAGGCTTTGTGGGCTTTGCGTAGATCTGCTGGCATAACCAAAGAGTCATAAAGATCAGCAAGAGAGGAGTCAGGGTATTTCTCCCGAACATCCAGTATCTTTTGTGCCAGTTTTTCTACTTTTTCTTTTTGAGTTTTTGTCAGGGCTGGCCAAGGGAAGTTGTTGTAGACTAATTTAGCTGAATAACGATAGTCACTTTTCATTCTTCCACAGACTGTTCGCATCCAGTCCATGTGCATTTCAGATTCCAGTATTCCAAAGTGATAGATTTTTGCATCAGGGATCATGAAATTTAAGTCGGTTGTAATCGTAGAGTCATCAAAAAATCCCATTGGTATATAGTTTCTACGCTCAGATGAAACTTTAGGAACTAAAATGTACACTCCATTTTTTTGCCTAATCTCTCCAAGGGTGTAGCCATATTTTGATGTAATAATTAGCAAAGAGCGCCATACTGGCTG
>CAZTQX010000191.1:0-1934 GCA_964615985.1 uncultured Gammaproteobacteria bacterium | reverse complement strand
CGTGTCGGACCAAAAAATTTACCACTGTAATTCTTAGGCCGCCACGCCCCTTCCAAAGCCGAGTCATTCACCACCACCGGCGCATCATTGATCAATGTCGCTGCGGTGTAGCCCTTCTCCAGAGCGGCTGAGTAGATAAACGGTTTGAAATTGGAACCCGGCTGTCTCAAAGCCTGCATCACACGGTTGAATTTACTGCGCTGAAACTCAAAGCCCCCCAGCAAAATTTGAATCGCGCCATTTTGTGGATTCAGAGCAACCATCGCCCCCTCCACTTTTGGCAACTGCGCCAAGCGATACTCACCCTCATCATTGGCATAAACGTAAACCAAATCACCCATCGCCAAGACATCCGCCGGTGTTTTAGGAGTAGGGCCACGACCTCGACGCAGACGTTTGCGCGCCCATTTCATGCCTTTCATTGGTAGTTCAGCCGAATCACCGGCTTGGAACTGAATCGTCGCCGCCTTTTTGTCCAGCGCGATGACCACCACCGGTACGATGCGTTTGAAATGGGAATGTTTGGCCAGAGCCAGTTCAATGCCATTGGCTGTTTCCAGTTGCTCCGCATTCAACGTCTCAACCGCACCGACGTAACCGTGACGCTCTTCGTAGGCCAACAGATTTTTACGCAGCGCCCACGTTGCCACTCGCTGCTGTTCAGCATTGATGGTGGTATAAACTCGCAATCCTTGCGAATAAACTTCATTCTTACCGTAATTTTTACTGACCCAGTTACGCACCATTTCACCCACATAACCCGCCTCCAAATCACTGGGAGGCTGATGCCGCTTGGCCGTCACCGGCCGAGCTTTGGCCGCATCAAAATCCTTTTGACTGATCTTTTCCAAGATCAACATACGCCCCAACACGTAATTACGACGAATCACGGCTCGTTTGGGGTTGGTAATGGGGTTGTAACGGGAAGGTGCTTTAGGCAGACCGGCAATCATCGCCATCTCAGCCAAAGTTAACTCATCGAGCTTTTTACCGTAATAGACTTGTGCCGCTGCTGCCACACCGTAAGATCGATGACCTAGGAAAATTTTATTGAAATAGAGTTCAAGAATTTCATTTTTCTGCAACTCTTGTTCAATTTTGAACGACAAGAAAATCTCATTGATCTTACGCAGATAGGTTTTTTCACTGGACAAGAAGAAGTTACGCGCCACCTGCATGGTGATGGTGCTGCCACCCTGACCTTTTTTGCCCGTTTTTATCAAGTATGCAACGGCTCGCAAAATGCCGTGATAGTCCACCCCAGGATGTTCATAAAAGCGATCATCTTCAGAGGCTAAGAAAGCATCAATCAATCGTTGCGGAGTCTGCTCAATATCCAATGGAATGCGGCGCTTATTGCCGTACTCCGCAATCAAAATAGCTTCTTTGCTGTAAACACGCAGCGGCTCTTGCAGCTGCACCTCTTTCAAACGATCCACTGAAGGCAGGCTGGGAGAGAGATAAACATAAAGCCCCACCAAAGCAATCAAGGATGCCGTTAAACCAGCAAACAGAGCACCCAGCAACCCTCTAGCAACAAATCCTAAAAATTTACCCATCCAAACAACACCCTGTATAGTCCATATTTCTCCTCAAACAACACGCCAGAGTTCAAGAATCAAATTCAATTTAAAGCCGATCATTATATTCCTTTTATGAGAGAATACCGATTGATATTTCGCAAAGACAGATTGATGCAATAGGAGTATTCTACTTCTGCCCAGCTAGGATAGCCGTTACGATTCCCATGAAGGAAAACAGGTAAACATCAACAACTTCGGAGTAGATCATCAAATGAAACGCCTTTTTACCACCTTTGCCCTGCTGATACTGAGCATGGCAAACAATACCGCTTGGTCACAAACCGGCGAAGAGATCAATAAAAAAGGGCTCTTCGACGTTTCATGTGGATTTAAGTATAGAACCCACTGGGC
>CAZTQX010000190.1:0-2058 GCA_964615985.1 uncultured Gammaproteobacteria bacterium | reverse complement strand
CGGTCTACCTTATGACGGCTGTTTATTCAACCTCTTTTAAGCCCGATTGCCCTAACGTCGCTGCGGCAAAGATTGTTGCTGGGCGGGCTTTGTGGTATAAATCGCCGCGCATCACGGCATAGGGTCGTTGATGCAAATTCACACGTCTGCTAATGACGTTTGACTGGGTGCCTTTCGGGGTTGGTCAAGCGAGCAGACGGAGGCCAAACCCAGACAGAGGAAATCTCATGGCTAAAGTTTCAATGCGTGACATGATAAAAGCAGGTGTTCATTTCGGTCACCAAACCCGTTACTGGAATCCCCAGATGGCACCGTACATCTTCGGTGCGCGTAACAACATCCACATCTTCAACTTGGAAAGCACCGTTCCCATGATGGACGATGCGCTCAACTTCCTTGGCAAACTGGCATCCAAAAACGGCAAAGTGCTGTTCGTCGGTACCAAACGTGCGGCACGCGATGCCATCAGTGAGTCGGCTAAATCCTGTGGTATGCCTTACGTCAACCGTCGCTGGTTGGGTGGCATGATGACCAACTTCAAAACCATCAAACAGTCAGTAAAACGTTTGAAAGTGTTAGAAGCGATGTTTGCCGATGGCACCATCGAACGTCTGAACAAGAAAGAAGCTCTGCAACGCCAGCGCGAAATGGACAAACTGGAGCGCAGCTTAGGCGGTATTAAGGATATGGATCGCCTTCCCGATGCGGTTTTTGTTATTGATGTGGGCACCGAAAACATCGCTGTTGCCGAAGCGACCAAACTGGGTATTCCCGTGATCGCGGTAGTGGACAGCAACCACTCACCTAAAAACGTCGATTACATCATTCCAGGTAACGATGATGCGTTGCGCGCAATTCAGTTCTACACCCAAGGTGTGGCTCAAGCCGTTCAAGAAGGCAAAAACGTCAACAACCCTGTTGTGAATGAAAATGACGATTTTGTTGAAGTGGCTGCCGGTGCTGATGCCGCCGATTCTGCTGAGGGTGACAGCGGCGCGTCTGCTGAAGCGTAACTGAACGTGTGAGTTGGTATCGCTTGCCCAGCGCAGGCGCTGCCGAATGTGAGTGATTTAAAGAGAATTTGATAATGGCAATTACGGCTTCAATGGTAAAAGAACTGCGTCAGCGTACCGGTGCAGGCATGATGGAATGCAAAAAAGCGCTGTCCGAAATGGACGGCGATATGGAAGCGGCAATTGATCTCATGCGTACAACCGGCTTGGCGAAAGCGGATAAAAAAGCCGGTCGTATCGCCGCAGAAGGTGTGGTGGTGGTTGAGGTGGCCGGTGACGGCAAAACGGCAGTGATGTTGGAAATCAACAGCGAAACCGATTTTGTCTCTAAAGGCGATGATTTCAATAATTTCGTTGCTTCTGTGGCGAAACTGATTTTGGCCAACAAACCTGCCGATGTGGCAACTTTGAATGAGATGGCTCTGGAAGACGGTCGCAGTGTTGAAGTGGCGCGCCAAGAGTTGATTGCCAAAATTGGTGAGAACATTCAAGTGCGTCGCTTTGAGATCCGTGAAGCGGCAGGCCAACTCTGCAACTACCTGCACGGTGTGCGTATTGGTGTGTTGGTGGACATCGTCGGTGGTGACGAAGCTTTGGGTCGTGATGTGGCAATGCACATTGCTGCCAGCCGTCCGGTCTGCATCTCTGAAGAGCAGGTGCCTGCTGAGATTTTAGAGAAAGAGAAAGCCATCTTTGTGGCGCAAGCCAAAGAGAGTGGCAAACCCGATAACATCATCGAGAAGATGATTGTGGGTCGGATGAGAAAATATTTGGCTGAAATCACGTTGTTGGGTCAATCTTTCGTTAAAGACCCTGATCAAAGTGTGGCTAAATTGCTTAAGGGTGCCGGTGCTGAAGTTGCTTATTTCCAGTGCATGGAAGTGGGTGAAGGCATCGAGAAGAAAGTGGAAAACTTCGCCGATGAGGTGATGGCTCAAGCTCAAGGCAACTAAACGTCCTTGAGTCGAAAAGCCGGGATTGATTCCCGGCTTGTAACTACTCAGCCCACCGATAACGTGCAACCTATTGATAATAAAAGATATAA
>CAZTQX010000189.1:0-2084 GCA_964615985.1 uncultured Gammaproteobacteria bacterium | reverse complement strand
GTGTATTACAAAATTTTCAATGGCAATAAAATGATCACTTTAAGGCTTGATTCCAAACTTGAAAGCAGTCTTGTTTCCGCTGCTCAAAACCTGGGGCTGAGTAAATCAGAGTTAATACGGCAAAGTATTACCGAGTTTCTTAATAAGCTCGATGATCCTAAACCCTCTGCTTGGCAATTGGGTGAGGCTGTTTTTGGTCAATATGGCAGCCAAAACGAAAATCTTTCTCGTGACCGAAAAAAACGATTAAAAGAAAAAATAAGTCACAAGCGGTGAACAAAATCTTAATTGACTCAGGGCCTTTGATTGCTCTGTTTAACCGTGATGATAAATACCACCGCGCTTCTGTTGCTTTTGTACATGACAATCGTTGTGAATTGATCACAACGATTGCTTCTGTTACCGAAACACTGCATCTGCTTGATTTTCATAGGCATGCTCAAGTTGACTTTTTGCGTTGGGTAGAAGCGGGGGCGGTTTCAATAGAAGCGATCACACTCAACGATTTCAGTAGAATCAGAGAGTTAACGCTTAAATATGCCGACTTACCAATGGATTTCGCCGATGCTTGTTTGGTGCTTTTGTCTGAAAAACTGGATATTGACCGTATCGCAACCATTGATCGAGACTTCGATGTTTATCGACGTTATGGTACACAACCCTTCACAATATGGATCAAATAGAGATTTTTTATGCAACTCGTTTTAGCCTCCACCTCGCCCTTTCGTCATGAACTGCTCTCTCGATTAGGTCAACCTTTTGAGACCGCTTCTCCCGATGCCGATGAGAGCCGTTTTGAGAATGAGCCAGCGGATAAAATGGTGGTTCGTTTAGCAGAGAAAAAAGCCCGCAGCATCGCTAAGGAGTTTCCCAAGGCATTGATTATCGGCTCCGATCAGGTGGCGACACTGGAGGGACGGATCTTGGGTAAACCCGGAAATCATGAAAACGCGGTGGAGCAGTTGAGTTATTCCTCAGGAAAATCGGTGCTGTTTCATACCGGCTTGTGCCTGTTGAACAGCGAAACTGATCAAGCACACACTGTTTGGGTGCCTTTTGAAGTGAAATTTCGCACCCTCAGTGAGCAGCAGATTGAAGCCTATTTACTCAAAGAGAAACCCTATAACTGTGCGGGCAGCTTTAAGTCTGAGGCGTTGGGGATCACTCTGTTTGAAAAACTGGTCGGAGAAGATCCAGCAGCCTTGATGGGGTTGCCCTTGATTCGTTTGACCAGCATGTTGATGGAGGAGGGGGTTGTTTTACCGTGATTAAAAAATGGAACTAAGCAGGATTTTTAATCATTGCGACGCTTGAAACTGTTTAACCAAAAACGTTTAACCAAAAACGTTAAAACAACTGCTCCAATACCAAACGCCGTTGCTTCTGGCTGACATTCAAATGCTGTAAAAAAGACATACCGAGTAGGGGGCGTTGGGGGCTGTTGCCCTCCAGCACCACCGCCGAAATGTTGTGCAGTTGAATGGTGCCGATGGAGATGCTGTTTAGAGTCACCAAACGCCCTTCACTTTGACCCGAAGCGGTCTGCGCCAAGACCTTTTTGCCACTGCTGGCATCAATACCAAATCGCCCTGCATCCTGCCGATTGATCGCCACCACCGAAGCACCAGTGTCGATGAGAAACTCTGCCGAACGGTTGTTGATCTTGCCGGAGCTTTGGTACATCCCCAAACTGTTTTGAAAAATATGCACCTGTTTTCGTTGTGGCGCTTGGTAGTGGGCGACGATCTGACTCTCGCCCAGTTGCAGCTTTTGCCGCTGGCCGTTGAGTTCAATCCAAGCGGCATCCGTTGAGGTCTTGAGCAACCGGAGCGGGGCATCGGCCTGTTGAATGCGGATGATGGTCTGTTTGCCGTCGATAATAATGGCGGCTTTGTCACCAAAGAGCGCCACCAAACGCAGATTTTCTGCCTGTAGCGGTGCGGCTAATAAAAGGGTCAGTAGGGCGAGCAGGGGTCTGTTGTTCATCGTTTTAGCTTACGGCATTTTAACTTGCTGACAAATAGGCCAAGGGGTTTTGGTGAAGGTGGATCAGCTTGGCGAGAACGGACGGCGTAAGCGGCTGC
>CAZTQX010000188.1:0-2188 GCA_964615985.1 uncultured Gammaproteobacteria bacterium | reverse complement strand
TATGCAAGAGATTATCGGCATCAATCATGTGGGTATCCGAGTCAGTGATTTGGCCACGGCGCGAGCGTTCTACGAGCAGTTGGGTTTTGTCTTTCTGGTCGGCCCGATAGGGCCGGAACCGGTTGCCATTATGGAGCATCCATCCGGCGTTAATATCAACCTCATTCTGAATGCGGATGCGGGATTGGGAAACAACATCCTGATGGATGTGGTGGAGCGTTATCCGGGCTACACCCACGTTGCTTTGGATGTGAATGATCTGCTCGCGGTGCAAGAGGCCATCGAAAAGTTGGGTATTACCATTACGGAAGGGCCGATTGAATTGCCCAATGGTGGGAAAATGCTGTTTATTCGGGACCAAGATCGAAACGTTATTGAGTTTCATCAAAATGGCTGATCTCTGAACCCTTGCTGTTTTAGTCAGTCCCAATCTTCACATCTTTTTTAGGAGAGGACGATGATGAATTTATCTGCTGTGCGCCGTGTTGTTTTTCTATTTGGGTCGCTTTTTTTCTTACTGGGTTCGGATGTTGTTTTGGCCGCTGAGTCACAGGTGATTGAGCTGACTCAGGTGCCGTGTCAATTCTTGGAGAGTGAAAAGGGCGTTGATCATGGCTTTAAAAGTCAGCAACTCTCCGACTGTGTGGCGATTAACGCACGGACTCAAGATGATCGTCTGAAAAAGGCCAAGGTGTTGCGCTTAGCAGCGGGTCACTACACCTTTCGGGTCATCAATAAAACCGTGCCTTACGAGTTGGGTTTTTGGTTGCGTGGTGATGGTTTGATCAACCGAGCGCGCCTGCCCAGCACCTCCGGTGGTGGCATCGCAACCGGTTCGCATCGAGATTATGAGATTGAGCTAAAAGCGGGTGAATACGTCTACTCCTGTCCCTTGAACAACACTCCTGACTATAAACTCGTGGTGAAATAGTGCGGCAAAAAATCCTGTTGGTGATTGGATTGGCACTGCTGGCGGCAGTGCTTTTTTTATTGCCCAATGATGCGCGTCTGCTGATGCTGTTTGGGGTCGCCTTGCTGTTGGGGTTGACCCTCTATCACGCCACTTTTGGTTTTGCCTCCGCCTATCGGCAGCTGCTGATTCACGGTCGTATTGAGGGGGTAAGATCGCATCTGCTGTTGCTGGCGTTGGCCACGGTGCTGTTTGCCCCCATTTTGGCCAGCGGCTCGGTCTTTGGTCATGGCGTTACGGGTGCTTACGCGCCTTTTAGCTTGCAGGTGGCGGTGGGGGCGTTGATGTTTGGTATTGGGATGCAGTTGGGCAACGGTTGCGCTTCGGGCACGCTCTACGCGGTGGGGGGTGGCAGTCCGCGCATGTTGTTGACCTTGATCTCCTTTGTGGCTAGTTCGTTTTGGGCGAGTCTGCATCTGGGCTGGTGGCAGGAGCTGCCTTCGCTGGGGGTGGTGACTTTGGGTCACGCTTTGGGTTGGCTGCTGGCGGTGGTGGTGCAGTTACTGCTGTTGGCCTTGATTTGGTGGGGGTTGTCCCGTTGGGGGAAAACAGCAGAACGGGATGAGAAGACTGAGTACCGTTTTTTGCGCGGGCCGTGGCCGTTGTTGATCGGGGCGCTGTTGCTGGCATTACTTAACTTTGCCGTGTTGCTGATTGCCGGTCATCCGTGGAGCATCACTTGGGGTTTTAGTCTCTGGGGTGCTAAGGCGGCGGTGTTGCTGGGTTGGCAGCCGTGGAGCAGCGGTTTTTGGGGCGGTGGCTTTCAGCAGGCGGCCTTGGAGCAGAGTCTGTTGTTGGATGAGACTTCACTGATGAATCTGGGAATTCTGTTAGGGGCGTTTTTGGCGGCGACCTTGGCGCTGCGTTTTAAACCCAATTTTGTCTTTGAGGGGCGTTCGTTGTTGGCGGCGGTGATTGGCGGGGTGTTGATGGGTTACGGAGCACGGATCGGTTTTGGTTGCAATATCGGGGCGTTTTTCTCGGGGATCGCCTCAACCAGTCTGCACGGTTGGCTCTGGATTGTGTTTGCTCTGCCGGGGTGTTGGCTGGGGATTCAGTTGCGGCCTTGGTTTGGTCTTTGTAATGATTGAGAGAGACAGGGCTGTTTATGAACCCTCTTCAGATAAAGTGGACTGCAAAAGCACTTGAATTTGGTTTTGATACAGGGCAATCGGGCTTAAATAATCCCTAGAATCTTAAGTAGGTATTTATTATCCC
>CAZTQX010000187.1:0-2244 GCA_964615985.1 uncultured Gammaproteobacteria bacterium | reverse complement strand
CTCGTGCCATCGGCCCGCTACTCGATCTTGAACAGAACCGATCAAGCAGTTTTAAGGCACTGATTGATGGTGTAAGACGATTGGTTGGCGAAACTGGATGAGCTTAAATCTAAGTAGTTCAGAGCTTCTTGCTTAATCAAGCCGCTTTCCAACGAAACAGTTTGGAGCTGATGGCTAAAAAAATCAGGCTCATGCCCGTCAGTGCCAGCAGTGAATAACGAATCTCATACAGCCCAGCCCCTTCCAACATAATTGCCCGTGCGCCGTCGATCAGATGGGTGAGCGGGAAGAGATAGGCGATGTTTTGAATGATTTCAGGGCTGCCATCCAGTGAAAACCAGACCCCAGAGAGCAACATCATCGGCCAACTGATGAGGTTCAGCAGCCCTTGAGCCAGCTCTTCACTGGCGGTTTGAGCGGCCAGTGTCAGGGCGAGGCTGATCATGCAGAAAATCCCCAGTGCGGTGAGCAGCAGCAGATGCCAGTAACTGCCGTGCATCTGGAAGTGGAGAAACGAGTTGGTACCCAGATAGACCAGTGCTGTGACGCTCAACAGCAGCAGCAGACGCGATAAGACTTGAGCAATTAAAAATTCGATGGCGGCAACGGGGGTGGCATTGAGTCGTTTCAGATAACCGTTTTTACGATAACGCACCACAATAAAACCGACCCCAAACAGACAACTGAACATGATGTTCATGCTCAAAACCCCAGGCAGCAGCCAATCCACATAGCGCATGGCCTGTCCCTGCATCGGCTGTTTAAGTGCCGTTGGATCGCTGGCCAGCAACAGTTTTTCCACTACGTAACCGTTGGCGGATTCAGGGTTGATCCAGTAGAGAGCCTGTTTTTCTTTCATTTCCAGCAGCAGATCAATTTGATGGGTGGCGACTTTTTTCAGTGCCGCTTGCCGATCTGAGAGGTTGAAAAACTGAATGTGTTGCGTGGTTAAAAAGGCGTGTTGTCGGGCATCAACTTGATCTTGGCTGGTGAGTTGAGCCACTTTAAACAGGGTTTTATCATCGCCGGAAAAAACAAAAGCCAGCCCTAAAACCAGCAGAGCTGGAAAAAGCAGATTCCAACTGAGAGAAGCGCGGTCACGAATGAATTCGATGTTGCGGGCGTGCAGCAGGGCGAGAATACGGCGCATCATTGGCGTAACTCCTGACCGGTGAGTTTTAAAAAGAGATCTTCCAAGGTGTGTTTGCGGATCTGTAAATTGTGCAGCGGAATCTGTTGATCCAGTAAAATTTTCAGAGTTTGGTTAAGATCATTGCTGGCGATTTCAATTTGGCCATCCGTCTCCTGATAGGTCAGTGGAAAATTGTCTGTGGGTTGAAAATCCTCACAGGGCAGACTGATCACGGATTCCTGAAAATGACTCTGGAGCAATTCGTCTGGCGAGCCGCTGGCGATGATTTTGCCGTGATCCATAATCAAAATTTGGTCACAAAGCTGGTAAGCCTCCTCCATGTAGTGGGTGGTCAGCAGCACGGTTTTGCCCCGTGCTTTGATGCCGTTGATCATGCTCCAAAAGTTGCGCCGCGCTTGTGGATCGAGGCCGGTGGTGGGTTCATCTAGAAACAGCACTTCGGGGTTGTTGATCATGGCGATGGCCAGCAACAGCCGTTGCCGTTGGCCGCCGGAGAGTTGCGCGGCATCTTGGTCGAGAAACGCCTGTAGAGAGCAGAGTTGAATGACCTCCTCTAAAGGTACGCTCTCTGGGTAGAGGCTTTGGAACAATTTCAGGTGTTCTTTGACGGTGAGAAACTCTTGCAAGGCGGTGGCCTGAAACTGGATGCCTGCTTGATTATGAAAGGTTTTTCCCTGTGGCTGACCCTTGTAAAGGATCGTGCCGCTGCTGGGAGGGGTGATCCCTTCGAGCATTTCGATGGTGGTGGTTTTACCTGCGCCATTGGGGCCGAGCAGACCGAGGCATTGTCCGGTGCGCAGCTCAAAACTGATGCCTTGCACGGCCTCAACGTGAGGGTATGTTTTCGTCAAGTTCTCTACTTGAATAATGCTGTGTGCGTTCATGGGCGTAGCATACTGGATTTTAGGCGGGTTTTTCGGCTACTGTTAATCATGGCTTTGTATTCTTCCCGATTGCGCTGGGTGATCTCTCACCCCTTCACTTTTCTTTGGCGAGTGTTGGTTGGGTTTCGTGCCAATCAGGGCATGTTGCTCTCAGGGGCAGTGGCCTATTACTCGTTGCTGTCGATTATTCCGCTGCTGATTTTGATT
>CAZTQX010000186.1:0-2259 GCA_964615985.1 uncultured Gammaproteobacteria bacterium | reverse complement strand
AACAGGGCATTGGTGCGGATCGGTTGCAAGTGAAAAGTTATGGCGAAAACCAACCGTTAGGAAACAATGCAACGGTTGATGGGCGTGAAAAAAATCGCCGAGTTGAGATTCATAGCCTGCGCCCTTAAAACTCTGATTAGACAAGCCCTAGAAGCCTCTCGTAAAATGCGCCCTTAATCGAGAATCTAAGGGTTTTTTTATGTCCGAACAGAGTCACTCTCTCTGGCGTTCCCGCCGGTTGCGTTTTTTTCTGCTGCTCACCTCCCTCCATCTGCTGGTTTATCTGCTGTTTCGGCTCGGTTTTCTGCTCTATTTTGGTGGGGAGAGTTCGCTCTCGTTTTCCAGTAGCGCCTCGGCTGTTTATTTGGGAGCCAAGTTTGATCTGCGGTTGGCGCTGTTGGTGAGTTTGCCGATTCTGCTGCTGGCGGCGCTGCCTTGGTTTAACGTGGTTCGCAGTGGCGGGGTGCGCTGGTTGGCGCAGCTCTATCTGTTGTCGGTAACGGCCTTTATCAGCTTGGCCTACTTACTCGATTTTGGTCACTACGCTTATCTAAAAGAGCGCCTGAACGCTTCGGTGCTGCGCTTTGCCGATAACGCTGAGATCTCCACTGAGATGTTGTGGCAGAGCTACCCGATGGTGCAGATCACGTTGCTGTGGCTGCTGCTGCTGGCGTTGTACGGTTTTTTTCTGCACAAACTCGTGACGAAGATTTTCAGCGAAAAGGGCACTGTTTTTCATTGGCGGCAGAAAGCCGTGGCGGGTTTGTTGCTGTTTGTGGTGACGGTGGGGGGACTGTACGGCAAGTTTTCTTGGTATCCGCTGCGCTGGAGCGATGCCTTTTCGGGCAACAACGCCTTTGCCTCGGCCTTGGCGCTCAATCCAGTGCTGTTCTATTTTGATACCCTCAAATACGAAGTGGATCAGCCTTACGATGCAGAGCAGGCACGCAAATATTATCCTTTAATGGCGCGTTATTTAGGCTTGCCCAACGCCGTTACTGGTGAAAAATTGGACTACGCCCGTCAGGTGCAGAGTGATCGAACGCCCACAAAAAAGCCCAATATTATTTATGTGCTGGTGGAGTCGTTGGGAGCCAATCAGTTTGGTCTGTTTGGCAATACCTTGCAGGCGACCCCCAATCTGGATCGGCTGGCTCAGGAGGGGGTGCTGTTCGAGCGTTTTTATGTGCCGGTGGGTGGCACGGCGCGTTCGGTTTTTGCGCTGTTGAGCGGCATTCCTGATGTTTCGCCGGTACGCACCGCCAGTCGCAATCCGATGATTGTTAATCAGCAGATGGTGATGGATCAGTTTGAGGGTTACGATAAATATTACTTTATCGGTGGCAGCGCCAGTTGGGGCAACATTCGAGGGCTGCTGCATAACATCAAAGATCTGCACCTCTATGAAGAGGGCAGTTACTCGGCACCAAAGGGCGATGTCTGGGGCATTTCAGATCTGGATCTGTTCCGTGAGGCCAACAATGTCTTTGCTCATCGTGACAGCGACAAACCCTTTGTGGCGGTGATTCAGACCGCCGGTAATCATCCACCGTTTACGGTTCCTGAGGACAATTTGGGCTTTAAAATAAAATCGCTGCCAGAGAATGAAAAAGAGTGGCAAGGCTTCCCGTTACAGGGGCGTTATAACAGCGTGCGTTTGGTGGATCATTTTATTGCTGAGTTGATCAAAATGGGCGAGCAGGCCGATTACGGCGCGGAGACGATTTATGCTTTTCATGGCGATCACGGCATCACCAGTAAACCGACTCCGCATATGGGCAAAGCATACGATGCGTTGAACCTCTTCACTTACCACACGCCGCTGATTCTTTATTCGCCTAACTACCTGACTCCTAAGCAGGTGACTCAAGTGACCAGTGAGGTGGATGTGTTTCCGACCTTAGCGGGCTTGGCGGGGCTGAATTATCGCAACACCACTTTGGGGCGAGATGCCTTTCAGCGCAGTGCAGAGCAGGAGTCGTTGGCGTTTCTGTACGGTTTTAACAGCCGTTTGGGGGTGATGAGTGAGCGTTTTCTCTCTGCCACCGATTTTAGAACGGATCAGGGGGAGACCTATCTTTATGATATGCAGAGCGAGACTCCAGCAAAAGATGTGAAAGCAGATTTCCCTGAAGAGGCGAAAAAATTGTCAGAGTACGCTCACGCCTTTTATGAGAGTGCGCGTTACATGCTTTATTTTAACGGTGCTGAGGATTAAAATAATTCTCCAAACCAGAAATCCAAACCCCGTTTGAGAAA
>CAZTQX010000185.1:0-2299 GCA_964615985.1 uncultured Gammaproteobacteria bacterium | reverse complement strand
TTTCTACCTTAGCCTCAGAGGCTGGTGCTCATGTAGAGCATAAAAATATCATCGGTGTTTTTGTGGGGGCGACTAAGAGCAGTCACTCCACAGATGCGACCTTTGGTCTTGAGTATGAATATAAGTTTAGCCATCAGTTTGGCGCAGGTGCGGTTTATGAAGTGATCCCTGATGCTCATAATGGGGACGGTGTGAGCATTGCTCTGGCGGCGGCCTATTGGCACCCTCATGCGGGCTGGCGCGTTGGAGCAGGAATTGGTAAAGAGACGGTGCAAGGTGCTCACAGTGTTTCTCACACCTTGACTCGTGTAACGGCTGCCTACGATTTCCATGTTATGGGTTATGGCATTGCACCTACGGTCAGTTTTGACAGTGTGGATGGTGTCGGTAGTCAAGCGTTTGGTATTGCCATCGGGAGAGGTTTCTAAGACATTCGTCACCGAAATAGGTGGATGAGAAAGGCGCTCAATTGAGCGCCTTTTTTTATGCGAAATTACTCTATAATGGCAATCTGTTTTAGCTCACCGATTTGAGGAAAGATCATGCCCACCTACCGTTCACACACCTCTACCAAAGGCCGCAATATGGCCGGTGCTCGTTCTCTCTGGCGTGCCACGGGCATGAAAGATGACGACTTTGATAACAAGCCGATCATTGCGGTCTGTAACTCCTTCACTCAATTTGTGCCAGGGCATGTGCATTTAAAAGACCTCGGTCAATTGGTCTGCCGTGAGATTGAAGCGGCGGGTGGGGTGGCGAAAGAGTTCAATACGATTGCCGTGGATGACGGCATCGCCATGGGACACGACGGCATGTTGTACTCCTTGCCCTCGCGGGAGATCATTGCCGATTCGGTGGAGTACATGGCCAACGCTCATTGTGCTGATGCGCTGGTTTGCATCTCCAACTGCGATAAAATTACTCCTGGAATGCTCAACGCGGCGATGCGTTTGAACATCCCCGCTATTTTTGTCTCCGGCGGGCCGATGGAAGCGGGCAAAGCGGTGATCCATGAACAGACCATCTCTCTGGATTTGGTGGATGCCATGATCGCCGGAGCCAACCCCAACGAAAGTGACGAGGATGTGGCAATCTTGGAACGTTCCGCTTGTCCCACCTGCGGCTCTTGTTCGGGCATGTTCACCGCCAACTCCATGAATTGTCTCACCGAAGCGTTGGGTCTCTCTCTGCCGGGCAACGGTTCGTTATTGGCCACTCACGCGGATCGAGAAGAGTTGTTCAAACGAGCCGGTCGCAGCATTGTCGGTTTGGCGCGGCGTTATTATGAAAACGACGACGAATCGGTGCTGCCACGCAAGGTGGCCAGCAAAGCGGCCTTTGAGAACGCCATGAGTTTGGACATCGCCATGGGCGGCTCCACCAACACCATTTTGCATCTGCTGGCGGCAGCAGAAGAGGGCGAAGTGGATTTTGATATGAGTGACATTGATCGCTTGTCGCGCAAAGTACCGCAGCTCTGCAAAGTGGCTCCCAGCACGCCGAAATACCACATGGAAGATGTGCATCGTGCCGGTGGTGTGATGGCCATTTTGGGTGAGCTGGCGCGTGCCGGTCTGCTGCACACCGACCTCAATACCATTCACGGTAAAACCGTGGCAGAGATGATTGAGCAGTGGGACATCACCTTGAGCAAAGACCAAGCCTGTCTCGACTTTTATCGCGCCGCGCCTGGTGGCGTGCCAACGCAGGTGGCTTTTAGTCAGAATAAGCGTTACGCCACTTTGGACGATGATCGTGAAAGCGGCTGCATTCGCAATTTGGCCAACGCTTACAGTCTAGATGGTGGTCTGGCGGTTTTGAGTGGCAACATCGCGCTGGACGGCTGTGTGGTGAAAACCGCTGGGGTGGATGATTCCATTCTGACCTTCTCCGGCCCTGCGCGGATTTTTGCCAGTCAAGATACGGCGGTGGAGGCGATTTTGGGTGATAAAATTGTCGCTGGTGATGTGGTGGTGATCCGTTATGAAGGGCCGCGTGGTGGGCCGGGGATGCAGGAGATGCTCTACCCGACCACCTATCTGAAATCGAAAGGCTTGGGCAAAGTCTGTGCGCTGCTCACTGACGGACGTTTTTCTGGTGGTACTTCGGGATTGTCTATCGGTCACGTCTCACCAGAGGCGGCAGAGGGCGGTGCCATTGGCTTGATCGAAGAGGGCGATACCATTGAGATCGATATCCCTAATCGCAGCATTAAGGTGGTGATCAGCGACGAGGTGCTGGCCGAACGTCGAGTGGCGATGGATGCCAAAGGCCGTGACGGCTGGCAAGCGGGGCCTCG
>CAZTQX010000184.1:0-2399 GCA_964615985.1 uncultured Gammaproteobacteria bacterium | reverse complement strand
ACCCAGCATATCCAGTATTATATCTTTATCGTTCCAATCGACCTCACCATAGAACACCACAATCATGCCACAACAACACCAAACAGAGTATTGGCACAGAATTAACAAGGTGCTAACCTACATCCAAAAAAACATAAACCACCCCATCAATCTCAGCGAAGCAGCAGAGCAAAGCCATTTTTCGCCCTATCATTTTCACCGTATTTTTCACAGTCTTGTGGGCGAAACTCTAAACGACTTCATCGCTAGAAAAAGAATGGAAAATGCTGCCAGAACACTGCTTTGCCAACGTAAACTCAGCATTACTGCCATATCAGAACAGGGTGGATTTTCATCCAGCGCCAACTTTTCAAAAGCCTTCAAACTCTATTTTGGCATCAGCCCCTCGCAACTGCGCAACCCCAACAAGCTTGGTGAAAAAAGCAAGATTGGAAAACTTTATCGCAAATATGGAAAAGAGTTTGATCCACAAAGCCTCTATTCTCAATTTGTCACCCAACGAGTGACCTTTGATCCAAAACAATTAGAGGAATTTTTTATGAACGTAAACATTCAAGAGATGGCTGAAAAAAACATCGCCTTTCTCACCGCACCCAAGGGTTATGAACTGGAAGCAATTTTTGCAACATGGGATAAAATCACTCAATGGGCCAAGCACAACGGCGTTGATCAACCTGAAAACAAGCGCTTCTCCATCTGCCACGACAACCCAATGATGACCCCCATCGACAAGTGCCGTTACGACGCTTCCATAGAGGTTGAACGTGAGTTGGAAATCAAGCCACCGTTTAAACAGAGTACCATTCCCGCTGGAAAATACGCCGTGGCTCACTACAAGGGCGATGGCGATAAAGTCAGTCAATTCTATATGGAACTGTACTCACACTGGCTGCCCAACAGTGGTTTCGAACCCGATAACTTCCCTCCCATCGCCCACTATCTGAATGACTCAAGAACAGCGGGTTTTGTGGAGATGGAGGTCTACCTTAAGCTGAAAACGTTAAGCAACCGCGATCAATAAGTGACCTCAATGCCAGTGAGAGTGGTGACGAAAATAAGGTCGGTAAAAATAGAACGGATCAAGGTAAATCTGCACCTCACGACGCACCGGCGGAGGCCGTTTATCCCACAGATGCAGGCTCTGTGACTGAACCACCGCATAACGATAAGGGTGTTCACCCACCTCTCCCTCACGATCACCGTTCACCACCCCTTTGATCGTGATCGCTCGCCCTTTGGCATAAATATCAGGGTCTAAAAAGCCCTTAACCTGCACCAAAAAACGCCCATGAGTTCGATCACTGCGCCAAGGCCGACCGCTCTCATCCAGAGGCCGCTCCACCACTTCCAGCACCGTCTCCTCTGCCCCGTTTTCTATCGAGGCCACTGTGCCACCCCAACGCACGATGCTGCCAACAAAATGATCCGTCTGCGCCAACACCGCCTTCAATGAAGGGTTCTTGGCAGGCTCCATCTGCAACGACTCCGGCATCGGACTCGCACAGCCCACCAGCAAAACCGATAACATCACTATCCAACGACTCATAACCCTCTCCCTTCTGTTCATCCCTTAGACACAAAACCGACAGAGCGTTTCCATAAAAACGCCTTATAAGGCACAATTATGAACCCAATCACCCAAAGCGCAATCACCTATCAGGAATCGACCTGTGGCCAATAACAACATCGCTCAAATCAGCTTGATCTTTTTTGCTTTTGTCATTATCTCAACCGCCATAAAAACCTTTCAGGAGACCCCACCACTGGATCACAGCCTTGAAAGCCTCAACAACATGGCCACTCCAGAACTAAATTTACAACACAGCAACGGTGAGTTTATTGATCTGAAAAATCTGCAAGGAAAGGTGGTGGTGGTCAATTTCTGGGCCAGTTGGTGTCCGCCCTGCAAACGGGAAATGGCTTCATTGGAGCAGCTCTATCAAAACAACGCCAATAAAAAGTTCGAATTGCTGGCGGTCAATGTCGGTGAGGATCGACCTACTGTGCTGAGCTTTTTACGAGAGCTGCCGGTAACACCGCACTTTTCCACCCTGTTTGACGATGATAAAACAGCCGCCAACGACTGGCTTGTTCGCAATCTGCCCACCACTTTCATTCTCGATCCCAAGGGCAACATACGTTATCGCGCTGTGGGAGAACGGGCGTTTGATCACCCCGATGTTCAGACTATTATTGATGAGTTACTGGATCCGGCTTGCTGCCAACGTCAGCCAGAACGCTTTTTGGATCTGCCAGACAGTGCCACGGTAGAGTGAAAAAAATCTGCGCTATACTGAGCCGCTAAAAACAGGCCGTCTGTAGGAGAGAGTGTTGGATCAATTTATGGTAGTGGGTCAAACCTGAATTTTAGTGTAGAATGGAAATTATGACATGTTATC
>CAZTQX010000183.1:0-2400 GCA_964615985.1 uncultured Gammaproteobacteria bacterium | reverse complement strand
GACGAGGTGAGCCTGTATGGGGCTATCGCTGCCTAAAAACTGTCCGAAGTATTGGAGTAGTCGAGCAAGGCGAATACCGAATCAAATCAAAGAAATCACACTGTACAAGTTGGATGTTCTCAATGCAGCACAGTCCTTAGATGATTTGAAATCTCCTCCTGGAAACCGATTGGAATTGTTGAGAGGAGATTTTGCAGGTTTTCATAGCATTCGTATTAATAATCAATGGCGTATCGTGTTCAGATGGCAAGATTCGAGCGCCCACGATGTTCAAATCGTGGATTACCACTGAGATAAGTGACGGAGATAGAGAATGATTCCTACTAACAGAATAGCAACCCATCCAGAGGTTATTTTACTTAAAGAGTATATCGAGCCGCTAGGGTTGTCCCAAAAAGGGTTGGCAGCGCATATTGGTATCCCAATTCAAAGGGTTAATGAGGTCGTTAGGGGGAAAAGAGGTGTTTCTCCTGATACCGCTTGGTTACTTTCAGAGGCGTTTAATACGTCGCCAGAGTTTTGGCTCAACCTTCAAGCTACTTATGATCTGTCGGTTCACAAACCTAAGCAGCATGTCCAACCTTTGGTGGCAGCAAGCGCATAACCGTACCGCAAAAAATGGCAGAGGAAACCAGTACTGCTTACTTAAGGATCAAAATGGCAATAAAACAGAACAAATCGTTTGATGTGGTGGTGGTCGGTGCAGGCATGGTGGGTGCGGCGCTGGCTTGTGCTTTGGGGTTGGCAGGCAAACGAGTGGCGCTGCTGGAAGCGCAGTTGCCGTCGCCGTTTAGTCTGGATGAGGAGCCGGATCTGCGCGTTTCGGCCATCAGCCGCGCTTCACAAGCGCTGTTTGAGCGGTTGGGGGTCTGGCAGTCGATGGCAGCGCTGCGCATCAGCCCCTTTGAAAACATGACCGTTTGGGATGCGACTGGCACAGGTGAGATCCACTTTGACAGCGCCGAGATGGGCGAGATCCATCTGGGGCACATCATCGAGAACCGTCTGGTGCAGTGGGTGCTGTTGCAGCGTTTGGCCGAGTTGGAATCGGTGAGCGTCATTGAGGGGCGCTTGAGCGATCTTGAGTTTGACGATGAAGCGGTGAGAGTGACCCTACAGGATGGTTCGGAGCTGAGCGCTGCGCTGCTGGTGGGAGCCGATGGGGCGGCCTCGCAGGTGCGCCAATTGGCGGGCATCGAGTTGCAGAGCCGCGAGTATTGTCAGCAGGGCATTGTCTGTAACGTGGCTACGGAGAAGCCCCATCAACGCACCGCGTGGCAGCGTTTTATGCCCAGTGGACCGCTGGCTTTTTTGCCGCTGGAGGACGGTCGTTGCTCCATTGTCTGGTCTTGTGATGATGCGCTCTCGGAGCAGATGATGGCGCTCTCTGATGATGAGTTTCGTCATGAATTGGCCAGCGCCTTTGGTCATCGTCTGGGAGCAGTAACGGCGGTCAGCGAGCGGGGAGCGTTTCCGCTGGTGCGTCGTCATGCGGCTCAGTATGTGAAACCGCGTTTGGCGCTGGTGGGGGATGCGGCGCACACCATTCATCCGCTGGCGGGGCAGGGGGTGAACATCGGTCTGTTGGATGTGGCGGCGTTGACGGAGATCTTGCTGGAGGCAAAACACGGCATCGGTTCGCTGCGGGTGCTGCGCGGTTACGAGCGTTGGCGGCGGGGCAATAACAGCATCATGATGCACTCGATGGACGGCTTTCATTGGCTGTTTGGCAGTGAGCAGGAGCCGTTGCGTCAGTTGCGGAATGTGGGACTGTCGTTGGTGAATCGTCTGTCGCCGTTGAAGTCGGAGCTGATGCGTCATGCGATGGGTTTGGAGGGGGATCTGCCAAAGTTGTCTCGTGGTGTGGGGATTTTGGGTTCTTAGGAAGTCACCGGTTTGTTGGAGATCCCCAACAGCCCCAAACCGATTTTTAGAATTGCGGCAGAAAATGGGGTGATTGAGGCGTTTGATGTTTGGAATAATTACAATCAAAAACGCATTAATACCGCTCATGATTACTCTTCGAGCAAGGCCGAGGAGACCTTTGCTGTGATTCCCCACTTTATTGCCGATGCGATTGTGCTTTATGAGTTGATGGCGGGTGAGAAGTGGTAGCGAAACCGTTGGCGATTGATTTAACGCCGGATGAGTTGCAGCAGGTTAAGGCGATTATTGCTAAGCATCTTTCGGGTAAAACAGTCTGGGCGTATGGCTCAAGAGTTCAGGGCAGAGCAGGTCGGTTTTCTGATCTTGATTTGGTGGTGTTTGCTGCTTCGTTTGATGAAATCGAGGAGGGCAGGGAGGCGTTTGTCGAGAGTGATCTTCCTTTTTCCGTTGATCTGTTGTTGTGGGAGAGGTTGCCGGAGGATTTTCAGCGGAATATTGAGAGTGGGTATGTGG
>CAZTQX010000182.1:0-2411 GCA_964615985.1 uncultured Gammaproteobacteria bacterium | reverse complement strand
GCTGAGAAAGCTGAGAAAGCTGAGAAAGCTGAGAAAGCTGAGAAGATTACCAAAGTGAAAGCGGGAATCTACAAAGCTGAACCGGCCAAAACCAACTCAGACTCAGAAGCCCCGTCTAAAACAACGGATAAAGAGGACAAAGCGGAGTAAAACCCCGCCGTCAATCAAACACTAGCCGAGGCAATCTCGGCTAGATTTCCGCCTGTTGCAACGCATTCAACAACCTCTCTTGCTGCAACGATTTACCAATAAACACCAACCTTGTCTGCGGCGTTTCATCCTGCCAGAGACGATCAAAATGCACCTCTAAACGCTCCCCAACCACCTGCAACACCTGCCGCATCGGTTTATTTTCCAACGCCACAAAGCCCTTCACTCGATAAAGCTGCTCATCAATCAACAGTTGTTTGATCACCGCCTGCAATTTTTCACCGTCCACCACTCCCAAGGTCATCACATGAGAATCAAACCGCTCATGTGCGTGTTCGTGATGTTCACCGTGAGAGTGATGATGATCGTGATGCGTATGCAGCGCCTCAATCTGCTCCTCGGCAGCGGCATTGATGCCCATCACCACGTCAAGAGACGCTTGGCCGTGGTTGATGTAACTGATTTTGACCGAATCAGAGACCTTCGCCAGCACGGTTTTTTCCACCTGCTGACGCTGAGCCTCATTCAGCAGATCGTTTTTACTGACGATGACCAAATCCGCCGCACTGAGCTGATCGTCCAACAGCTCTTTAAGGTCAGGATCGTGATTCAAACTGTCATCGGCACGGCGCTGCTGCTCAATTCGCTCCACATCATCGGCAAACCGCCCCGCTGCCACCGCCGGCCCATCCACCACCGTGATCACCGCATCCACCGTGCAGTGCTGTTTGATCTCCGGCCAGTTAAACGCCTGCACCAAGGGCTTAGGCAACGCCAAGCCGCTGGTCTCAATCAAAATATGGTCAATCTCATCACGACGACGCACCAACTCCTGCATCACCGGCAAAAACTCCTCCTCCACGGTGCAGCAGATGCAGCCATTGGCTAACTCATAGATGCCATTTTTTGCTGTGGCCGCGTCACTCTCGTCATCACACTCCAACGGACAGTTGCGCAACAGATCCGCATCAATGTCCAGCTCGCCAAACTCATTAACGATCACCGCAATGCGTTTGCCGTTGGCCTGTTTCAACATCTGCGATAACAGAGTGGTTTTGCCACTGCCCAGAAAGCCCGTCACTACGGTGGCGGGGATTTTATTTAATTGCATAATTAATTTTCCTAAAAAGAGGTCTGAACGCCCAAGGTAATCCAGGTTTCATCCCGTTCACCCTGCGCTCTTAAATTTGAATGCACAATGCCATGTTCCACAGCCCCATGCAGCTGCCAGAAGGGAGTCATGTAATAACTCGCCTCCAGCCCGAGTTGAAGGTGATTACTGCCATACCTCAAAGAAGAGACATAACCAAAATCAAATCCCTCCGCAATATAAGGGCTTAAACTCAGCGGAAAACGGTCAAATTGAAATTCGCTGCCCAAAGAGAGCGTGACAAAACTGCCTCGCGCCTCAGTGGAATAGACAACATCCATTGCAGGTACCACAATCGCATCGTAATGCCATGAGAAAGCCAGCTCATTATCGTACGATTGCTGATCAAAAATCAGCCGCTCGTAACCCAAATCAAAGACACCCAAGCTGCTCTCAAAATGGTAATTCAAGCCTAAATGCAGCTCGTTATAATCCTGTGATGGTGAGAAAGCGTACCAAAAACCACCGCTGAGAGCGTCAGAAAAGGTCTGCTCATACGCTAAGGAAGAGAGGCTGGAGTCGGGTAAGTTATTACGCCCTTGGGTAATGTATTTATCTTGCCAACTGAATTCAAACTGATGAACATCTGCTGCCATTAGCCCACCGCTAAACACACCAGACAACAGACCCAACGCGGTCTGCCTAAAAAGAAAAGCCATTAAAGTCTCCAACAAAAAAGAGACATAAAGCCAAGAACGCGCGAAGCTAGAAACACATCAACTGCTTGACGCGCTGGCTTTCTTTGTTGCTACTTTTTCGCCCCAGGCGCTTGGAAGCCATCGGGAGTCTGCCCCTGATCGCCTTCACCAAAAAAGAAGCCCAACATGTGCTCTTCAATCACCCCAACGCTGCGCGGATCGGCGGTGCTCAGACCGTTTTCATTGATAATCATGGTCAGACGCTCCAACCACTTCTGCCAACCCTCTTTAGAAACGTTCTCAAAAATACGCACACCCAACTCACCCGAGTGAGGCACACTGTCTAACGCTTCTGCTTTCTGTTTCAGAACCACACAATCAACCATTTTCATCGTCTTTACCTTCAAATTTAAAGTTAAAATTCCGTTCAATGGCGGTCATTTTAACCGTCCAATGAAACCACCGCCAGTTGC
>CAZTQX010000181.1:0-2415 GCA_964615985.1 uncultured Gammaproteobacteria bacterium | reverse complement strand
GAGGTGAGCCTGTATGGGGCTATCGCTGCCTAAAAACTGTCCGAAGTATTGGAGTTACTGACTCCTCTTTTTTGCCAGTTACCTCAGGCGTTTGATCAACTGATTTCTGAACTGGTGCGAGGTTATTTAGAGTGTTGTGAACGGTTAAATGAAGAGCCGAGTTTAGAGCTGTTGCAACCGGTGAAGGATGTTTTTGCACAACTCGAGTAAGACAGGTCAGCCTGTTCATGGTGATTTTTGGGCTAAAAATGATGTTGATGACGCTTAGACTTAAAGTGTACTTTGTGCTTTAATCCGCCGCATGTCATTACCTCTCCCCCTCTTTATCGGTCTGCGTTACACCCGTGCTAAACGGCGTAACCACTTTATCTCTTTCATCTCCTTAACCTCGATGATGGGCATTGCCCTCGGGGTGTTGGCCTTGATCACCGTTTTGTCGGTGATGAACGGCTTTGAGAAGGAACTGCGCGAACGCATCCTCGGCATGGCCGCCCACGCCAGCATCTCCGCCAATACGGGACATCTTACGGATTGGCAAACGGCTGAAAAGCAGGCCTATGAGACTCCCGAAGTGGTGGGTGCCGCGCCCTACATCGAAGGTCAGGTGATGATGGTTAAAGGCCAGCAGGTCAGCGGCGCGGTGATTCGCGGCGTGTTGCCGAGCCATGAGCCGAAGGTCTCCGAAGTGGCGGTGAAGATGAAAGAGGGTGCTCTGGATGATCTGGTGGCAGGCAAATTTGGCATTGTGCTCGGTTACGATCTGGCGCGTTTTCTCGGTGTTGCGGTGGGCGACAAGGTGACGATGGTGACCCCGCAAGCCAACGTCACGCCGATGGGGGTGTTGCCGCGTTTGAAGCGTTTTTCCGTGGTGGGCATTTTTCAGGTGGGGATGTACGAATACGACCGTTCCAGTGCGTTGATTCACATCGACGATGCGGCGAAGCTGCTGCGCATGAAAGAGGGTGAGGTGACGGGGGTGCGGTTGCGGTTGCAGGATCTGTTTCAAGCGCCGCAGGTGATCAAACGGCTCAAAGAGCAGTTGGGATTCCAGTACTGGATCACCGACTGGACACAGAAAAATCAGAATTTCTTCCGCGCCGTGAAGACCGAAAAAACGGTGATGTTTGTGATCTTGGCGTTGATCGTGGCGGTGGCGGCTTTTAACATCGTCTCGACCTTGGTGATGGTGGTGACGGATAAACAGGCGGACATCGCTATTTTACGCACTTTGGGTCTGACTCCCGCCAGCACCTTGCTGGTGTTTTTGGTGCAGGGGACGCTGATTGGTTTGATCGGCACCTTTTTGGGCGTTGCTGGTGGTGTGGCGCTGTCGTTGAATATTGGTACTCTGGTGCCGATGTTGGAGAGTTTTTTTGGGGTTCAATTTCTCTCGCCAGAGGTTTATTACATCAGTGATTTGCCCTCGGATCTGCACTGGGGGGATGTCAGCAACATTGCTCTGCTCTCCTTTAGCATGACCTTGTTGGCTACTATTTATCCCGCTTGGCAAGCGTCGCGAGTCGATCCGGCGGAGGCACTGCGTTATGAATAAGATTAAGGTGCCGGTGGTGGAGTGTCGCCAGTTACAGAAGAAATTTGTCCAGCGCGGCATGGACGATGTGACGGTGTTGCAGAACATCGACTTTGAGGTGCAGGCAGGGGAGCAGATCGCCATCGTCGGCACGTCGGGCAGTGGCAAAAGTACGCTGCTGCATTTGATGGGGGGCTTGGATACCCCCAGCGCTGGCGAGGTTTGGGTCGGTGGGCAGAATATGGCGCGTCTCTCGCCTGCTGCGCGGGGCAAGCTGCGTAACCAAGAGATGGGGTTTGTCTATCAATTTCATCATCTGTTGCCGGAGTTCACCGCGTTGGAGAACGTGGCGATGCCGCTGCTGATTCGTGGCCTGAGCATGAAAGAGGCGCAGAAGCAGGCCAAACCGTTGCTGGATGAAGTGGGTTTGTCGCACCGTTTGCAGCACAAACCAGGAGAGTTGTCGGGCGGTGAGCGTCAGCGGGCGGCCATTGCCAGAGCCTTGGTGACCAAACCGCGCTGCATTTTGGCCGATGAGCCGACCGGCAATCTCGATGAGCACACGGCGGAACAGGTGATGGCGATGTTTTTGGATCTCAACCGTGAGTACCACACCAGTTTTGTGGTGGTGACGCATAACCTGACCTTGGCGGCGCGGATGGAGAAGACCATGCTGTTGTCTGAGGGCGGTTTGCGGCAGCAGTGAGGATGAGAGCTTCTCTCATCTTTTAAGAAAATCAGCCCAATAAAAAAAGCCCCATGTTGTTTAGCAACATGAGGCTTTTGGTTTTTATAACCCAAAGAATTATAAAATATGTATGGCGTCCCCAAGGGGATTCGAACCCCTGTTACCGCCGTGAAAGGGCGGTGTCCTAGGCCTCTAG
>CAZTQX010000180.1:0-2449 GCA_964615985.1 uncultured Gammaproteobacteria bacterium | reverse complement strand
GGATAATAAATACCTACTTAAGATTCTAGGGATTATTTAAGCCCGATTGCCCTGGTCATTCCCCTTTGGTTTCTGTTTCTTTTGTTCTTATTCTTCTTCCAGTTCGGCCTGTTTTGCCTCTAGAGTGTCTATTTTAACGAGGATTCTGAGATTGTTGGGGTCATTTTTTTGCAACTCTTTGCTGGCCCATTTTAGCTGTTTTATGGCTTGTTTTAGCTGGCCTTGGTAGACGTAGTATTCTGCCAATGCTTCTCTACTGGCCACATCACGACCCAGTTTTTTTTCGTTCTGTGCCAACATTGTGTAGGCTTGTGATGTGTATTGATAGCTCTCTCTGAGGTGACGACGTAACAGTTCTACCACCGCTTTGGGTTGTTGTTTTTGCTCCAAATGACGTGCGTAGGCAATCACGGCAGGGTGGTGGTTGGGATAGAACGCAAACAGTTGGGAAAATTGCTGTTCTGCCAGTTGGGTTTGATTGCTGGCCGAGGCAAGTTGGGCGCTGGCGAGCAGATAGTGGATGTTTTCTGGGGCTTTTTTAAGCAGCGGTTGCAGATAACGCAGCCCGTCCTCTGCTTTGTCCAGTTGAGCCAGGGCGAGGGCATTGCCGTAGTTCCAGACATCTTGATTGAGGGACGCTGGGGTAGAGAGCGCCATTTGGCCAGTGGTGGAGACTAGGGTAGGTAGGTCTTCACTGGTTTTGACTCTCAGCCGCATGCGCATCAGTTGGAACTCAAGGCTGTCTTTGCGGACGTGTGCGCTGTTGTAATCTGCGGCGCGGTTTTTGGCCTCGGCAATGCGGGTGTTGTTGAGCGGGTGGGTGCGCAGATACTCGGGCAATTCGTCGCTGCTGAGGTCGTTTTTCTGGCGTAAAAGGGTGAAAAATTCCGCCATTGATTTTGGGTTAAAGCCGCTTTTTGCCAAAATATGAATGCCGAGACGGTCGGCTTCGTGTTCGTTGGCTCGGGTAAAGTTGATTGCCAATTGCTGGCTGGCTGCGAGGCCACCGTAGAGTGCCGCTTGACTTTCCTGAGCGTGGCCTTGGCTGCCGAGTACCACGGCAGCGAGAAAAGCGGCGGCGGTGGTGAGGCTGGACTTGTAGGCTTCGGCTTGTGCGCGGGCGATGTGACGCTGTTGAACATGAACGATCTCATGCGCTAATACGGCGGCCAGTTGGGCTTCATTATGAGTTTCGGTCATTAAACCGCTGTGAATGCCAATGTAACCCCCGGGTGCGGCAAAGGCGTTGATGGCGGAGGCTTTGACCATAAAGAAGGTGAAGGGTTTGCCTTTTTTCTCGCTGGCGGTCAGAAGTCGATTGCCGAGATTTTGTAGGTAGTAGTTGAGTTCAGGATCATCAATAAGGGCGTTGTTAGCGCGGATCTGACTCATAAAAGCGTCACCGAGCAGTTGCTCTTGGTGTGGCGAGAGGGTTTGATCAACGGGATCACCCATTTCCGGTAGTTGTAGGTTATCCGGCGTAGCATTAATGCTGGGGCTGATAAAACAGAGAGCGCTCAATAATAGACAGTGCAATTTGATCACGGCGGGGATGATTCTTCCGTAGCAGATAAAGTGGGTGTCTGACTTGAGCAGTTTACCTGAAGTTCCTTATTGAGGGGGATGGAATAAAAGAGTTGACCTAACCCGGATAGAATATAATAATATGCTGATTAACTTTTTGATTGCCTGTTACAACAGGGGGAGGTTTTTTTGAATATCAGTGAAATTGATGCAAACGGGCTGGATGCTTGGCTGAAAAGCGGTAAGCAGGTGCGTTTGGTGGATGTTCGCAGTCCTGCTGAAATGGCTCAGGGTATGCTTCCTGATGCCGAAAAGTTACCTTTACACTTGTTGCCTTTGCAGATTGATCAGTTTAAAGATGATGAGGTTATTACGGTGTTTTATTGTCGTACGGGCGCACGTTCTGCACAGGCCTGTGCGTTTACGATGGATCACGGTAATCACAATGTACATAATTTACGTGGTGGCATTATCGCTTGGGTGCGAAGTGGCCTACCCGTTGCGGCTTAGGGTTATCCCTAGGCGAAACTGAGTCTACTTGCGTTTCGGTAACGATTCGCTTATAAATGTCGGGCTTTTTTTGGGTATGAAATACAAGCTAAGCTTGTAATAACAAATAAATGGGAATGAATATTATGGCTGATTTTGATCAAGAATTGGATGCTTCTGGACTGAACTGTCCTCTGCCGATTTTGCGTGCTAAGAAAGCGTTGAATACGTTGACCACCGGTCAAATACTGCGCATTGTTGCGACCGATCCAGGTTCTGTGAAAGATTTTGAAGCGTTTTCAAAACAAACCGGTAACGATTTGCTCTCTTCGGGTGAAGAGGCGGGTAAATTTATCTTTATGATTAAGAAGTCTTAATCATTTGGTAACTACTCAGCCATACAAGTAATTGATTTTAAATGATAATATTTGGATGA
>CAZTQX010000179.1:0-2477 GCA_964615985.1 uncultured Gammaproteobacteria bacterium | reverse complement strand
TGAAAAAGTAAATTGTGAAATTTTTTGTTAACGTTGATGTTTGGAGCAGTTCATTGTGAATGCCCAGCGGCCAGAGTGCAATGTCCGGCATCTTTCAGATCCTTCGAAGCGGCAGCTTCCAGTAAACGACTAATACCAAGAAAAGCAACAGGAACTAAAGCATGACAAGCAACCAACAACGCGCCGCCCTGCAACGCCAGATCTGGGCTATTGCCAACGATGTGCGCGGCTCAGTAGACGGCTGGGATTTCAAACAATACGTCCTCGGCACTCTGTTTTACCGCTTCATCAGCGAAAACTTTGCGCTCTATATTGAGGCCGATGACGAGAGTATTCATTACGCTGAGCTTAGCGATGAGGTGATCACGCCAGACATCAAAGACGATGCCATTAAAACTAAGGGTTACTTCATCTACCCCAGCCAGCTGTTTGCCAATGTGGCTAAAAACGCCAACAACAATGAAAGCCTGAACACCGATTTGGCCGCGAATTTTTCCGCTATCGAAGCCTCGGCCAGTGGCTACCCTTCAGAAAGCGACATCAAAGGTCTGTTTGCGGATTTCGATACCACCAGTAACCGACTCGGTAATACCGTTAAAGACAAAAACCTGCGTTTAGCGGCGGTACTGAAAGGTGTGGCAGGTTTGGATTTTGGCCATGATTTTTATGAAAAGAGTGATGCCGCTCAGATTGACCTGTTCGGCGATGCTTACGAATTCCTTATCTCCAACTACGCCGCCAATGCCGGTAAATCCGGTGGCGAGTTTTTCACCCCGCAACACGTCTCCAAGTTGATAGCCCAGCTGGCCATGCACAAGCAAACCAGTGTTAATAAAATTTATGACCCGGCTTGCGGTTCTGGCTCGCTGCTGCTGCAAGCCAAAAAGCACTTCGACGCGCATATTATTGAAGAGGGCTTCTTCGGTCAGGAAATCAACCACACCACCTACAACCTGGCGCGTATGAACATGTTCTTGCACAACATCAACTACGACAAGTTCAATGTGCAGCTGGGCAATACCTTAATCGACCCGCACTTTCTGGATGACAAACCTTTTGATGCCATCGTCTCCAACCCGCCGTATTCGGTGAAGTGGATAGGCAGTGACGACCCCACCCTGATTAACGATGACCGCTTTGCCCCCGCCGGTGTGCTCGCGCCCAAATCCAAAGCCGACTTTGCCTTTGTGCTGCACGCACTCAGTTACCTTTCCAGCAAAGGCCGTGCGGCGATAGTCTGCTTCCCCGGTATTTTTTACCGAGGCGGTGCTGAGCAGAAAATCCGCAAGTACCTTATTGATAACAACTACGTCGAAACGGTGATTTCACTCGCGCCCAATCTGTTTTTTGGCACCACCATCGCGGTGACCATTCTGGTGCTCTCCAAACACAAAACCGACACCACCACGCAGTTTATTGATGCCAGCGGTCTGTTTAAGAAAGAGACCAATACCAACACACTTAGCCATGACCACATCGAACAGATCATGCAGGTGTTCGATAGCAAAGCCAATGTGGAACACTTCGCCAAATCGGTAGCCATTGAACAAGTCGCCGCCAACGATTACAACCTGTCGGTCAGCAGTTATGTCGAAGCCAAAGACACCCGCGAAGTGATTGATATTACCCAACTCAATGCAGAGCTGAAAACCACCGTTGCTAAAATTGATGGGCTACGCATAGAAATCGACGCCATCGTGTTGGAAATAGAGGGGGCCAAGCTATGATTTTAGACAACAAACTGAACATCACCGATCAAATAGAGCTGGCCAAGGCCGAAGAAAAAATCAGCAAACAAAAAGCCAAGCAGTTGTTTGATTCGGGCGATATTGCCAAGGTAGAAGTGGGTACATTCACGGGGCTTAGCTTTATTCACACTTATTTGTTTACCGATATTTATGAATTTGCAGGCAAAATACGCGACATGAATATCGCCAAAGGAAACTTTCGTTTTGCGCCACTGATGTATCTTGAAGCCTCACTTAAACACATTGATACCATGCCCCAAGGCACGTTGGATGCCATTGTCGAAAAATACGTAGAGATGAACATCGCCCACCCCTTCCGTGAAGGTAATGGCCGCGCCACGCGAATTTGGTTGGATCTGATGCTTAAAAAAGAAATTCAACAAGTGGTGGATTGGAACTTAGTGGATAAAAACGAATACCTCTCGGCCATGCAGCGCAGTGTGGTAAAAGATATTGAAATTAAAGCGCTGCTGAAACACGCCTTAACCGACCAAATTAACGACCGCGCTTTGTTTATGAAGGGCATTGATGTGAGTTATTACTACGAAGGCTATAGCGAATTTAAGACCGAGGAGCTGTAGGCATGAGCAATATGGAAAAGCTGCTGGATGGGGTTGAGGTTGAATGGAAGGCTTTAGATCAGGTCGCAAAAATAAAACATGGAAAAGACTGGAAAGGCTTAAATGAAGGCGATATTCCAGTTTACGGATCTGGCGGCATCATGAGATA
>CAZTQX010000178.1:0-2504 GCA_964615985.1 uncultured Gammaproteobacteria bacterium | reverse complement strand
ATATCTTTTATTATCAATAGGTTGCACGTTATCGGTGGGCTGAGTAGTTACTTAAAATTTTATACCTGAGGAGTTCAGGAGCATGCTTCTGTCTGTCTTGTTCACAATTTTGTTCTACGCCGCCGGGCTTATTTTTTTCGTGGGTGTGGGTAACAAGATCTACCAATATGCTTCCACTCCTGCGCCATTAAAAATTCCGACCACCCCTGCTCCGGTGACCCGTGGCGGTGTGGTGCTGCGCATGTTGCGCGAAGTCACTCTGTTTGAAAGCCTGTTTAAAGCCAACAAATGGATCTGGCTGTTTGGCTGGTTATTCCATGTGGCACTGGCACTGATTGTTGTGCGTCACCTACGTTACTTCACCGATCCTGTTTGGCCACTGGTTGAAATACTGCAACCGTTTGGTAAGTACGCGGCTTTTGCTATGCTCATCGGTCTCGGTGGCCTCTGGGCGCGTCGCTTCTTGGTGGATCGAGTGCGTTACATCTCGGCTCCTTCTGATCACCTGATGCTGGCTTTGTTAATCGGCATCGGCATCAGTGGCGTGATGATGAAATTCGTCTCCCACACCGACATCGTGGCGGTCAAACTGTTTTTCATGGGGCTGATGTCGTTTGACTTCAGTCACCCTCTGCCAGCAGACGTGCCTCTGATTGTGCATCTCTCCTTAGTGGCGCTGTTGGCAATTATCTTTCCTTTCAGCAAGTTGCTGCACGCTCCTGGCGTGTTCTTTAGCCCCAGCCGGAATCAGGTGGACAATCCACGTGAAAAACGTCATCTGGCACCTTGGGCAGCCGAACTTGAAGCCGGTGAAAAGCGCTAAGCGCCTTCACCGCAGAGCCTCATAAACGACTAGGAGCAACACGTGGCCAATTTCGAAACACCTGAATTTAGAGAGTACCCCATCATTCCCAAGCTGCAAGAGGGAACGATGGCGCACAGCAAACCGTTTATCTCACGCGTGCCTTTTCAGGAGCCGCTGGGCTTCCCTGATGAATTGGTGGACAACTGGCAAGAAAAAGCCATTGTAAAAATGGGTGAGCTGACCAGCAAATATCGCGGTTTGCGAGTCTATCTCGACTCCTGCGTAAAGTGCGGAGCCTGTACTGACAAGTGTCACTACTACCTCGGCACCAACGATCCAAAAAACATGCCAGTGGCACGTCAAGATCTGTTCCGCAGCGTCTATCGTCGTTACTACACCTTGGCGGGAAAATATTTACCCAAACTGGTCGGTGCAAAAGATCTAACCAAAGAAGTGCTGGACGATTGGTACAGCTACTTCCATCAATGCTCTCAGTGTCGTCGTTGCTCGGTTTTCTGCCCCTACGGCATTGATACCGCCGAGGTCTCGATGGCTGCTCGTGAGGTGATGAACCACATCGGTGTGGGACAAAAATACTGCAACGAGATCATTGCCAAGGTTTACAAAATCGGCAACAACCTCGGTCTGCCCGAACCGGCTCTGGCGGATACGCTGGAAGGTCTGGAAGAGGATATCGAAGACGAAACAGGTGTGGCAGTCAAACTGCCGCTGGATCAAAAAGGTGCTGACGTCTTGTTGGTCACCCCTTCGGCTGATTTTTTTGCTGAACCACATGTTGACGGCTTGATGGGTTACGCCAAAGTGTTCCACGAAGCGGGCATCAGCTGGACAATCAGCTCCTACGCTTCGGAAGGTGCCAACTTCGGCATGTTCATTGGCAGCTACGACAACATGCGCAAGATTTCGCTGCGCATTCGTAAAGCCGCTCAAGACTTGGGTGTGAAACGCATCGTCTTCGGTGAGTGTGGCCACGCTTGGCGCGTTGGTTACAGCTTCCTCAACACCTTAGCAGGGCCGTTTGATTTCTTAGATCAACGTTACCCCGTTCCACAACACATTCTTGAAGTAACCCACGGGCTGCTGCAAGAAGGCAAACTGCGCATGAATCCGGCGGTCAACGATCACATGACCTTGACCTTCCATGATTCCTGCAACGTGGCACGTGCCAGTCGCATGGGTGATAAACCTGGCGGCCAATTCACCTTCCCACGGGATGTGATCAAAGCCGCTTGCAACAACTATTACGACATGGATCCCAGTACCACCCATCAGAACACCTTCTGTTGCGGTGGTGGTGGTGGCCTACTGACCGATGACCTGGTCGAATTACGGGTTAAAGGCGCTCTACCTCGGATGGAAGCCTTGAAAGAGGTAACCGAAGAGAAAAAAGTAACTCACATGGCCGCTATTTGCGCCATCTGTAAAAGTCAGTTCAGCAAAATGCTGCCCTACTACGGCTTCCAGATGGATCAAATTGTCAGTGTTCACCAACTGGTGAGCGACGCACTGGTGATGAAGGGTAGTGAGCAAGAAACAGAACTTGACGCACTTGAAGCAGAAGCAAACGCAGATGACGGTAAAGCCGCGTAAGCGGCTGCTGAATTCAACGCTGTTTAAACAATTTCGTAACTACTCAGCCCACCGATAACGTGCAACCTATTGATAATAAAAGATATAA
>CAZTQX010000177.1:0-2628 GCA_964615985.1 uncultured Gammaproteobacteria bacterium | reverse complement strand
TTATGACGCTCTGCTCTTACGCCCGACCGATCTTTACTGCGCACTTTTTATAATCCGTCTGTTTTGAAATTGGGCAGGTGGCATCCAATGTCAACTTATTGATTAGACGACTGGCATCAAACCAAGGCACAAAGACCAAACCTTTTGGCGGACGGTTACGACCTCGGGTTTCAATGCGAGCAAACATTTCACCGCGACGACTGGAAATTTTAGCTCCCATACCCCGCCGCAAACCACGTTTGCTGGCATCATCAGGATGCATAAAAATAACCGCATCGGGAAAAGCACGATAAAGTTCCGGTACACGTCGAGTCATAGTACCGGAGTGCCAATGTTCCAGCACCCGACCAGTACACAACCAAAGATCAAATTCCTCATCAGGAGACTCGGCAGCAGGCTCATAGGGCAAAGCATAGATCACTGCTTTACCATCCGGTTTGCCATAAAACTCGATGCCCGCCCCTTTTTTCACATGTGGATCATAACCTTCACGGTAACGCCACAGAGTCTCCTTACCGTTAACCACAGGCCAACGCAAACCCCTTGTTTTATGATAGGCATCGAACTCAGCCAACTCATGCCCCTTTTTCGGGCCGTTCAAACCAAACAGGCGTTACTCTTCATACAGCCCTTTTTGCAGATAAAAACCAAAGTCATCCATCTCGTCGTTATCGTAGGCATGACCGTCACTGTCCATCACCGTTTGAGCAGGGTAGCGGTTTACTTGACCGTTTTTGTACAGCACCTCATAAAGAGTTTTACCTCGATATTCCGGATTTTTTGCCAACAATTCTTCCGGCCAAACCTCTTCAGTTTTAAAGCGTTTGGAAAACTCAACCAATTGCCAAAGATCGGATTTTGCATTACCAGGAGCCACAACCTGCTGGCGCCAAAACTGCGTGCGACGCTCTGCGTTACCGTAAGCGCCCTCTTTTTCTGTCCACATAGCGGTAGGAAGAATCAGATCGGCAGCTTGAGCCGTGATGGTGGGGTATGGATCAGAAACCACAATAAAGTTTTTTGGATTACGGTAACCAGGGTAAGTCTCACCCTCCATATTGGCCGCAGCCTGCATGTTGTTATTGCACATAACCCAATAAGCGTTCAGCTTGCCATCACGTAACATTCGATTTTGCAACACAGCGTGATACCCGACTCTGGCTGGAATGGTGCCTTCTGGCAACTTCCAGGTTTTTTCAGCAAAGTCGCGATGCGATTTTTTCTTCACCACCAGATCTGCCGGTAAACGATGGGCAAATGTCCCTACTTCGCGTGCGGTACCGCACGCAGAAGGCTGACCGGTTAATGAAAAGGGGCCATTACCTGGCTCCGATATTTTACCCACTAATAGATGCACGTTATAAATTAAATTGTTTGCCCAAGTACCACGAGTATGCTGATTAAACCCCATCGTCCAGTAAGAAGTGACTTTCGTTTTTGGATCGGCATACACTTTGGCTAATTTAATCAACTTCTCTTCTGGCACACCCGAAAGTTTAGCAACCTTTTCCACGGTGTAATCCGAAACAAATTTGGAAAAATCCTTAAAGCTCATCGGCTGTGAACCACCGGCTTTATTGGCATTACTGGCCGCTTTTTGCAAAGGATCTGTAGGTCGTAGGCCGTAACCAATATCTGCATTACCCTTGCGAATATTAACGTGTTTTTTCAGAAAAGAGTGATTAACAAGTCCATTGGAAATAATGTAATGGGCAATAAAATTCAGAATAGCCAGATCAGTTTGCGGCGTAAACACCATGCCGTTGTCTGCCAAATCAAAACAGCGATGCTCGTAGGTAGAAAGCACATGCACTCGAACGTGCGAATGGGTCAGACGCCGGTCGGTCAAACGTGACCAAAGAATGGGGTGCATTTCCGACATATTCGATCCCCATAAAACAAAGGCATCGGCATTTTCCAAGTCATCGTAACAACCCATTGGTTCATCAGCACCAAACGTACGGATAAAACCCGCAACAGCAGAAGCCATGCAATGACGTGCATTAGGGTCGATGTGGTTAGAGCGAAAACCGGCTTTATACAATTTTGATGCAGCATAACCTTCAAAAACTGTCCACTGCCCAGAACCAAACATACCAACACTGGAGGTCTGTTTATCAGCAGGCAAGCCCTTATTGCTCTCCATATCATGTTTTAAAGCGGCCTTCCATTTCTCCGCCATAATATCGAACGCTTCATTCCAACTGATCGGAGTAAAATCCCCATTTTTATCGTACTTGCCATCGGTCATGCGCAATAGAGGGGTTTGAAGGCGATCTTTACCGTAGATGATTTTCGATAAAAAATAGCCTTTGATGCAGTTTAAACCACGGTTCACCGGTGCATCAGGGTCACCTTGGGTGGCCACAATACGTCCATTTTGAGTTCCCACCAGCACCGAGCAACCCGTGCCACAAAAACGACAGGGAGCCTTATCCCAGCGAATGGTGTCTTGTTCTGCAGCAGCTTCCACTTTGCTGGAAACTCACGGCAACGTTATCCCTGCGACAGCTGCCGTGGCGGCAACCGCATTGGCTTTAATAAAATCGCGCCGTGATAGTTTCATTGAGATACCTCCTGCTCACTGCTTTCAAGAAAATCGGAATATTGATAAATCATTGCTGCGGA
>CAZTQX010000176.1:0-2663 GCA_964615985.1 uncultured Gammaproteobacteria bacterium | reverse complement strand
TCCCCGCTTGCCTCTCTGAGCCAGCTCTGTTCTACTCAAACCATAAAAATCACCCTTCAAATAACACCGCCACTTTAGGATAATTTCATGAAAAAAGTGCTTATTACCCTCACCATCAGCCTCCTGTTTTTAAATGCCTGTAGTGATACCGGCAGCAGCAACAGCCAAACAATCCAAACCGCCACGGGTACTTTTATTGATAGCAAAGTCTCTGGACTCAGTTACCGTTCTGGAGGACAAAGTGGCAGTACCAATGAGAGTGGCAAGTTCAGCTACGAAGTCGGTCAAGCGGTCAATTTTTTCTTAGGAGCCATCAATTTTGGCAGCAGCACGGTCAACAGTGGTCGCGTTATGCCCACCGACCTCTCCTCTGATGCCAACACCGTTACCAATATCAGTCGTTTTTTATTAATGTTGGACAGCGATGGTGATGCCAGCAACGGCATTCAGATTTCAACTGCCGTTCAAACTTCAGCGAGCACTGGGGCTGGCTGGAGTGCCATCGACTTCAGCAGCACCCCCTTTGAGAACCAAAACTCAGTGGTTGATGCCATTGCTCTGATTGCCAGCCTCGATAGCAGATCTGCCGCACTGCCCACGGCAATTGATGCAGAAAGCCATCTTTTGAATTCACTGCGCTGCCAATACAACGGCGCTTTTATCGGCAGCTATAAAACCGACCCTCTCAGCGTCACCAGCCCAACCCAAGCAGCCCCAACGGGCGACCTTGCCTTTATCGTCGATGCCAACAGCGGCAAAATGCACGGCAGCATATCCACCCAAAGCCAGCAACACTTCTCGATCTCTGGCCAACACGCCAACGATCAAGCACTCAATTACAGCCAACAACTCACAGGCTATCTGGACAACAGCAATACCGCTTACAACGGCCAATTTAATACGGCTAATTTTATTGATGGTCACTGGATCGACAGCGATACCAAGGTGAACGGCACCTTTAGCGCCACCAGAAAAGGTCACAGCAGCACGGCGGTACAACGTTACAGCGCCATTTACAGTGACAGCAGTGGTAATGCCCTTGGTTTTTATGCTCTGGACATTGATGCCAAAAATACACTCAGCGGCATTGTTTATGTCTATGCAAACAACAGCACTCTGCCACTGACAGCCAACTATTTTGCCAATATCGACAGTTGGGTTGGCTCACTCAGTGATGGTACAACCTTCGCCTTAAAACTGGTCGGCACGATATTAAGCGGCGACTGGGCGCAAGGCCCTGTTACCAGTGGAGCAATTAATGGCAGTGGTTGTCGTTTGTAGCTGATATTTGTGTGATATGAATTTACCAAACCCGCTCTTTTATCCAACAACCAAAATAGAACCGAATATGTCCACAAAATCAACGTCAATCCGCAAAGCAACATCCCACCGAAATGCGATCCGAAAAAACATCATCGCCTTTATCAAAAAATGGAAAGATGAAAGCAGAGAAGAAGCTGAAGCAAAAACCTTCTGGGATGATTTCTTTCGCTGTTTTGGCATTGATCGAAAAGAGGTAGCCGCATTCGAATATTCGGTTTCACGTTCTGATAACAGCAAGGGCTATATTGATCTTTTTTGGAAAGGTGTTTTACTGGTAGAGCATAAATCACGCGGAAAATCATTGGATAAAGCGGGTTCTCAAGCTTTTGACTATGTACAAAACATCAAGCGACAATCTGACATCCCACGCTATGTACTCCTTTCTGATTTTGCAAAATTCAGACTTTACGATCTAGAAGCAACAGCAAAATCTAAAGAAAAAACCGAGTCAATCTATGAAATAGCCATCGAAGATTTGGCTGGCAAAATTCATCTGTTCGATTTTATGTCAGGCTTAGAGAATCATGGAAAAAATATACAAGAAAAAGAGCTAAACATAAAAGCGGCAGAACGATTAGGTAATCTGCATGATGCCTTACAACAATCCAATTACGCTGGACATGAATTAGAAGTTTTTCTGGTAAGAATCTTATTCTGTCTATTTGCAGAAGACACAGGGATTTTTGGACACCACCAATTCTACAATTATATCCTTAATTTCACGAATGAAGATGGTTCTGACACGGAACTATGGCTACACAAGCTTTTTCAGGTACTCGACAAACCAGATGATAAACGTAACAAAAATTTACAAGCAGAACTTGATGAATTCCCCTACGTCAATGGTCACTTATTCAAAGAACGGCTTGACCTTCCAAGTTTTGATGTGGATATGCGCGAAGCACTGCTTGACTGCTCTTTATTTGATTGGGGCAGTATCTCCCCTGCTATTTTTGGTTCACTTTTTCAGTCGGTAATGGACAAAGGTGCGAGACGGGAACTGGGTGCTCACTACACCAGTGAGGCTAATATTTTAAAACTGATCGATCCACTTTTTCTCGATGAGTTAAAAGATGAATTTTCAACCATACAGAGTTTAAAGCGAAATAAGAAAAAAAGACTGTCTGAATTTCAACAAAAATTAACGGGCTTACAGTTTTTAGATCCGGCTTGTGGTTGCGGTAATTTTTTGATTATCACCTACCGTGAATTGCGTCGTTTGGAGTTATCTGTATTGCGTGAGCAACAGGGAAAATCTCTAGACGTTACGATAGGAATTACAATAGAACCCACCATTAACCTAGAACATTTTCATGGCATAGAAATCGAGGAGTTTCCTA
>CAZTQX010000175.1:0-2708 GCA_964615985.1 uncultured Gammaproteobacteria bacterium | reverse complement strand
ATTTTGTTAATGGGGGTATCAACATTTATTTCGTGGCGGCTAAGATAATCGAAAATCGTTCAGTTCTAAAGCTTTTATCGTTTTTTGGCTGAAATGAGTTGGTTTTGCGATGCAGTTCAAAGATCGGCAAGCTCTCTGTGGGGTTTTGTGAAGCGGTTCCCATCACTTCTGTCTTGATCTGCTTAAATAGATCCAACAGCGCAAGACAGCAACAACAAACTGTTTTTCGCACTTGAACACTTATGGAGTAGATTATGAAAAACGTTATCCAACACACTTTGATTCCCGCATACGCAGCCTACCAGCAGCAAGGAATTAAAACCGCAGCGCCAGTAGCGGTGGTTTGGATTTCGTCTTTGGCGGTGATGGCTCAGGGCTTTCACACCATGAGCGCCACCAGCGTTGTTTTGGGTCTGTTCTTATGGATGGTTTCACAAGCATTGAGTTTGTCTGCCGTCAGCGCCACCAAGCGCCATACGGTTGTTAGCAGCAGCGATGCTTACAGCGAAAACCCATTGATGGCGGTAAAAGCAGCCTTGGGTGAAGCTCGTATCAGTGCTCGTTATTATCGTTACGATTTGAAAGTGAGAGCCAATGCCTTTTTGCAACAAGGTTTTGAAGCACCACTGCCTTGTTGTGCGGTGGCTTATTGAGTTTTGCGTTAAACAGGACACTGCTTGTTTACAGGGAGTTGGGGCAGTTGTCCTAGATTAAAATGGCCTACAGGGAGTGGGCTATTTTTTTGCCCGTAACAGAATATTAGGAGCTTTATTCGGCATTAGATCTGCTAAAGGGTCTGCATGACTTTTCCTCTACAGATTCAAAATCTCAGTAAATTTCGTGGTGATCAAGCGGTGCTGCGCAACCTCAACCTTCAACTTCAGCCTGGTGAGATTTTCGCTTTGGTGGGTCTCAATGGTGCGGGTAAAACCACCCTGATCAAGATCATTCTGGATCTGCTGCACAGCGATTCTGGCTCCGTTACTCTGGCTGGGCTAAACAGCGTGCAGCCACAAGCGCGAGACAGCTTGGCCTATCTGCCCGAGTGTTTTGCTGCTCCAGCCTATTTGCAGGTGGGTGATTTTCTCACTTATATGTTGGGCCTTTATCAGCAGCCGTTGTGCAATGAAGGGTTAAAGCGGCTTTTGCAGCATTTTGCGCTGGATCAAGGTTTTTTAACCAAGCGTGTGACTGCGCTTTCTAAAGGCACGATGCAGAAGTTGGGTTTGATTTTGGTGTTATTGAGCCAAAAATCGCTGTTGATTTTGGATGAGCCGATGAGTGGTTTGGATCCGTTGGCACGAATGGCTTTAAAAGAATCGCTGTTGGCGTGCAAACAAGAGGGGCAGACGGTGTTGTTCAGCTCCCATTTGTTGGTGGATGTGGAGCAGCTCTGTGATCGCATGGGGATTTTGCATCACGGTGAATTGCTTTTTTGTGGTTCGGTGAGCCACTGCCTTGAACTGTATCAGGTCGAGACTCTGGAACAGGCGTTTTTGGCAGCGGTGAGTGAGGCAGATGTTACGTCTTGTCACACGCCAATTTGTACTGGCCGGGTATAAGACCGACCATGTGAGTATTGACGTAATTGCTGCCATCGTACTGTTGACCGAAGGTGACGTGGTGGAAGCTACAGAGTCCGTCGGGGCGTTTCATCACCACCACTCCAGCGATGATGCGACGGGTAATAATGCCACTGAGGACGTTGCGTTTAATGCTCCAGTCATTGCCGGTGAGGTAAGCGCGAGTCAAGGTTTCTTTCCAGTGGTAAGAGTCTGCCCAACGCTGTGCGGCAGCAAGTGCTTTTTCTTCCAGAGCACTGTCCTGTAGACCTTGTTTGGGCAGTTCTTGGTTGGCGATTTTTTTCTCGCTGGCCTCTTTGCGGCGTTGATCAAAAACGGTTTTAACTTGTTGGCTGTAGTTGGTAAGCATGACGTCGATGGCCTTTTGTTTCTCCTCTTGGTTGATCAGTTGGCGGATGTGGTTTTTGTCTTTGGCAAAGACATTGTAGTGATCGTGTTTGCCCCAGAGGCTGTTACCCAGCCCTTTGTTTGTGGTGTAGCGCGCCCAGATAAGCACCCCGTCACCGCTATCAAACAGGTGGTTTTTGCGATTACCGGCGATTTCTCGATAGACGGGGATGCCAATAATGGCACTCTGGTCGGAGAGGTATTCGTAGGTGTCTTTGCCGCACTTGGGACACTCTGCAATCTCAATGCGCTTTTTGGGTTTTTCGATAAACTTGATTGGGCGTTGAGTATAGGATTTTCCTGCGTGTTTTCGAGGTGCCGCAAAGTGATACTCGCCACTGCCATGAGTCATTTTAGCGACCTTTTGATTCATGATTTTCTGCGATAGATCCAAGGCAATTTGTTTGTAATGTTCTAAGCCTTTGGGTTTGGCAGCTTGATCGGCGGTTATCTGTTGTTTGCTGTAGAGGTTGGCAAAGCCGATTTTTTGCCAGACCTGTTTGCCTAAAATGCCATCGGCTTGTACCACCAGCAGGTCGCCCTCTTCTATTATCAATAGGTTGCACGTTATCGGTGGGCTGAGTAGTTACCTGCTTTTTTAAAGCGGAAGCGTTTTTGCGCGATGTTTTCTTAGGTACGGTGAAATCTCTGTTTGCTTGATAGCACCAAGCTGGTGCGTTGATGCATTATTAGGCGCGATACTATTCCGTTTTCGCTATTTTATTGATTGTTACGTGT
>CAZTQX010000174.1:0-2852 GCA_964615985.1 uncultured Gammaproteobacteria bacterium | reverse complement strand
GGTACGGGTTACTTCTCCTCTTCTCGGGTGCGGTGTGAGCAGTGTTGCGTTAAAAACCATCGAAACGGCTCAAAAACGTATTACCATCAGATGCTGGGAGCCGCCTTAGTTCACCCCGATCATTCGCATGTTTTACCACTGGCTCCAGAACCGATATTGAAACAGGACGGAGCAAAAAAGAACGATTGTGAACGAAATGCGTCCCAACGTCTGTTGAGCCACCTTCGACGTGAACACCCGCATTTAAAGCTGATTGTTGTTGAAGATGGACTGGCCTCAAATGGCCCACACATCAAGCTCCTCAAGTCGCTGGAGATGCGTTTTATCCTGGGAGCACAGCCAAAAGACCACACTTTTTTGTTTGATTGGGTTGAGAATTCAACGCTGCAATGGCATGAACAGACGGACAAAAAAGGCCATCACCACCGCTTCAAATTCATCAATGGAGTTCCTCTCAACGAGACCCACTTTGATTGCGAAGTGAATTTTCTCGAATTCTGGGAGACAACCCCCAAAGGTAAAGTCATTCACTTCACCTGGGTGACCGACTTGGAGCTGACATCAGACACCGTCTATTCCATTATGAAAGGAGCACGCGCTCACTGGCGAATTGAAAACGAAACCTTTAACACCCTCAAAAACCAAGGCTACCATTTTGAACACAATTTTGGCCACGGCAAGAAGCACTTGTCCACGGTCATGGCGTATCTGATGTTGCTCGCTTTCCTGGTCGATCAGATTCAAGGGTTAAGCTGTCAGTTGTTTAAAGATGCCGTGGTGAAAGCCAAAAGCCGCAGCCGTTTCTGGGAGCAGCTCAGAGCCAAGTTTACTGATTTTCTGGTGGAGAGTTGGGAGGACATGTACCTCTCCTATCTCTACCCTCCCAAAGTCAGCCTGAAACCGGATACGTCATAGTCATAAAAGACGAGGACAGATGCGAGAGTAAGAGGTTGGTTTGAGGGTGGAAAAGAAGTGCAGAGAAGGGTGAAGCAGGCTAAGTAGACTGGATGCGTTTGTGTGCCTGCTTATAAATCCTGCTGATGAGGAATAACTTCGATACTCGGTAGCGGGAACTGCTGTGACGTTTGTTACGCTCGACACGAGGATCTTCCAGTGTGCTAAAACTGCTGAGGAGGTCTGTGGCCATGACTGAATGCTCAAAAGCCTCTTACTCTTTACAGTTTTGACTGAAACTTCAACCAGATTTTTTATATGCGCTTGCCCTGCACTGAGGCGGGTTATGTCAGAGATCAGGAGAAATCGATGGCATCTTGAAATTCACTGTCCATTTGAGGTTGGCATGTTCAGCAGCTAAAGCCAAACTGTACTATATCTATTCTTATATCATAAGAATTAGGAGAAGGATATGGTTCAGCTGGCTGTTGTACAAAAATCACCCGCCTTTTTAAACCGAGAAAAGAGCATTGAGTTGGCGGTCAGCAACATCCATGAAGCTGCCGCCAACGGAGCTAATCTGGTGGTCTTTACCGAATGCTTTCTACCTGGTTACCCCACTTGGATCTGGCGACTTCGCCCCGGAAATGACTGGGATCTCAGCGAAACACTGCATCAACGGCTTGCCAATAACGCCATCAATGTCGAATCCGAACAGCTAAAACCACTCCGTGATGCCGCTCGCCAACACAAACTCACCGTGGTCTGCGGCATTGAAGAGCGAGACAGCCACTTCAGCCAAACCACCCTCTATAACACCATCATCACCATCGGTAATGACGGTTCGCTACTCAATCGACACCGTAAATTGATGCCAACCAATCCAGAACGGATGGTTTGGGGCTTTGGTGACGCTTCGGGTTTGAAGGTCGTCGAAACCAACGTGGGACGCATCGGCTCACTGCTCTGCTGGGAAAACTACATGCCACTGGCACGCTACGCCCTTTACTCGCAAGGCGTTGAGATCTATATCGCCCCCACTTACGACAGTGGTGAAGGCTGGCTTGGCAGTCTGCAACACATTGCCCGCGAAGGCTGCTGCTGGGTGGTGGGTTGTGGCAATCTAATGAGAGGCTCTGACATTCCCGCCGACTTCCCCGAAAGGGAAACCCTCTACCCAGATGACGATGAATGGATCAATCCAGGCGACTCGGTTGTGGTTGCCCCTGGAGGCAAAATCGTAGCTGGGCCAATGCATCAAAAGTCGGGCATTTTATACAGCGAAATTAACCTGGAAAGCGTCGCCATTGCCAAAAGAACTCTGGACATTACCGGCCACTATTCACGCCCCGATATTTTTCAACTGCACGTTAACAATCAAGTTCAGTCGCCTTGCCTATTTACTACACCACCGACGGAACCTCTTAAATAACGACCGTTTTTACTCACGTTCAATAGGAGAGCAATCATGAACCAAACAACAACACACCAAGGCCACTGTTTTTGTGGCGCAGTGAAATTCACCCTAACCGATCAACCTGAAGTCATGGCCTACTGCCATTGTGACTCTTGTCGCCAATGGTCCGCAGGCCCAGTCAGTGCTTTCACCTTATGGAAGCCGACCTCCATGCACATCACACAAGGAGCCAATAACGTTGCCCTATTTGATCAAAACCCACTGAGTGATGATCAAACCGTGGTCAGCAAACGAGTCTGGTGTAAAACCTGTGGCGGCCACCTCTACACCGATCATCCAACAATGGGGCTAATTGATGTACCCGCAGCGGTCATTGAAAACTTCCGTTTTGAACCTGCATTTCATGTTCATTATCAGGAGAGCGTGCATACCATAAAAGACGGTCTGCCCAAATTTAAAGACCTGCCAACAGAAGCCGGTGGCTCTGGAGTAGAACTAGACGAATGAGCCTGATAGGGAACCAAATATGTTTAACCAAGAC
>CAZTQX010000173.1:0-2886 GCA_964615985.1 uncultured Gammaproteobacteria bacterium | reverse complement strand
TCAGTGAAGAGTTGGAAGTTTTGGAGGAGTGATGTCCTTAATGCCGACTCAAAACACGGCTGTAAATCACCTTCAAATATTCCGTCTCTGGAATGGCCGGATGAATGGGGTGATCGGGGCCTTGATAACCGTGCTCTAAAATTTGCAGGTTGCGATCCAGATGGACGGCGCTCTCTTGCATGATCTTTTGCAGTACTTGGCGCGGCAGGTGATGCGAACAGGAGCCAGAGACCAAGATTCCGTCTTTGGCGGTCAGCTGCATCGCTTGCTGATTGATTTTTCGATAGCCTTTGATGCCAGGGCGGAAGTCGGTTTTTTTCTTGATAAAGGCCGGTGGGTCGATGATCACCACATCGAATTTTTCCCGTTCTAGGCGCAGTTGTTTCATGATCTCTGGAGCATCGCCCTTTAGGGTTTTTACTTTGTCGTCTACCCCATTGAGCTTGGCGTTGTGATGGACATAATCCAGCGCCGTCTGTGAGGTATCCACACAGGTTACTTCGCTGGCTCCCAGAGCGGCAGCGGTGATTCCCCAACCGCCCATGTAACTGTAGACATCCAGCACCCGTTTGCCTTTAACGTAGGGCGCAAGCATGGCACGGTTTTCCCGTTGATCGTAGAACCAGCCGGTTTTTTGGCCATCTTGAAACGGGACTTCAAAGCTGAGGCCGTTCTCTTCGATGTGCAGCAGTTCGGGCATTTCACCTAAGACGGTCTCGACGTAACTGGGGAGCTGTTCGTAATTGCGAATGGGGCTGTCGTTGCGCAGCAAAATCACTTTGGGGTGCAGGACTTTTTCCAGTGCGGTCAGGACATCGGCTTTCATCAGCTCCATGCCTGCGGTGGTGAGCTGTACGACTAAGGTGTCGCCGTAGCGATCCACCACCAGACCGGGGAGCAGATCCGCTTCGCCAAAGATCAAACGGTAATAGGGTTTTCCGTAACGCAGTTCGCGCAGCGAGAGCGCCACGTTAAGACGATGCACCAGCAGCGAGGCTGACCAAGGGTGTTTGGGGTCACGGCTCAATAAGCGGGCGCAGATCAGCGAATGGGGGTTGATGTAACCGCTGCCAATCACTTGGCCTTTGTGGGTCTGGATCTCCACCGCTTCACCGGCACTGAAGGCGTTGAGTGGGGTCTGTTTGGTGTCCACTTCGTTGCTGAAAATCCATAGATGTCCCGCTTTGAGGCGGTTCTCTTCCTGTTTTTTAAGGCGCAGCGGGGCAAGTTTAGTCATAACGGTGGCAATTCTATTGAGTGATTGGGTGGGGAATTATACGGGATCTTTGTCTCTACTGCTCTTGAAACGCTTGCACCAATACCCACGGTGCCACCACGGTGCTCCAAAATTCAGGATGCGGCTGCATCGCTTGCCAGTCACGGGCGTGGTCGTCGGTGGCGCGGGTGAGCTGACCGCCGTTTAACCACGCTTCGATCTGAGCTTTGTCATCTTCGATGATTTTGATCCCAACTTGGATCAGATCCAGTTCAGGGGTGGCGATGATCACCGAACCACGAGCAAAGTGGCGTTGCAACTCCTGCCAGCTGAGTTTGCCGGTCTGGCCATTGAGGAGTTCTTTCAGTTCGACGTCGGTGTCGTTTTCGGCAGCAATTTTTTGAGACATAATGTTTAAATCGGTTTTTGAGTGTTAAATATGAGCTGGAACAGTAACAAAAAACGGCTCCCTAACGGAGCCGTTTTTTTATGCACAATGAAGAGAATTAGTCTTCGTTGTGATAGCCGATGATGCGTTCCACTTCGTTTTTGGAACCCAAGATCACAGGCACACGTTGGTGCAGGCGTTCAGGTTGTAGTTCCATAATGCGTTCACGGCCGGTGCTGGAAACGCCGCCCGCTTGTTCGATGATCATGGACATGGGGTTGGCTTCGTACAACAGACGCAATTTGCCAGTGGCTTCATTGGCGCGCATTTTCTCATCCATTGGATACAAAAAGACACCGCCACGGATCAAGATGCGATGCACTTCGGCCACCATTGAGGCGATCCAGCGCATATTGAAATCTTCACCGCGAGGACCGGTTTTGCCTGACAGTGCTTCGTCAACGTAACGTTGTACAGGGGCTTCCCAGTGACGTTGGTTGGAAGAGTTGATGGCAAATTCACGGGTGTCTTCGGGAATGCTCATGTTTGGGTGAGTCAACATGAACTCACCGATGTTCTGATCCAGAGTAAAGCCGTTCACGCCCTTACCGGTGGTCAGAACCATCATGGTAGAAGGGCCATAAAGAGCGTAACCGGCGGCGACTTGCTCCGTGCCAGGTTGCAAAAAGGCTTTTTCGCTAGGGGTATCGCCCTCTTCATTGGTTTTCAGAATCGAGAAGATGGTGCCAACGGAGACGTTAACGTCGGTGTTAGAAGAACCATCCAAGGGATCGAAAGTCAGCAGGTACTTGCCACGAGGTTTGCCTTCGGGAATGAGGTAGATCTCCTCCATCTCTTCGGAAGCCATTGCGCCTAAATGACCAGCCCATTCGTTGGATTGAATGAAAACGTCGTTGGTGAGGATGTCGAGCTTCTTCTGAGTCTCGCCTTGAACGTTTTCGCTGCCAGCAGAACCTAACACGCCGATCAAGTCGCCTTGATTGACCATGTTAGAGATCACTTTACACGCGGTGACCACGTCGTTGAGCAAAGAGGTGAAATCACCGGTAGCGCCTTCGATGTGGCGCTGTTCTTCGATGATGAATTGAGTAAGTGAAGTACCGTTATGCATGGTGTTCCTTTATTAACTATAGATAAAGATCTTGTGATGTGGGGCAGGATTGCAGACTTTTGTTAAGGCTCGCTTAGGAATCATCGTTGAGTGCCATTTTGTTAATGGGGGTATCAACATTTATTTCGTGGCGGCTAAGATAATCGAAAA
>CAZTQX010000172.1:0-2946 GCA_964615985.1 uncultured Gammaproteobacteria bacterium | reverse complement strand
TACAAGCGTGAAGTAGGTCAAAAAACCATGATTTCCCTCCAAACCCAATTCACAGTAATATCGGCTTCCCAACCCTAAAAGTACAAAAATCGCTATGAATCGTGGCAATTTGGCAAAAATGCAAAGTGATCTCAGATCGCCCGTCCGTTACCGACTGCCCCTCGGTGAACAGGCACTCGACCTCAACCCACTGATTGGCAAAAGCCTACAACTTGAATACGACGGTCAAATCCATTGCAGCTCTTGTGGGCGCAAAACCAAAAAAAGCTACAGCCAAGGCCACTGTTTTCCCTGCATGAAACGCCTCGCTCGTTGCGATCTGTGCATCGTCAGACCGGAACGCTGCCACTACGCCCAAGGCAGCTGCCGTGAACCACAATGGGGCGAGGATTTCTGTCTACAAGACCACATTGTCTATCTGGCCAACAGCTCCGGTCTCAAGGTCGGCATCACCCGCCAAACTCAGATCCCCACCCGCTGGATTGATCAGGGTGCCTCGCAGGCGTTGCCGATTCTGCGTGTCAACCAACGACTGCACTCCGGTCTGGTTGAGGTCTTGTTTAAAGATCACATCGCCGATAAAACCGATTGGCGTAAAATGCTTAAAAACGAACGCCCCGAGGTCAATCTGATTCAACGCCGTGATGAACTGCTGCACATTTTGGAACCAAAACTGCAACAACTGCGCAACGACTTGAACGACCCGATCAGCCTTTTAAACGAAGAAGTGGTCAATATCGACTACCCCGTATTGGAGTACCCGACCAAAATCAAAGCTCACAATTTTGATAAGACTCCCACGGTCGAAGGCACCTTAATGGGCATCAAAGGCCAATATCTGATTTTTGATACCGGTGTACTCAACATTCGCAAGTTCAGTGGTTATCATGTCACCCTGACCCAATCCCCTACGTTACTTTAAGTCGAAACAAACACTATGTTGACCTTTCCCAATATCGACCCCGTTGCCCTCTCACTTGGACCACTCCAAATTCACTGGTATGGCCTGATGTATCTGGTCGGTTTTCTGGCCGCTTGGTGGCTGATGAAACATCGCGCCAAACAAAGCAAAATCTGGAACGAGGAACGAGTGGGAGATTTTATTTTCTACGGCGCACTGGGCGTGGTGCTGGGTGGGCGCATCGGTTATGTGCTGTTTTATAATTTCGAGGCGTTTTTAAACGACCCACTGATGCTGCTGCGCATCTGGCAAGGGGGCATGGCCTTTCATGGCGGCCTGATCGGAGTGATCATCGCCATGTGGCTCTACGGACGCAAAATTGGCCAGAGCTTTTTTCAGGTGGCGGATTTTGTTGCTCCAGCAGTACCCATTGGATTAGGGGCTGGTCGCATCGCCAACTTTATCAACGGCGAACTGTGGGGGCGAGTCACTGACGTACCTTGGGCGATGGTGTTTCCCACCGGCGGCCCCTTACCGCGTCACCCCTCGCAACTCTATCAAGCCTTTTTAGAGGGCATTGTCTTCTTTACTCTGATCTGGCTCTACTCGAAAAAACCACGCCCAACAATGGCAGTTTCAGGGCTATTTATGCTTTATTACGGCATTTATCGTTTCGGCATCGAATTTGTCCGCCAACCGGATGCTCACCTCGGTTTCATCGCTTGGGACTGGCTCACCAAAGGCCAGCTGCTCAGTTTCCCCATGATTCTGCTCGGCATTGGCTTTATGATCTGGGCCTACAAAAAACAGCCTCTCACCTCCAAGACTTAAGGCAGAAACATGCAACAGTATCTCGACCTGATCTCTCATGTGATGGTTCACGGCAGCCAAAAAGGCGACCGCACCGGCACCGGCACCCTCTCGGCCTTTGGTTATCAGATGCGCTTTGACCTACAAGCCGGTTTTCCGGCTCTGACCACCAAAAAACTGCATCTGCGCTCCATCATTCACGAGCTGCTCTGGTTTCTGCAAGGCGATACCAACATCCGTTATCTGAAAGAAAACGGGGTACGCATTTGGGATGAATGGGCCGATGACAACGGTGATCTAGGCCCTGTCTACGGCCATCAATGGCGCAGTTGGCCGACTCCTGATGGCAAGACCATTGATCAGATCAGTGAGGTGATCGAACAAATCAAAACCAATCCCAACTCCCGCCGCTTGATGGTCACCGCTTGGAACCCCAGCGATGTGGAGAAGATGGCGCTGCCGCCGTGTCACGCGCTGTTTCAATTTTATGTGGCCGACGGCAAGCTCTCCTGCCAGCTTTATCAACGCAGCGCCGACATCTTTTTGGGGGTACCGTTTAACATCGCCTCCTACGCCTTATTGACCCAGATGATGGCGCAGGTGACGGGGTTGGAGGTGGGGGATTTCGTCCACACCTTGGGTGATGCCCATCTCTATCTCAATCATTTGGATCAGGCCGAATTGCAAATGAATCGCTGCCTGCGACCACTGCCAACAATGAAGCTCAACCCTGAGATCAATAATTTGTTTGATTTTAAATTTGAAGATTTCGAGTTAATCGATTACGAACCCCACCCCTCCATCAAGGCACCCATTGCGGTATGAAACTCTCAATCATTGCGGCAATGGATCGCAACCGTCTGATCGGCAACAACAACCAACTGCCGTGGCATCTGCCAGCGGATCTGCAATTTTTCAAACGCACCACTCTGGGCAAACCGATTCTGATGGGGCGAAAAACCTTTGAGTCCATCGGTCGGCCTCTGCCAGGACGGCGTAACATTATCATCAGCCGTAACCCCGCTTACCAAGCGGAAGGCTGCGAAACAGCCCTCTCTGTTCAGGAGGCTCTGGAGTTGGTCAAAGACAGCGAGGAGATTATGTTAATCGGTGGTGCGAGCCTCTACGAACAGGCGCTGCCATTGGCGAAACGGCTCTATTTGACCTTGATTGAGGCTGAATTTGTCGGGGATAGCTGGTTTCCCAACTATCTACAGCAGAGGAAGTGGCAAGAG
>CAZTQX010000171.1:0-3025 GCA_964615985.1 uncultured Gammaproteobacteria bacterium | reverse complement strand
TGGGCACCCAAACACCATCTTTGATAACACCAGACTGATTACCCATAGTTTTTAACTCATACCACATGCCATCTATCCATACTGAACTTCTCCCTCCATTAAGGCAGACCTTCACATCGACCTGTCCATCACGACCACTGTCAAAAGCTTCCCCAATCAGCTCGCCAACTTCATTCACATAACTATAAGACAAATTATTATAATACTTACTGTCATATTTTCGTAAAGAAAAAACTCATCACTTCCCTCAAAATACAAGGAAATATCATGTTTTTTGATTCCAAAAACATTACCATTCAAAACAAGCACCACCTCTTCGGGAACGTCAATATTTGGAAAAAAAACAGCAAGACCTCCTAAAGTAAATCCTGCCGCATTTTTCATCCAAGGCGTATCTGAAAGCAACATACCTTTAAAATTAAGGGGATAATTTACGGTTAAATCAACACCTTTTGTAAAAATTGTTGAGTGGTAATTCATACCATAATAAAACGAAACAAAAATAGAGACCAAGTATCCTACCACAAGAAATATTTTTTTCATCACCCCTATATTTCCCTACTTCAACATCCAAACAAAAACCCCCGCTAAAAAGCAGGGGTCATTAAAATCACTCTAAAGCCAGCAGAGATTAAACCTCCTTATAAATCTCAGCCCCCTGCTTTTTAAACTCCGCTGCCTTCTCCTTCATGCCCACTTCAACCGCAACCCCAATGTCGTTCAAACCATTCTTTTTCGCGTAATCCCGCACATCTTGCGAGATCTTCATGGAGCAGAAGTTCGGCCCACACATGGAGCAGAAATGCGCTACTTTATGCGCCTTCTTCGGCATGGTCTCATCATGGAACTCCTGCGCCCGTTCAGGATCGAGGCTCAGAGCAAACTGATCTTCCCAACGGAACTCAAAACGAGCTTTAGACAGAGCGTTGTCGCGCAACTGCACCCCAGGGAAACCTTTGGCCAGATCCGCCGCGTGTGCCGCGATGCGGTAGGTGATAATCCCCTCACGCACATCCGCCTTGTTCGGCAGACCCAAATGCTCTTTGGGGGTCACATAACAGAGCATCGCCGTACCGTACCAACCGATCTGCGCCGCACCGATGCCAGAACTGAAATGGTCGTAACCGGGAGAAATGTCCGTCACCAATGGCCCCAAGGTGTAGAAAGGCGCTTCAAAACAATCTGTCAGCTCCTTATCCATATTCTCCTTGATCATCTGCATTGGCACATGACCAGGGCCTTCAATCATCACCTGAACGTCATGCTCCCAAGCGATTTTGGTCAACTCGCCCAAAGTCTCCAACTCGGCAAACTGCGCCCGATCATTGGCATCCGCCAAACAACCCGGACGCAGACCGTCACCCAACGAGAAGGCAACGTCATAGGCTTTCATGATCTCGCAGATCTCTTCGAAATGAGTGTAGAGGAAGCTCTCTTCGTGATGCGCCAAACACCACTTGGCCATAATGGAACCACCACGAGAGACAATGCCCGTGACCCGCTCGGCGGTCATCGGCACATAGGCCAGACGCACACCGGCATGGATGGTGAAATAATCCACCCCCTGCTCCGCCTGCTCGATCAACGTGTCACGGAAAATTTCCCACGTCAGATCTTCCGACTTGCCTTTGACCTTCTCCAACGCTTGGTAAATGGGTACGGTGCCGATGGGAACCGGCGAGTTACGCAGAATCCACTCACGGGTTTCATGAATGTTTTTGCCGGTGGAGAGATCCATCAAGGTATCCCCACCCCAACGACAAGACCACACCAATTTCTCCACCTCTTCGGCAATGGACGACGTGACCGCCGAGTTACCGATGTTGGTGTTGATCTTGACGCGGAAATTACGCCCAATGATCATCGGTTCCAATTCAGGATGGTTGATGTTGGCAGGAATGATCGCCCGACCCGAGGCCACTTCTGCACGAACAAACTCAGGAGTGATTTCATCGGGAATATTGGCACCGAAAGATTGACCGGCGTGTTGGCGCAGCAAGGCCGCGTATTCTGGTTTGGCCTGCAACTCTTGCAGACGGTTGTTTTCCCGAATCGCCACGTACTCCATCTCAGGAGTGATGATGCCTTGGCGAGCGTAGTGCATCTGACTGACGTTTTGACCGGCTTTGGCTTCACGCGGGGCGCTGATGTGCTCAAAACGCAAATTGGCCAGCACGGGATCCGCTTGGCGTTTTTGACCATACTCAGAACTCGGGCCGCTGAGGGTCTGGGTATCGTCACGCTCTTCGATCCACTTGCTGCGCAGATCGGGCAGACCTCGCATCAGATCAATCTCCACCGCAGGATCGGTGTAAGGACCGGAGGTGTCGTAGACGGGGATCGGCAAATTCTGCTCGATCCCCTCATCGGTGTGAGTCTCGCTTAGGGTGATCTCACGGGTCGGCACTTGGATGTCGTCACGCGACCCCTGCACATAGACCTTTTTGGAGTTGATAAAGGGACGGGTTACTTCTTCGGACAGACGAGCTGTCTGTTGGATAAAGTCCTCTGGAATGGCACTCATTTACTGCTCTCCTCGCCGCTGGGGCAAATTCAAATACAGAGGGCAGCAGAAGTGAATCCACTCAGCCTCCCTCCGTCGGTACAAACCGAATCAGGTTCCAAGGGACTCTCTCAGCGGAAAACCGCACCCCCGGCTCGACGGCAAAGTATAGAGAATCGGGGCGGGTTTTAATAGCGTTGGTGAGTAAATGGCTGCTCGCAGGGTGCTAGAGCACAAGGTAGGCATTGGCTTTATCGATTCTAGAAATACAAGCAAAATTCTGCCAAGATGAAAGCCATCATGCACACCCTTCGAGAACAGCTCCAATGCAAAAAATCACCCAATGGATCGCCCAGATTTTGAGTTTTATGCTGGGACGCTTGAACTGGTCTCGCCCCCCTTGGCTGCGTTACCTCAACCAACAACAGAACAATCACCCAAAAACCACCTACTTTATACTCTTTATTCCTTAGCCAAGGAAAAACCGCCTGTTTTAGGTATGATCCAGCGCTCTGGTGAAGT
>CAZTQX010000170.1:0-3171 GCA_964615985.1 uncultured Gammaproteobacteria bacterium | reverse complement strand
AGTCACTGCCTCATATTTGTTATGATTCTAAGGGTTAACTTAATGGCAGTGCTTTTTCAAAGTGGGGAACTGGCGAGGTGGTGATGTTTGGGGACGCGTGGAATAACCCCCAAATTGTAGCGGAGCGCCTCCCACTTCAATGAAGGGGGATTGAGGGGGATTTTTTACTGCCCCAAAGCGGACTGAATATGGGCGGTGAATTTTTCGGCGTTCATAAAACCCACCACGCGATAATTACGTTGCTCTTGGCTGTTTTTATCAAAAAACATAATCGCTGGTGGGCCAAAAATACCAAAATTTTTCAGTAGGGCTTGATCGGCTGCGTCGTTGTCGGTGACATCGGCCTTTAACAGCAGCACCTTTTTCAGGGCGTTCTGCACTTGGCCATCGGCGAAGGTGAAGTTTTCCATCTCTTTACAGGAGATGCACCAGTCGGCGGAGAAATCGAGCATCACATGTTGGCCGTTGGCTTTCGCCAGTGCCAAGGCTTGCTCTAAACCGTCGATGCCTTTGATGTTGCGAAAGTTGAGATGACCGCTGGCTACTGCCGTACCGTTGCTCATCACCACGGGGCTGCCTGCCAAACCTTTCAGCGGTGTGAGCAGGCTGGTGCCACCAGAAGCGGCTCCAATCAGCAGCATGATGCCGTAGAAGAGCAGCACCAAGCCCAAACCTTTCCAGAGTTTGACCCAGCCGGAGATCTGCTCTTTGAGCGGTTCCAGTGCGCCCATGTAGATGGCGGAGCTGATCAGCAGCACGGCCCAGAGCGCCATCGTGATGGCCAAGGGCAGAATGCGCTCCAGCATCCAGATGGCCATGCCGAGGATCGTCACCCCGAAGACCGCTTTGACCGAGTCCATCCAACCACCGGCGCGGGGCAGCAGTTTGCCAGCCGAAGTACCGATGGCGATCAGCGGTGCGCCCATGCCCATGCCCAAGGCAAACAGCGCCACGCCACCCAACAGGGCATCGCCGCTGTCAGCGATGTAGATCAGTGCGCCCACCAAGGGTGCGGTGACACAAGGGCCGACGATCAGGGCGGAGAGAAAGCCCATAATGGCCACGCCGAGGTAGTTGCCGCCGTGCTGTTTGTTACTGAAGTTGGTCAGCTTGCTCTGGATGCGGTTGGGCATCTGCAGTTCGTAAAAGCCGAACATGGAGAAGGACAATGCCACAAACAGCGCCGCAAACAGGCTCAAGATCAACGGGCTTTGGAACCACGCTTGGATGCCAACCCCAGAGAGGCCGACCGCCACCCCAACCACGGTGTAGGTGGCGGCCATCGCCAAGACGTAGATCAGCGAGAGGGTGAAGGCGTGGCGGGTGGTGACCTTCTCTCCTTGACCGACGATGATGCTGGAGAGGATCGGGATCATCGGGAAGACGCAGGGGGTCAACGCCAATAGCAGTCCGGCAATAAAGAAGGCCAAAATGGTTGCCCAAAAACCGCTGCCGCTGAGGGTGTTGGCGATCTGGTCTTGTTCGCTGAGAGGGGGAGCTGAGGCGCTAATGGCGCTGCTGCTGGTGGCGTTGCCATCCAATTGGATCGGGATCACTTTGTCTTGCGGTGGGTAGCAGATGCCGGTGATCTCGGAGCAGCCTTGATAACGCAGTTTCAGTTCGCTGTCGCTGGAGTCGCTGCCGCCGATGATCGGCAAGGTGATCTGGGCGTTGTCATGATAGACCAGCACTTCGCCGGAGAAGGGGTCTAGTTTGCTCTCGGCGGGAGCAAATTGGGGCGTGCCGAGAGTGGCTCCGTCGGCGTTATTGAGGCTGAATTTAAAGCGATCTTTGTAGAGGTAGTGACCGTCAGCAATCTTGACATTGACCTCCAGCTCACCTTGGTCATTGCGAGTGACGCTGGAGATAAAGGCTTCGTCTGGGGTCAGAAGTTCGTCTTCAGAGTGATTCAGCCCCAGCTGCTGAGAGAACTGAGAGAGTTGATTTTGTGCCTGTTGACCGAGGTCGGGAGCCGCCGAGAGGAGGGAGCCGCTGGTGGTGAAAAAGAGGGTCAGTAGCAGCGTGGTGATGGTTTTGATCATAGTATTTTAGCTGTGTTTTGGGGTTAAAGATTCTTTAAAGACCGATGGCAGCCCAGCAAGTTCGTGGAGGCATTGTACATCACGGCACTTGCCTATCCACAGGCAGCCCTTTAGGGTGCCTATTATTTTTTCAGCAAAGGGGAATGTGATGAGCGAGAAGGGTGAGGTTGAAGTGACAGAAACATGGGTACGGGTGCTCTTTTGGTTGCTCTCGGTGCCGGGGGTGGGAGTGGTGCTGTTTTACAGCATGGTGCTGTTGATGTTGACTCCGATAGCGGGCAAAGCACTGCCGGAGGCGCAAGCGGGTTTGTGGTGGATTCCAGCTGTGGCGCTGTTGGTGCAGATGGTGGTGTTGGCTAAGTCGATGCGTTTGATTCTGGCGGATGACAGCCGAGGGTTGTTGCCGTTTTATATTTTGTTGGGCGGTTCGGTGCTGGCGTTGTTGTGTTTCTTGGGTGGCTGGGCGTTGAATCTGGATGCATTGAGTACGGGGCATTGAGGTGGTGTTGGTTTGAAAATCTGACATTTTGATCCTGGTGTGGTGTGTCGGGAAAATGTGTGGTTGTCGGTAAACTGGGTGTTGGGTTACTCTTTTACGACTCATAATTCCCTATTAGAACTAATGGTTCTAATTTAGCGCTTATCAAGGATGAGGGTTTTCTCATGAAGATCAGTAAGCAATTTTTATCCAGCTGTTTTGCGATGTTTGTTTTTTTTGGCGCGGTTAATCTCAACGCGGCGGAAGAGCATGATGATGCAGAGATCAGGTCTGTTGCGGTCGTGGCGAGTGAGCTGCATATCAGTGGCCATCATTTAAGCAGCGGTGTAATTCCCCCTAAAGTGCTGTTGGGTGATATTGAGCTGATGGTTATCAGTGCCGGTGAGTCGTGGGTTAATGCTTATCTTCCGCTTGGAATTACGGATGGAGGTTATCTGCTAAAAATTATTGTAGATGATGATCATGATGAGGCGGCAATGTTTGATGTGACCTTGGGAGCGGCCAGTCAGCAGGGCGGTGCCGCAAGCGGACAGAGCGGTGTTCTTCAAGGGCCTCAGGGTGAACGAGGTTTAGCAGGAGCCGATGGAGCCGATGGAGCCGATGGAGCCGATGGAGCCGATGGAGCCGATG
>CAZTQX010000169.1:0-3248 GCA_964615985.1 uncultured Gammaproteobacteria bacterium | reverse complement strand
TAGGTTCAATATGACTATTCTATACCACGACCTAGGAATCCATTAAGAGCCAAAAATAATAGCAACTTAGGTAAAGCAAAGGTATTCGGACTATCCAAAGTCGTACTGCTTCATTATGCAGCTTTGGAGATCCGATGATTTACAACACAGATGAAACACCAAGCATCACACCGTACAATCCAAAAAGCCCATCAGATCACAGTATTCCCACTCTCTTTTCGTCATCATCCCTATGACAACCGGACTAAGGAGGCTCGCAATGCAACGCATAATCTGGATCACCCTGCTGCTCACTACTCTGATCAGCAGCGCCTGCCACAGCCCCGACCCCAAGCCCATCACCAAGTCAGCAAAACCCTCATCAACAGCAACCACCACCCCAAGAAACCTAAAAAAAGAGAACAGCCTAGAGCGCCAGCTCAAACAAGAAGAACGTCGTGCCAGCCGCAACGGTCGTTCGATCCTACAAACCGGTCGCAAAATGACCCTGATCAACAAAGAGATCATCCGAGGCGGCTGCTGGGACTACGCCAACAGCGTCTACAATCGTGCCGGTTTCAAACAACGCCAACGCCAGACCGTCTTCAAGAGCAAACAACGCGGCCCCTTCGCCAAACAGAAGCAGATCCAAGCAGGCGATTGGCTCTACTTTATCAACCACAGTTATCGCAACGTCGAACACAGCGCGATTTTCATCGGTTGGCTGGACTACCCGCAAAAAAAAGCTATGATGCTCAGTTACGCGGGGGAGAGAAGAAAAGTCCCTGCTCGTTACAAAGAATACGATCTGCGTAGCGTCTATCAAATCATTCGACCCAGAGAGAAATAATCTATGCACAATCTGAAGGCGGCCATTGTCGTACTGTTTGGCTTTATCACCACCCTCATCGTCAGCGGCTGTAGCCAACCGGCACTCAAGCAGATGCTGGAAAATCAACGCCCCAAAGTCAGCATCGCCAGCACCCGCATCAGCTCCCTCGACTTTGACAACCTGACCCTCAACTTCGGCATCAAAATCGACAACCCCAACCCGATCCCCATCAGCTTGGCCGGTCTCGACTACGATCTAAAACTGGCAGGCAAGTCCTTTATCAAAGGTCAGAAAGATCAACCCATCGAAGTGGCCGCCTCCGGCATCAGCGAAATTGAACTACCCATCACCGTCAGTTTTAAAGATCTGCTGAGTATCTTCAAAGAGTTTAAAAACCAAGACAACGCTGCCTACGATCTCGACCTGGGGCTGCTCGTTAATGTGCCCGTGATCGGTCAATACCGTCACCCTATCAACACCGCTGGCAACTTCCCCATCCCCAAAACACCCTCGGTGAAACTGGCCAATATGTCACTGAGCAAAATGAGTTTTAGTGGAGCCGAGGTCGGCATTCAGCTGGAGGTCAACAACCCCAACGCCTTCTCGCTGGCACTGGACAAACTCGACTACCGCCTCAAGGTCAACGGCGCTCAATGGTTTAATGGCGTACAAAACAACGTCGGCAACATCAAAGCCAACGGCAAAAGCGTGATCAACCTGCCCATTTCGCTGAACTTTATGGATATCGGCAGCGGCCTCTTCTCCGTATTGAGTGGTGGCAAAGCGCTCAACTACGACATTCAAGGCAGCATGGGAGCCACCAGCTCCAATGCCCTCATCGGTGCATTCCAACTTCCCATCAACCAACAGGGCAGCGTTAACCTCTCCCGTTAACCCCCTTTAGCTTGGCTCTCCGTCACGGGGAGTTTGAGCTAACGGCCTCGCTTCAGTACACTGCTCCCCATCCTTCTCTTTTACGATTTTTTGTTATGAATAAGACCACCTCTCAAAACCACCTCAATTATCAAGTGTTTGTACAACAGTCGCGACAATACGCCCAAGTTTGGGGGTTAGAGTGCGACGATGGCTGGGTAATATCTGATTCCAGCGAATTCGAAGAGACCGAAGTGATGCCTTTTTGGTCGAGTAAAAAGCTCGCCAAACAGCACTGCGTTGGTGAATGGTCGGGTTATCAACCCAGCGAAATCAATCTGGATGAATTCATCGACCGCTGGCTCAAAGGCATGATCGACGACAACATCATGATCGGCCCCAACTGGAATGAAGAGCTGGAAGGCTTGGAGATTGACCCCTTGGATATGGCAAAAAAATTACTCGATATTCACGACTAAAATCCTATTTTCAATTAACTCACTGGAGAAAACCATGAGCGCAGCAAAAAACGGCGATACCGTCCAAATTCACTACACCGGCACCCTTGATGACGGCAAACAGTTCGACAGCTCCGAAGGCCGTGAACCCTTGGAGTTTGTCTTAGGTTCAGGTGGCGTGATTCAAGGTTTCGACGATGCCGTCACTGGCATGAAAGTCGGCGATAAAAAAACCGTCCGCATCGACCCAGAACAAGCCTACGGCCCACGCCAAGACGACATGCAGCAAGAAGTACCCAAAGATATGTTGCCCGAAGAGATGCCTCTGGAAATCGGTATGCCTCTGCAAGCGCAAAGCCCAGAAGGCCAAACCATCAATATGAGTGTGGTGGAGATTCGTGATGAAACCATCATCGTCGATGCCAACCATCCCTTAGCCGGTCAAGCACTGACCTTCGCCATTGAACTGGTTGCGCGCGCTTAAAAAATAGGGGCTGCCCAATGCAGCCCTGTCTCTCTCAATCGTTACAAAGGCCAAACCAAGGCCGAAGCTGAATCCCTCCTAGAAAAACACTCCGGTATTGCTGAAAAAACATCTTCCTCAGCAGTTCCCGCTACCGCCCCCAAGCCCGTTAAATAAGGCTTCAAAAAAAGTTTTCGTAAACTCTTCATGAAATAATGCCCTGAAGGGTCAATCACAAAGGCGAACAGATCATGGCAAAGTTACGAAAACAGCTCTCCCTACCGGGACTGCTCTCCTGTATCAGAAAGCAATTCCGTCGGATTCCTGATCCAGCCGCCGCTCACTCAAAGATCACCTTGACGGACAGTTTGATGTCGGGACTGGCGCTGTTCAGCCTAAAATACCCCTCCTTACTGAAGTTCGATCAAGATCGAGCCAGCGAGATCATTCAACAAAATCTGCGATCCCTGTTTGGCATTCAGCAGACCCCCTGTGACACCCATCTCCGAGAGCGGTTGGATGAGGTCTCTCCCAATCTGCTGCGCCGAGCTTTCACGTCCTTATTTGCCCAAGTACAACGAGGCAATAAGTTGACCCCCTTTCAGTTTCTGGAGGGGCATTATCTTTTGTCAGTGGACGGTAC
>CAZTQX010000168.1:0-3274 GCA_964615985.1 uncultured Gammaproteobacteria bacterium | reverse complement strand
GGGTTATAGATTGCATGTCTACAAAACCTCTGATCAAAAAGCTCGTACGGTTTGGGCGGTAACGTTGGGCGGTTATTTATCACAAGGTGAAGCGATTAAGCGCGCTTGTTTTGCAGTGAATAGTCCTGATTTTCAACCTGACTCCTATGTTTGGGCATCGGATAAATGGGGTGAGGATGTTCGGAGGTAGGAGTAAAAATCCCCCTGTTTTTTTTTCGAATGTTTTGCATCCCATCAAGTTTATGCATATCATAATATATTCGTATGCATAAACTATGGAGGTGAGGCATGAGAACAACCTTGGATTTACCTGAGAATTTGCTGAACGAAGCGATGAAGATGACACACATCAATACGAAAACTGCTGTCATTGTCAAAGCCTTAGAAGAATTGGTAAGAAAATCAAAGCTATCCGACCTTAAGAAATATCGAGGGAAAGTTGATCTCGATATCGACTTGGATGAAATTAGAGATCGCCGCTAAATGGACGTGCTGGTTGATACATCAATATGGATAGATTATTTTAGGGCAGGTAAAAATGCTACGGAACTGGAATATCTGATAGACGAAAATATGATCGTTATTAACGAGGTCATTCTTGCTGAGTTGATTCCTTACCTGAAACTAAGACGGCAAGTAAAAGTCATTAATCTGCTCCACGCAATAAATAACGTTCCACTGAACGTTAACTGGGAAGAGATCATCGACTTTCAAGTAAAGTGTTTAAAGTCTGGAGCTAATGGCGTGGGTATTCCCGACTTGATCATCGCCCAAAATGCAAAGCAGCATGATTGCCATGTCTACTCTCTTGATAAACATTTCAGACTTTTAAATCAAGTTTTAAACGTGAAGTTGTATCAGAGTTAACTCGACGTTTTTCTAAATCCCCCCAGACCAACAGAGAAACAACCCATGCAACAACTAACCCTAACCCGCCCCGATGACTGGCATCTCCACTTACGCGATGGCTCAGCCTTGCACGCCGTCGTCGGCCACACCGCCGAGCGTTTCGCGCGCGCAGTGATCATGCCCAACCTGCGCCCCCCTGTGACCACCGTGGCGCTGGCGGCAGCCTATCGAGAGCGTATCTTAGCCGCCGTGCCGGAGGGTTTATCGTTAGAGCCATTAATGACCCTCTATCTCACCGACACCCTCTCACCCGCAGAGATTGATCGGGCTGCCGAGTCCGGTTGGCTCAAGGCGGTCAAACTTTATCCCGCTGGCGCGACCACCAACTCCGCTGCCGGAGTCACCGATCTGCGCGGCTGTTACCCCACCTTGGAGCGGATGCAGCAACACGGCATTCCACTGCTGCTGCACGGCGAAGTGGTAGATGGCGAGGTGGATGTTTTTGATCGTGAGCGGGTCTTCATTGAGCGGGTTTTGCTGCCGTTGCTGGCGGATCTGCCCGATCTGAAGGTGGTGTTTGAACACATTACCACCCAAGAAGCGGCGGAGTGCGTTGCCGAGGGCAGCGAGAATCTGGCGGCGACCATCACCCCGCACCACCTGCTCTACAATCGCAACGTGATGTTGGTCGGCGGCATTAAACCGCACTACTACTGCCTGCCGGTGATCAAACGCGAGAAACACCGCGTGGCACTGCTGCAAGCCGCCACCAGCGGCAGTTCGAAATTTTTCCTCGGCACCGACAGCGCCCCGCACGCCGTGGGGGATAAGGAGTCCGCTTGCGGTTGTGCGGGGATCTACTCCTCTCATGCGGCCATCGAGTTTTACGCCGAAGCCTTTGAGTCGGTGGGAGCGCTGGATAAGCTGGAAGGCTTTGCCAGTTTTTACGGTGCGGACTTTTACGGCCTGCCCAGAAACAGCGAGCAGATCACGCTGTTGAAAGAGGAACATCCGATTCCAGATCGGTTTGATTTTGGTGATGGCAAAACATTGCTGCCGCTGGCGGCGGGCAGTTCGCTGTCGTGGCGTTTGCAACGATAGATATTCCTGCCGAGTTGTTTTACAGTGGCTCCATTCGGGCTGGCGAGTTCGCGCTGGCTTCCTCTTCATTTTGATTTAAAGTTGAGCGCACTTATGTACAAGCCGGGTCAAAATACCCCCATGTCGAATCGGTTTCGCAGTTATCTACCCGTGGTGGTGGATGTGGAGACCGGTGGTTTTCATGCCAAAACCGATGCTCTTTTAGAAGTGGCTGTCACCATCGTGCGGCTTGATGAAAAGGGCAATCTCTACCCAGCAGAGACTACCTCGACTCACATTAAACCCTTTGAGGGATCGAATATTGAGGAGAAATCCTTGGAGGTCAATGGCATTGATCCCTATCACCCGTTGCGAGCGGCGCGAGGCGAGCAGGACGCGATGGGTTATCTCTTCAAACCGATTCGCAAAGAGTTGAAAGAGACCGGCTGCACGCGGGCGATTTTGGTGGGTCACAACGCTGCCTTTGATCTCAGCTTTATCAATGCCGCCATCGAACGCACCGGCATCAAGCGCAATCCGTTTCACCCCTTTAGCACCTTTGATACCGTCTCGCTGGCGGGTTTGGCTTACGGTCAGACGGTGTTGTCACGGGCGATCAAGGCAGCGGACATCGAGTGGGATAACGATGAAGCGCACAGTGCGGTTTACGACACCGAGAAGACCGCCGAGCTGTTTTGCAAAATCATCAACCGTTGGGAAACGCTGAACGAGGCGAGTTTGCCACTGGTGGAAGTGGGCTGATGAGCGCGGCGGTGGTGCATGTGGTGGACGACGATGCGGCCATTCGTGATTCGCTCAAATGGTTGATCGAGTCCGTTGGCCTGCAGGTGAAAACCTACGCCTCGGCGCACACTTTTTTGCACCAGCAGCGCAGCAATAACGGTTTCTCTCTAGGCTGTCTGTTGTTGGATGTGCGTTTGCGGGATATGAACGGCTTGCTGTTGTTGGAGCGTCTGCAGAAGGGCAACTTTGTTTTGCCAGTGATTATGATCAGCGGTCACAGTGATGTGCCCATTGCGGTGCGGGCGATGAAGGCTGGGGCGCTGGATTTTATCCAGAAGCCCTTTAACGATCAGCAGTTGTTGGAGCTGTTGCAGAGCGCCATCGCGCTCTCGGAACAGAAGCAGATAGAGCAGACGCGTTTACAGGGTTTGCAGTCCCGTTTTGAGCAGCTCTCGCCCCGTGAAAGCCAAGTGATGACGCGAGTGGTTGCTGGCAGCACCAATCGGGAGATTGCCGAGCAGTTGGGTTTGAGTCCCAAAACCGTGGAAGCGCATCGTTCCAAGGTGATGGAGAAGATGGCGGTGGATTCTTTGCCGGAGCT
>CAZTQX010000167.1:0-3304 GCA_964615985.1 uncultured Gammaproteobacteria bacterium | reverse complement strand
GGCTGAGGTTCATAAAATGCCGAGAGTTAATTCTTCCAGCAGCAGGGTTAAAGCGAATGGGTCCCACCAGAACCACACCTACGGGGCTGTTGAGGCTGGTGTGAAACAGTTCTGAATTGACCGCGTGTTCTATTTGCTGACAGAGGGAAAAATTGAGTGTTTGTGGGTTGCGTTCCAGACAAAATTGGCTGGTGGCATTTTGGTCTAAAAATAGAATCTGCGTGATATCTTGTTGATCTTTTAGGATCTGGTTGAGCCAGTTGGTGTAACGCTGTCGTTCTTGATCAAGATTGACTGCAAGATGGTTGGAGGCTGAATTCTTGAGTTGAATGCTCGGCTCAGGGAATTTGGTTAAGAGACGCACCATTTCATGACGGGTGGCGAGATGTTGTTCGACATCACGGAAGTCATCACGCAGGCTCTGCAGATAGGCTTTGTGATAGAGCATCTCTAGTTGGTTGAACATCAGTGGTGCATTGATACTGATGGCAACTAACAGAGGCACAGTGCCAAAAAAAAGCAGAAAAATAAGAATTTGGCTGCGAAGTTTCATCTGGTGGGCCCAGTAGGACTCGAACCTACGACCAAGGGATTATGAGTCCCCTGCTCTAACCAACTGAGCTATGGGCCCGAAAGGGTGCAGAGTATAACCTGTTTCGGTCAATCTTGGTCAAGGAAGCTGCGCAGTTGCTCGGAACGGGTTGGGTGGCGCAATTTACGCAGCGCTTTGGCTTCGATTTGGCGAATGCGTTCACGGGTGACGTCAAACTGTTTGCCGACTTCTTCCAAAGTGTGATCGGTGTTCATGCCGATGCCAAAACGCATCCGCAAGACTTTGGCTTCACGCGGAGTGAGGCTGGTGAGTACATCTTGGGTGGTTTCGCCCAGACCTTGGATGGTGGCAGACTCCACCGGTGACATCACCGCGCCATCTTCGATAAAGTCGCCCAAGTGAGAGTCTTCATCGTCACCGATGGGGGTCTCCATTGAGATCGGCTCTTTGGCGATTTTGAGTACCTTGCGAATTTTGTCTTCCGGCATTTCCATCCGCTCTGACAGCTCTTCAGGGGTAGCATCGCGTCCCATCTCTTGAAGCATCTGTCGTGAGATGCGGTTCAGTTTGTTGATCGTTTCGATCATATGAACCGGAATACGAATGGTGCGTGCTTGGTCGGCGATAGAGCGGGTGATCGCTTGGCGAATCCACCAGGTGGCATAGGTGGAGAATTTGTAACCACGACGGTATTCAAATTTATCCACCGCTTTCATCAGACCGATGTTGCCCTCTTGAATCAGATCAAGAAATTGCAGGCCACGATTGGTGTATTTTTTCGCGATGGAGATGACCAAGCGTAGGTTGGCTTCCACCATCTCCTTTTTGGCACGTCGAGCTTTGGCTTCGCCCAAAGACATGCGACGGTTGATCTCTTTCAGATCGCTGATGGAAAGATGGGACGCTTTTTCTATGCCTGCCAAGCGCTGTTGCAAGCGTAGGATTTCGTTTTTGTTGGTTTTTAGCGTCTCTGAGTAACTTTGATTGGCTTCAATATGGGCATCAAGCCAATCCATGTTGCTTTCATTACCAGGAAAAGAGCTGATAAAGGTCTTACGCGGCATGTGTGAATATTTGATGCAAAGATCGCGGATGAGACGTTCGTACTCGCGGACTTGGGCGATGGTTGCAATGGCTTTTTTGCCTAAAAAGTCCACAAAGATCGGGGTCAGTTTGATCTCCATCAAACAGACCGGCATGGCGTTTCTGGCTTTTTTGATGGCCTCAGGATTGGCGTTGGCCAAGGCTTCCATGGTGGTGTCGTAGAGTTTTTCCAAGCGTGCCATGTGCGCCTTCACCTCTTCAGGATCGGGGCCGGTATCGACCGGTTCTTCGCTGGTTTCGTTGTTCTCTTCGGCGGCTTTTTTCTCCGCGCGACTTTTCGCTACTTCGCTTGGGGTCGGGATTTTATCGTCGGCGTTCGGATCGATAAAGGCGACCATCAAATCGCTAAGGCGAGTCTCTCCAGCCATTACTTTTCGATGACGTTCCAAAATACCAGCGATGGTGGTGGGATCCGTGGCAAGCGCTTCGAGGGACTGTTTTAAACCCTCTTCAATGCGTTTGGCAATCTCGATTTCGCCTTCGCGGGTCAGCAGCTCAACGGTGCCCATTTCACGCATGTACATGCGTACGGGATCCGTGGTGCGACCAAATTCACTGTCCACTGTGGCCAGTGCAGCGGCGGCTTCGTCGGCGGCGTCTTCATCGGTGCCAATGGCGTTATCGGAGAGGATCAGGCTGTCACGATCAGGAGCGACTTCATGAACAGAGATGCCCATGTCGTTGATCATGCTGATGATCTCTTCAACCTGGTCGGCCTCAACGATACCTTCAGGAAGGTGATCGTTGACTTCAGCGTAGGTGAGATAACCCTGTTCTTTGCCTTTGGCGATGAGTTGTTTTAAGCGAGATTGTTGTTCTTGATCCATAGGGGATAAATTATAACTTTTGTGGGCAAACGCCCATTATGGTTGAGTTTTATATATTTGTCTATCTAGGAGCGTGAATAGAAATGTAGATAGTTAAAATATGTGTTTGTCGCCAATAAAAAAACCCTCTGTTATAGGTGCTTAGAGGGTTTTTACTTACATCAAAGCTACGCTGAGACGTTATTTGCCAGCAGGCAGACCAGAGAAGTGAGCAGCCAAGTTGGCCACATCATCAGAGCTTAATGGTTTGGCCATATTGCTCATGATTGGGTCTTTACGTGTGCCACTTTTGAAGGCTTTCAACTGTTTGACAATGTAACCTTCTTTCTGACCAGCAAGGTTAGGGAACAAAGGGCCAACGCTGACGCCTTTGGCACCGTGACAACCAGCACAAACGGCTGATTTGGCTTTACCAGCGGCAGCGTCGCCACCAGCCAGAGTTGCGCCACTGACGGCCATAAAGGTTGCTGCGACGATAAATGCTACTTTTTTCATACTTTTCTTCTCCATTGACTCCGTTAGGGAGCGGTTAAAATACAGGTTGCCAATAGATCTCAGTTTTTTGAGATGAACGGCTTGATGGTGATTGTTTCAAATTACTCCAGGCGATGTAAACAGTCTCTTATGATCTGTGTTGGATCACTTATTGGTATGTGGCCAGCATATCAGAAATTTTTTGTGATTTTTAGTGCGCTATCTCATTTTTTATGACTTTGGAGGCAAATAAAGTGAATTGATCGGTGGTTTTGGTTTTTTATCTGTGTTCTGAGAGAAGTTTGTTAGTAATCGTGGTGTTGGTTTGTTTGGGATTTTTATTTAT
>CAZTQX010000166.1:0-3326 GCA_964615985.1 uncultured Gammaproteobacteria bacterium | reverse complement strand
CTGAATCTATGTTATCTCATACAGTGACTGTATGGACGCAGGTTGACACATAGGGCAAACATGCAGGCATAGCAACCAAAATAAGTTGTACGCACAACTATTGAACTCCGTTGTGATTGACCCTAGACCTGACCCGTAGATCATCGTATCGTTCCCACTTTTCCCGCATCGCTGAGTATGAAACTATGAAACAGGTTGATCAACTGCTGCACGCTCGCTGGATTGTCACCGTCAATGACAATAACGAGCTGCTGGAACACCACAGCCTTGCCGTTGATGCCGGAAAAATCGTCGCCATTCTGCCCACAGAAGAGGCCAAGCAACAGTTTCAGGCCACAGAAACCCTCGATCTGGGAGAACAACTGCTGATGCCCGGGCTGATCAACGCCCACACCCATCTGGCCATGAACCTGCTGCGCGGTTTTGCCGATGACCTATCGCTGATGGAGTGGCTGGAACAGCACATCTGGCCTGCCGAAGGGCGCTGGGTCGATGAACAATTTGTCGCCGATGGCAGCGAGTTGGCGATGGCGGAGATGATCCGCAGCGGCACCACCTGTTTTAACGACATGTATTTTTTCCCCGAAGTCACCGCTCAAGTGGCGCAAAAAGCGGGGCTGCGCGCCAGCATCGGCCTGATGATGATCGACTTCCCAACCGCCTGGGGCAGCGGCCCTGAGGAGTATCTGCAAAAGGGGCTGGCGCTCCAGCAGCAGTATCAAAACCATCCGCTCATCAGCACCCCTTTTGCTCCACACGCCACCTACACCGTCTCTGATGAACCGCTGTTGCAGCTCAAGCAGGCCGCTCAAGCGAGCGGCAGTGCCATTCACATTCATCTGCACGAAACCGCCGGAGAGATCGCCCTGCACCAAGAACAACACGGCTGCCGTCCGCTGGCACGGCTGCACAAATTGGGCTTACTCGACCATAAATTGCAAGCGGTTCACATGACCCAGCTCAACGACGACGAAATCCAGCAACTGGCCGACAACGGCGTGCAGGTGATCCACTGCCCCGAATCCAATCTCAAGCTGGCCAGCGGTTTTGCCCCCGTGGCCAAACTGCTGCAAGCGGGAGTCAATGTGGCACTGGGAACCGACGGAGCCGCCTCCAATAACGATCTGGATCTCTTCTCCGAGATGCGCACCGCCGCGCTGTTGGCCAAAGGGGTGGCCGCAGACGCTCGTGCTGTGCCTGCCGCCACCGCGCTGCGCATGGCCACCATCAACGCGGCCAAAGCCTTGGGCATTGATAAACAGACCGGCTCGCTGGAGGTGGGCAAAGCCGCCGATCTGATCGCCATCGACCTCTCCTCTCTGGAGAGCCAACCGCTTTACGACCCTCTCTCACAACTGGTCTACGCCACCAGCCGAGATCAGGTGCGTCATCTCTGGGTCGCGGGCCAACAACTGCTCAAAGAGCGCCAACTGACCACCTTGGATGAAATCGAGATTGTGAAAAAAACCCAGCAGTGGCGAGCAAAAATCAGCCAGCAATAACAACAAACCCTTGAAAAGAAAGCCGTTCTGTTTTTTTAAGAAAAAGACAAGCGGCTTACGCTAAGATGGGAACCAAGCCACTACGACCCACTCGCCCAAGGACGGTCTTATGCAACAACCTTCGTCAGAAAGTAATTACCAACAACAACTGTCTCTGTTACAGCACGCCTATCAGCAACAACTGCCCGAACAATTAGGCCAACTGGAATCCGCTTGGCAAGCCTTTAGACTCAACAACTTTGATCAACAAGCAAAACACCGCTTAGAACAGACCTTGCGCCAACTGGACAATCCCAACCTACCGCAAGCACTGCCAAAAATTAATAGCAATATCAAAGAGCTACAAAAACAGTTTCACGGTTTTTTACAGGGCAAACAGAACGAAGGCAATCAAAAAAAGATTCAACAGATGCTGCAAACGCTGCGCTCTCAAATTGAGCAGCAACATCCGTTAGAAAAAACAGCGACATCCCACACCCGCATCCCGCACAACCCCACCACGCTGCTGATGGCGCTCGACCCACTCACCGAAGCCGCTCTCTGGGAGCCACTGCAACAGCAGGGCTACCGACTCAAGCGATACCAACACGACAGAACGTTGCTGGAACAGATCGAACAGCAGAGCATTGATCTGCTGCTGTTGAATTTCGACCTCTACCGTGAGCAACTGCCTGCGCCGCACCATTTGCAAAAGCTGCTGCCACAACTGCCGGTGAAAACCTTGTTGGTCTCCGCTGATGAGAGCATGGAAAATCGTCTGGCGGCGGTGCAAGCCGGTGGTTCGGCTTTTTTTGCCACGCCGGTTGAAGTACCCACGTTGCTGGACAGAATCGCGTCACTCTGCGGCAGCCACAGCACCAACCCCTATCGGGTAATGATCATTGATGATGCCATCGAACAGGTGCAGTTTTACGCCAGCTTGCTGAAAGCTCACGATTTTGAAGTGAGCATCTGCCCTGATCCGCTCTCCATCGACCGTTATTTGGCCAAATACGATCCTGAACTGATCCTGATGGATCTCTATATGCCCGATTTTAACGGTTATGAATTGGCGCAGACCATTCGACAGCAAGAGGCGCTTTTCAGCCTGCCGATTGTTTTTCTCTCCAGCGAACACGATCCGCAATTGCAACTGCAAGCGTTGCAATCGGGCGGTGATGATTTTCTCAGCAAACCGGTTCACCCTCGGCGGCTCTGCCACACTCTGGCAGGACACATCGAGCGTTATCGGAAAATATGCCGTCACAGCGAAATAGATTCCATGACCGGCCTATTAAAACGCGATCAATTTCAGAAACGTTTGGAGAGTGAACTGCTGCGAGCCTACCGTTATCAACAGTCCATTTCATTGCTGCTGATCGACACGGATCATTTTAGGGATATTAACCAAATTTACGGCTTTAGCATCGGCGATCAAGTGATTAAAACCTTGGCCAATCTGCTGCAAAAACGATTGCGCGCCACGGACATCATCGCCCGTTACGGTGGTGAAAAATTTGCTGTGATTCTGCCCGAAACGTCAAAACAGAGCGTCGAACAACTGAGCAACCACCTGCGTGACAGCTTCGCCTCCACTCCCTTTCAGGGGCAACAGCAGAGCTTTTTTACCAGTTTTAGTGCAGGCATCAGCGATAACCGCAACAATCACTCCGCCCAACAACTGTTGGAGAGCGCCGAAGAGGCGCTCAATGAAGCCAAGCAGAATGGCCGGAATTGTGTTGCTATTCAGTAGTGCATGGAAATGGAAGCTAGCACGAAGCAGTTTTGTTCAACGGCTCTGCGGATAAGCGGCGATCCGTTGAAAATTTATTTTCATAAGGTCGT
>CAZTQX010000165.1:0-3326 GCA_964615985.1 uncultured Gammaproteobacteria bacterium | reverse complement strand
GATAACATGTCATAATTTCCATTCTACACTAAAATTCAGGTTTGACCCACTACCCAAAAATTAAAGGCATCAGGGCATATTAATATAAAAGATATTCGCTTTGATTCAAATAAGATTAGATTTCTTGTGAAAGGTGAAATTAAAGCTCCATTCAAAATTGAAAATAACTGGATGCAAATTCCAAATAATTTGGATGCACAACAATTGAAACAGCTTCAGTTAAACATAAATCGCTAGCAATCAGCTCATGTGGGACGCTCGCTATCGCTCGAGTCAAAGGAAACACGTCTATGAGCGTGAACTTCCCCCGATAAAACAGACACCCGAATCTAATAAAAAGAGGGTGTTGTGAATTATGCCGTTTTACTGGGCAGAGCAGAAGAAGTGATCTTCAAGCGCGCCGCCAAAATCCCCGCCAGCAGGCCAAACAGATGCCCCTCCCACGAGACTTGTCCGCCACGGGGCAACACCCCAAAAATCAGCCCGCCATAAACCATCAGCACCACCAACGCGATGGCGGCGGATTTTAGGCTGCGTTCGTACCAACCACGGGCGAGCAGATAACCAAAATAGCCGAAGATCAAGCCACTGGCTCCCACATGCCACGCCGTGCGGGCAAAGAGCCAGACCCCAACCCCACTGACCACGGTGATAAAGAGCGTTAGGCGGAGAAAGTTGGCGGTGCCGCGCAGGGTGGCGAGATAACCCAAAATCAGCAGAGGCACGGTGTTGGAGATCAGGTGAAAAAAACTGCCGTGCAGCAGTGGCCAGAGCAGAATGCCTGGCACACCTTGCAGTTGTCGAGGCAAAATCCCCCATGTGTTGAGGCGGTGTCCCATCAAGGTGTTAACGATCTCAATTGCCCAGAGTAGGGCGATAAACTGCAACAGCGGTTTGGCGTTGTTCATGACGGTTTTTTAGGTCGGTTCTGCATCAGAAAACGATCCAGTGAGTTGGCAAAGTTCTGCCGGTCGGTGTGGTTGAGGGTCGGAGGGCCGCCGCTGACCAGACCCGCGCCGCGCATCTCCTCCATAAAGTCGCGCATGTTGAGCCGTTGGCGAATGTTCTCGATGGTGTAGAGCTGGCCGCGTGGATTGAGGGCGGTGCCGTTGTTTTCGATCACCTCGGCGGCCAGCGGAATGTCGGCGGTGATGACCAGATCACCGTCCTGCATCTCCTGCACGATGCGATTGTCTGCCACGTCGATGCCCGCCGAGACTTGGATGCTGCGAATCAGTTGCGACGGTGGGGTGCGAATGTATTGATTGGCCACCAGAATCATCGAGGTGCGGGTGCGTTCGGCAGCCCGAAACAGAATTTCTTTGATGACATTGGGGCAGGCATCGGCATCAACCCAGATCTGCATGGTGGCTCTCCTCTGAACGGTGCGGCGGATGATACCGTAATTTGCTTGATCACTCTGGTACAATCGCCGATTTTTTACTGGTTTGGGTTAAGGAAAAGCGATGTTTCAATTGACGTGTCTGGGTGGACAGTGTGTGCGTAACGACATTCTGTCGGGATTGACGGTGGCTTTGGCGTTGGTGCCAGAAGCGGTGGCGTTTGCCTTTGTGGCGGGGGTCGAGCCGCTGGTGGGGCTGTACGCGGCCTTTATGGTCGGTCTGATCACAGCGGTCATCGGTGGTCGTCCAGGAATGATCTCTGGGGCAACCGGCGCGCTGGCGGTGGTGATGGTGGCGCTGGTGGCGCAACACGGGGTCGAATATCTGTTTGCCACGGTGGTCTTGATGGGGCTGATTCAGGTCTTGGCGGGGGTGCTGCGGCTGGGTAAGTTTATCCGCTTGGTGCCTTATCCAGTGATGCTCGGTTTTGTCAACGGCTTGGCCATTGTGATCTTTTTGGCGCAGTTGAAACAGTTTCAGGTGGCCGATGAAAGTGGGGGCTTGAACTGGATGTCCGGCTCCAGTCTCTGGATTATGTTGGGGCTGGTGGCGCTGACGATGGCGATTATCCAGTATTTGCCCCGTTTGACTAAGATGATTCCTTCCTCGTTGGCGGCGATTGTGGTGGTCACGGCCTTGGTGCTGGCCTTTGATCTGGACGCGCGTTCGGTGCAACAAGTTTTACAAGATATGACCGGCGATCCATTGGCTTCCATTGCCGGTGGTCTTCCCAGCTTCCACATTCCCAGTGTGCCGCTGACGTGGGAGACGGTGCAGATCATTTTCCCCTACGCGATTGTGTTGGCGGCCATCGGTTTGATTGAATCTCTGCTGACTTTGACCTTGATTGATGAACTGACCGACACCCGTGGGCGTGGTAATCAAGAGTGTGTGGGTCAGGGCGTGGCCAACACCGTCACCGGCTTTTTTGGTGGCATGGGTGGTTGCGCGATGATCGGTCAGTCGATGATTAACATTAAATCCGGCGGTTTTGGGCGTTTGTCGGGTATTTCGGCGGCGCTGTTTCTGTTGGCCTTTATCCTTTTTGCCTCGGGTCTGATCGAGATGATTCCGGTGGCGGCGCTGGTGGGGGTGATGTTTATGGTCGTCATCGGCACCTTTGAGTGGACGAGTTTTCGCCTCTTTGGTCGCGTGCCTGCGGCGGATCTGCTGGTCAGTGTGATGGTGGCCGCCGTCACTGTCTGGACCGATCTGGCCGTGGCGGTGATCGTTGGGGTGATTGTCTCGGCGCTGGTGTTTGCATGGCAACACGCCAAACAGATGAGCGCCAAGAGTTTTATCAATGACGAAGGCAGCAAGGTGTATGAGCTGAATGGGCCGCTGTTTTTCGGTTCGATTCACGCTTTTAATGAGCTGTTTGACCCTAAAAATGACCCTGATGATGTGGTGGTGGATTTTTACGATTCACGGGTGGCGGATCATTCGGGGCTGGAGGCGATTGATGCCTTGGCGGAGCGCTACATTCGGGCAGGGAAAAAACTGCATCTGAAACATTTGAGTCCTGAGTGTCGTGATCTGTTGACGCGGGCTGGGGATTTGGTGGAGGTTAATGTGATTGAAGATCCGCTTTATCATGTGGCGGATGATCGTGTGGCTTAAGGGGAAGAAGGCACGTTTACAACTCGTCAATAGAGGTCTATATTATGATCTTTAAATAGATCGTATTTTAGATCTTTTAGGTGCATTTCTATGAGTGGTGTAACACGAATTATGGCGGGGATGTCCGCCAGTATCACAGACTTTAAAGCCAATCCAAATGCGGTTATGCAGCAGTCTGATGGTGAGGCTATTGCTGTGCTTAAAAGTAATGAACCCTGTTTTTACGCAGTGCCGCCAGAGCTGTTTGAAACGGGTGTAGCCATATTTTGATGTAATAATTAGCAAAGAGCGCCATACTGGCTG
>CAZTQX010000164.1:0-3356 GCA_964615985.1 uncultured Gammaproteobacteria bacterium | reverse complement strand
GTTCTATGGTGAGGTCGATTGGAACGATAAAGATATAATACTGGATATGCTGGGTCGTGGTGAAAAAAAGTAAAAATCTACTGTACAAAATTAGGTTATTAACATATATTATGTACATATGTACAACATATTAAACGGTGGATTGTATGAACATCACAATTGATACATCGGCCTTGATTGCCGTTATTGGTAATGAGTCATCAAAGAAAAAAATAATTGAAATAACAAAGGGTTGTTCGTTATGTGCGCCGATGTCAGTGCATTGGGAAATTGGCAATGCACTTTCTGCGATGTTTAAGAGACGAAGCTCAACAATCGAACAGGCAAAAAAAGCGGTTAAGGCTTATCGAGAAATTCCAATCAAATTTATTGATGTTCCATTGGATCAAGCCTTGGAAATTTCTCATGCCCAAAATATGTACGCTTACGATGCATATTTAATTCAATGCGCTCAACTTACGGGTACGCCACTGCTGACTTTGGATGGTGGTTTGAAAAAGATTGCGAAAATAATGGCTGTTCAATTATTGGAGGTATCACCATGAGAGAGTACAGTTTTACTGAAGCAAGACAGCACTTCGCCTCTATTCTTGAAGAAGCGAAACGAGAAGGGGTTGTTTGTATTAAAAAACGAGATGGCGAAGCCTTTTATCTTAAGCCTGCCGACTCAAAAACATCACCACTGGATATTGATGGTGTTGACCTTGATATGGATGCAGCTGATATTGTGGATTTGATTAGAGCAGGTCGTGAAAGAAATTACGGCTGATGTCTAAGGCCAAAACCACAGTCAAACTGCCCATCGAGGCCATCCTGCCGCAGATTCAAACGGCGTTTCTCAAGCACCAAAACATCATCTTACAAGCCCCGCCTGGCGCGGGGAAAACCACCCTCGTACCGTTGGCGTTGTTGGACGAACCGTGGCTGGCGGGGCAGAAAATTCTGCTGCTGGAGCCGCGTCGTTTGGCCGCTCGTGCTGCCGCGCGGCGCATGGCTTCGCTGCTGGGCGAGCGTGTTGGTGAGCGGGTCGGTTATCGAATGCGGCGTGAGAGTCGCATCGGTGCTAACACGCGCATCGAGGTGATTACCGAAGGAATCTTAACGCGCTTGGTGCAGAACGATTCTGAGTTGGATGGGGTTGGGCTGGTGATTTTTGATGAGTTCCACGAACGCAGTTTGGCGGCGGATCTGGGGCTGGCGCTCTGCTTGGAATCGCAAGGAGTGCTGAGAGAGGATCTGCGTCTGTTGGTGATGTCCGCCACCTTGCAGGGCATGGATCTGAAGCGTCTGTTGCCCGATTCGGAGGCGCTCTTTTCTGAGGGGCGTTGTTACCCCGTCTCGGTGAATTACTGGCCACCGCCCGCCAACACTTTGGCTTATGAGAGCGGTTTTGTTGCTCAGGTGGTGATGAAATTATTGGCCAGCGAAATGGGCAGTCTGCTGGTGTTTTTACCGGGAGTGGCGGAGATTCGCCAACTGCATCGGCGTTTGCAGACCTTGATCGACGATGCCTCGGTGACGGTGCATCCGCTCTACGCCAACCTGACCTCACAGCAGCAAGATCAGGCGATTCAAGCCAGCTCTGTGGGAAAGCGCAAGGTGGTGTTGGCCACCACTTTGGCGGAGAGCAGTTTGACCATCGACGGGGTGCGGGTGGTGCTGGATTGCGGTTACAAACGCCGACCGGCGTTCGAGCCGCGCAGTGGCATGAGCCGTCTGTTGACGGTGCGGGTCTCGCAAGCTTCAGCGGAACAGCGCCGTGGTCGAGCGGGTCGCTTGGAGGAGGGCAGTTGTTATCGCCTCTGGTCGCTGGAGGTGCAGGGGAGCTTGTTGGCGCAAGAACCGGCGGAGATGGTGCAGGCGGATCTGGCTCCGTTGGCGCTGGAGTTGGCGTTGTGGGGCAGCGAAGCGAATGAGTTGAGCTGGTTGGATGCGCCGCCGGTGGGGGCGTTGGCGCAGGCGCGCGAGCTGTTGACGGAGTTGGGGGCGTTGCAGGCCGGAAGGATCAGCGCGCACGGGCGTGAGATGGTGCGGTTAGCGATGCATCCGCGTTTGGCGCAGATGGTGTTGCTGAGTCGAGAGTTGGGTTTGGCGGGGCTGGCCTGTGGGGTGGCGGCGTTGCTGGAAGAGCGAGATATTTTCACCGAACGTGGCACGGTGGAGCTGGCTCCACGTCTGTTGGCACTGCACGCCTACCAAGCAGGTCGTCCGCTGGCAGCGGGGGTGAATCGCGCCGCGTTGAAGACGGTGTTGGAGAGTGCCAAACAGTGGGCACAGCGTTTGGGGGTGAGTTTGACGTTTCAGCCGTTGGAGCAGGTGGGGCTGCTGCTGGCGCTGGCTTACCCTGATCGAATTGCTCAGCTGCGTGGTCAGCGGCAGGGATCCTATCGGTTGAGCGGTGGCGGTTCTGCGCTGCTGCACCCCCGTTCGACTCTGCGGGCGCAGCCCTACTTGGCCGTGGCGCAGCTCTCGGCCACGGGACGCGAGCCGTACATTCGCATTGCCGCGCCATTGGATCTGAATGAGTTGGAGCAGCAGTTTGCCGCTCAGATTGTCAGTGAAGAATCGGTGCGTTGGTCGTCCAGTCAGCGGCGGGTGGAGGCGTGGCGGCTGCGGCGTTTGGGGGCGTTGGTTTTGGCGCAGAAGCCACTGCAACCGGTGCCGGAGGCGCTGTTGTTGAAGGGGCTGCTGGAGGGCATTCGTGCGGTGGGGTTCTCCTGTTTGCCGTGGCAAAAAGAGTCGCGGCGTTTGCAAGATCGGCTCAATTTTCTGTTTGATTTGGAACCGAAAAAGTGGCCGGATTGCTGCGATGAGGCGTTGCTGAAATCGTTGGAACGTTGGTTGGCTCCTTATTTATTGGGCATGAGTCGTCTGGAGCAGTTGAAGGTTTTGAAGTTGGAGACGATTTTATTGGCGCAGTTGGATTGGTCGCAGCAGCAAGCGTTGCAGCGTTTGGCTCCGGCGACCTTGCAGGTGCCCAGCGGCTCTCGCAGAGCGATTGATTATCGCTCAAAACCACCGCTGTTGGCAGCGCGGATTCAGGAACTGTTTGGTCTGTTGGAAACGCCTAAAATTGCCGAGGGTCGCGTGGCGCTGAAAATCGAGCTGCTTTCACCGGCTTCACGACCGGTGCAGTTGACCCAAGATTTGGCGGGTTTTTGGGCGAGTACGTATCATGAGGTGAAAAAAGAGTTGAAGGGGCGTTATCCAAAACACGCTTGGCCGGATGATCCGTTGCAGGCGGTGGCGATTCGTGGGGTTAGGAGGTGAATTTAGATGAAAAAACAGGAGGATAGATTGATAGTGGGTCAAACCTGAATTTTAGTGTAGAATGGAAATTATGACATGTTATCAAA
>CAZTQX010000163.1:0-3415 GCA_964615985.1 uncultured Gammaproteobacteria bacterium | reverse complement strand
CGCGACCCCCGGCGTGACAGGCCGGTATTCTAACCAACTGAACTACCGCTCCAGCAGTAAGATGATCAAAGTAAAGAAGATAAGTTGATCGTTGGAGCGCGGCATTCTAGCGACTTTTAGCCACAGGTCAAGTACTGATTTTCGTTTTCTGCAAATATACCCCGCTGCGGGTTGGTAATGTTAGAATCCCCCCCACTTTTTTGCATACCCTAACCAGACGAGGTTAATCATGGCCGGACACAGTAAGTGGGCAAATATTCAGCACCGTAAAGGCGCACAAGACGCCAAACGTGGCAAAATTTTCACCAAGTTTATTCGTGAGATCACCGTGGCCTCGCGCATGGGCGGTTCCGATATGAGTTCCAATCCGCGCCTGCGTCTGGCGGTGGACAAAGCCCTTGGTTCGAATATGTCCAAAGACACCGTTGAGCGAGCGGTCAAACGCGGTGCCGGTGAGTTGGAAGATGTGGTCTATGACGAGATTCGTTATGAAGGTTACGGCCCCAACGGCGTGGCGATCATGGTGGATTGCATGACCGACAACCGCAATCGCAGTGTCGCCGAAGTGCGCCATGCCTTTAATAAATACGGCGGCAATATGGGTACCGAAGGTTCGGTGGCTTATATTTTCACCAAGCTGGGCATCCTCAGTTACGCCCCTGGCAAAGATGAAGATGCCATTATGGATGCGGCCTTGGAAGCAGGCGCTGACGACGTGGAGAGCCATGATGACGGCTCCATTGACGTGCTGACCAGCGCTGATGAATTCGTTTCAGTCAAAGAAGCGATGATCGCCGCTGGTTTTGAGCCAGATAACAGCGATGTGACCATGAAAGCCGCCACCGAGGTGGAGCTGGATGTGGAGCAGGGCATCAAGATGCTGCGCATGTTGGATGTGTTGGAAGATCTGGACGATGTGCAGAACGTCTACAGCAACGCCGACATTCCCGATGGGGCGATGGAAGCGTAATTGAGCGCTTCGTTTGAACGTGGCAAACCGGTTCGCATTCTGGGTATTGATCCCGGTTCGGTGAAAACCGGTTACGGTTTTTTAGTCAGCGATGGGGTCAACAGTCAGCATTTGGCGCACGGTCATTTGGCCTTGGGCAGCGGTGAATTGCCACCGCGTCTGGGCAAAATCTTTCAGCAACTCACCGAACTGATCGAGCAATGGCAACCCCAAGAGATGGCGGTGGAGCAGGTTTTTGTCAGCAACAACGCCATGTCGGCGCTCAAGTTGGGGCAAGCCCGTGGCGCGGCCATCTGTGCCGGTGTGGCTGCCGGTCTGCCGGTGTTTGAGTACACCCCAAAAATGGTCAAGCTGTCGGTGGTGGGCAGCGGTGCCGCCGACAAGGCGCAGATGCAGCACATGGTGGGTCTGTTGTTGAATCTCAGCCCACCGCTGCAAGAGGATGCCGCCGATGCCTTGGGGGTGGCGATTTGTCATGCCCACAGCCGCAACCGTCCGTTGCACGTACCCACCCGCAAACGCCGCAGTAGGAGATGGAGATGATTGGTCGTTTAAGAGGTCTGTTGTTGGAGAAAAACCCGCCTGAGCTGTTGCTGGAGGTGGGAGGCGTGGGTTACGAGGTCAATGCGCCCATGTCCACCTTTTACGAGCTGCCCGCCGTGGGTGCTGAGGTGATTTTGCAGATCCACATGCTGGTGCGCGAAGATGCGCAGTTGCTGTACGGTTTTGCCACTGAGGGCGAACGCCGTCTGTTTCGCGCTCTGATCAAGGTCAGCGGCGTGGGGGCGAAGCTGGGGCTGGCGATTTTGTCCGGCAGCAGCAGCGAGGAGTTTGCCCGCTGCATTCGTCAAGGGGATGTGAAAAGTTTGGTGCGTCTGCCCGGGATCGGCAAAAAGACCGCCGAGCGTCTGATTGTCGAGATGCGCGACCGACTCGATAAGGATCTGAAAGACGTGACCCTGCTGCAAGAGGGCGGTTCGGTGTTGAATCGTGCCACCGACAGCGCCGCTGAGCAGGCGGTTTCGGCTCTGTTGGGGTTGGGTTATAAACCCGCTGAGGCGGAGAAGATGGTGAAAAAACTCGCCTCCGATGGTTTAACCACCGAAGAGATCATCCGCCAAGCACTGCGCGGGTCGTTGGGGTAAATGATGGACGAAGAACGTTTGATTGATGCCCAAGAGCAGGGGTTTGAGGAGCAGGATCGAGCCATTCGCCCGAAACGGCTGGCGGATTATGTCGGCCAACCGGCGGTGCATGAGCAGTTGGGGATCTTTATCGAGGCGGCGCGCGGGCGCAGTGAGGCGTTGGATCATGTCTTGATCTTTGGCCCACCGGGTCTGGGGAAAACCACTTTGGCCAACATCATCGCCAATGAGATGGAGGTCAGCATTCGCCACACTTCGGGGCCGGTGTTGGAGCGTCCTGGGGATGTGGCGGCGCTGCTGACCAATCTGGAAGAGAACGATGTGCTGTTTATCGACGAGATTCACCGCCTGTCACCGACGGTGGAGGAGGTGCTTTATCCGGCGCTGGAGGATTATCAGCTCGATATTATGATCGGTGAGGGGCCGGCAGCGCGTTCGATCAAGCTCGACCTGCCGCCGTTCACCTTGGTGGGAGCCACCACGCGGGCGGGTCTGTTGACTTCGCCGCTGCGGGATCGGTTTGGCATTGTGCAGCGCTTGGAGTTTTACAGCGTTGAGGAGTTGAGCACCATTGTGCAGCGGTCGGCGCAGATTTTGGGGGTGCCGATGGATGCCGAGGGGGCGTTGGAGGTGGCGCGGCGTTCACGCGGCACACCGCGCATTGCCAATCGTCTGTTGCGGCGGGTGCGGGATTACGCGCAGGTGAAGGCGGATGGGGCGGTCAATAAAGAGATCGCGGATAAGGCGCTGAATATGTTGAGTGTCGATTCTCACGGTCTGGATGGCATGGATCACAAGCTGCTCTACGCGATGATGGAGAAGTTTGAGGGCGGGCCAGTGGGGTTGGATAATGTGGCGGCGGCCATCGGTGAGGAGAGTGGCACCATTGAGGATGTCATTGAACCGTATCTGATTCAGCAGGGGTTTTTAATGCGGACTCCGAGAGGGCGGATTGTGACCACCCATGCTTATCAGCATTTTGGTTTGGTGGTGCCGAAGAAATCGGATGCCTGAATGGGTCGAATTTTGCGGTAGGGGCAGATTCCATATCTGCCCTGGTTGGAATACCGACTGATATGAGCAGGGTGGATATGGAATCCACCCCTACGAATTTACGGTTTTATATGATGCGTAATATCAATTAAATAATACAGCGACGACGCAATCCAGCTAAATCAAATCCAAGTAACCCAACAAGATTCTGAGGAAATGTGATGGGACACATAAGTGACTCTTCTAAAAAAGTAGGCTCTTAATGGATTCCTAGGTCGTGGTATAGAATAGTCATATTGAACCTAAT
>CAZTQX010000162.1:0-3486 GCA_964615985.1 uncultured Gammaproteobacteria bacterium | reverse complement strand
ATTATTTTTACAGTTATCCAGAGACAGAGCCAAGCAAACAGGCCCGCAACAATGTCATCAATCATAATGCCGAATCCCCCGCCGACGTGTTTATCCAACCAACTGATCGGCCAAGGTTTGAGAATGTCGAAAATTCGGAAGTAAATAAACCCCAATACAATCCACAACCAACCGCTGGGAGCCAGATACATGGTGATCAGAAAACCGGCGATTTCGTCCCAAACGATGCCCGAATGATCGTGAACACCCAAGATCTCTGCGGAAGTGCCACAGATCCAGATGCCAACCAGTGAGATCAGTGCGGTGAGTAATAAATATTGATTATTGGAGAGTGAGGTCATCATTAGATAGAGCGGCACTGCTGCCAAAGTGCCAAAGGTGCCGGGAGCCTTGGGAGCTAGACCGCTACCAAAACCCAAGGCCAAAAAATTCACTGGATGGCGCAGATCTTTTAACGTCAGTCGTTTGGCTGTTTTACTCATAATATCCTCTTTATTTTCGGTTTATGTGCTTTTGAAGTGATCAAAACCACTGCCTAAAAGGGTTTTTATTTTCTTGTGGTGCTGGATACGAAGCCCCTGCTCCGCTTCAATTTGACCAATGACAGCAATGTTTGGTAAACCTTCCTGCATCAATAATTTTTGGAGAACGTTGGCAGGAATGGTGAAACAGAGTTCGTAATCATCGCCACCAAACAGCGCCATTTGCTCCGCTGCGGCTCTGGGCTGCTGCTGTAACTCTTTAGACAAGGGCAGTTGATCCGCTTGCAACAACGCCCCAATAGCACTGGCTTTAAGAATGTGCCCCAAATCAGCGGCCAAACCATCAGAAATATCAATACAACTGTGGGCTTTTTTCCTCAGCGCAAGACCCAAAGCCACTTGTGGTTTGGGGCGATTGAGTTTTTCCAGTGGTTTGGATTGGCTTTCGACCTCGCCCAGTGCCATTTTCAGACCTAAAGCGCCGTCACCCACTCGACCTGACACGCAGATCAGATCACCCACTTTGGCACCACTGCGTTTTAAGGCGGCTCCGCTGGGGATAAAACCATGCACTTGTACCGTAATACTCAAAGGGCCTTTAACCGTGTCACCACCCACCAAGGTTATTTGATGGCGATGCGCCAACTGAAAAAAACCGTCGCCAAAGGCTTCAAGCCAGAGAGGATCCAACGTGGGAACAGAGAGAGAGAGTGTTGCCCAAGCAGGCTTGGCTCCCATGGCCGCCAAATCACTGAGACCCACCGCCAAAGATTTATAACCAATATCAAAAGGAGAGGTGTTGTGAAGGAAATGCACCCCGATCAAGAGGGTGTCAATGGAGACCGCCAGTTGCTGCCCGTGAGGCACCTCAAGCAGAGCGCAGTCATCGCCAATGCCCAGTAACACCGTATCGGAGTCCCCTGCTCGACGCTGAAAATAGCGTTCGATTAAGGCAAATTCACTGGACATGATTGAGATAAATTATCGGGAGATTTCAGATTTTCGCGCCTGCTTAGAGACTTTATCCAATACCCCATTAATAAACTTATGACTCTGATCGGCACCAAACAGTTTGCTCAGTTCGACCCATTCATTAATCACCACTCGATAAGGAATTTCCAAACGATAGCGAAGCTCGTAGGTACTCAAGCGCAAAATAGCACGCTCAATAGGATCAACCTTATCCATTTCACGATCAATGTGGGGTAAAATGAGACCGTCCAGCAGAGTCAGCGCCTTAGGCACTTCTTCCACCAACTCAATGAAATAGTCGGGATCGGCTTTGTGCATGTCCGCTTGCGATTCAGCAAACTGATGGCGAATGTCAGCTAAATTACCGCCGTTCATCTGCCATTGATAAAGTGCTTGCAGCGCTTTGCGCCGTGCCATGCGTCGCGCATGAGGAGAAACTTTTTTGGCCATAAGTGCGTGTTTTACAACTTGCGCAGCAAGCTGATCATCTCCACTGCCGTTTGTGCTGCTTCGGAACCTTTGTTGCCTGCTTTGGTACCGGCGCGCTCGATGGCTTGTTCGATGCTGTCGGTGGTCAAAATACCGTTGATGACAGGCAGGCCGTGTTTCAGGGCAACGCTGGAGAGACCTTTGGCCGACTCGCTGGCAACAAAATCAAAGTGCGGGGTGGAGCCACGAATCACTGCACCCAGAGCAATAATTGCATCGTAGTTACCACTGGCGGCCATTTTGTCGGCAATCAGAGGCATTTCAAAGGCACCTGGCATCCGCGCCACGGTGATTTGAGACTCTTTAATACCGGAACGAGCCAAAAGATCCAAAGCGCCTGCAAGCAGGCTCTCGACGATAAAACCGTTAAAACGGCCAACGATAATGCCAAAGTTGCCATTTTCAATGGTCAGATCACCGTGAACGGTGTTGATATCAGTCATAAAAAGTGTCCGTTTTGAGTTTAATCGGTAATGTAGTCAACCACTTCCAAGCCAAAACCGGCCAGACCGTGGAAAATTTTCGGGGCGCTCATCAACGACATTTTACGCACGCCCAGATCAGAAAGAATCTGCGCGCCGATGCCGAAGGTACGCAGATCTTCCGGTTCGTCGTGTTTGGCATCAACGGGTTTGCCGCTGTGCATTTGGTAATACTGCAATTGACGCACGAGATCACGAGGCTCTTCCGGTTTACGCAGGATCACCAACACGCCCGACTCCATTTCACTGATACGAGCCATCGCATCTTGCAGCGGCCAGCCACAAGCGTGGCTTGCACCCAACGAATCACAGAGAATGTTTTCCACATGTACCCGCACCGGCGTGGCGGTTTCAGGATCAATTTTCCCTTTAACCAACGCCATGTGCAGACCATTTTCGATTTGGTCTTGATAAGCCACTAGATGAAAATCACCGTATTTGCTGGGAAACGGTGTTTCCGCGACACGCTCGATGCTCTTCTCGTTTTCGATTCGATAACGGATTAAGTCTTCGATACTGCCGATTTTCAGGCCATGTTCTTTGGCGAAGATCTCCAGATCGGGGCGACGTGCCATCGTGCCATCTTCATTGAGAATCTCAACGATCATGGACGAAGGTTCAAAACCGGCCAAACGCGCCAGATCACAACCCGCTTCGGTGTGCCCAGCACGATTCAAAACGCCACCGTCTTGTGCCATCAAGGGAAAAATGTGCCCTGGTTGCACGATGTCCTCTGGTTTGGCATCGGCAGCAACGGCTGCTTGCACGGTGACGGCACGATCCGCAGCCGAGATGCCGGTGGTCACACCTTCAGCCGCTTCAATAGAGACGGTGAAGTTGGTGCCGTGCGCATCTTGGGTATGCGTGACCATCAAGGGTAGACGCAATTGATGACAGCGTTGATGAGTCAGGGTCAAACAGATCAGACCACGACCGTAACGCGCCATAAAATTCACATCGTCGGGTTTGACTGCGGCGGAAGCCATAATCAAGTCACCCTCGTTTTCGCGCCCTTTGTCATCCATGACAATGACCATTTTTCCTTGATGTAGGTCGGCAAT
>CAZTQX010000161.1:0-3490 GCA_964615985.1 uncultured Gammaproteobacteria bacterium | reverse complement strand
TCGTTCCCAAATCATCTTTGGACGGCAGTCATAATTTTATATGCGCTTGCCCTGACCTTGACTCTTTTCATCGTTCATTTTTAATCTCCGTCCAATTCCATCAAATCTTCCACATGCGCCATTTCCGCCAACATCTTACTGTAATCACGCAACTGAACCTGCAACGCCTTCAACTCAGCCCGAAACACCGCACGATTTTCAGCCTCATCAAAGCCCCCCGCCTCAGCACACTTATGCCACTTGGCCGTAAAGGGACGAATCACATGATTTAAAATAATAATAGCCAGCCGAGCAAAATTGACACAATCACGACCACCGCGCCGAATCACTTCGCGCGTGACCCCAAACAGCGCATAAACACTGCTCAACGCACTGGCCTCAACACCGTCTTCATCATCCAGCTCTTGAGTCGTAATACGGGTCAACAACTCAATGTACATATCCCAAGCAGCGTCTCTGTCCGCCTCAGCAGGCTCCCACTCCAAATTCAAAATACCGGTCTTGATCGAGAGCTTTTTCAGATCCCAATTTTCAAACAATTTGGCCAGCTTCATCACACCCTCCGAACACGCTTATTGATCTTCTTAGGAATCAGTCTAACCGTTTTAATCCCCAGACCAAAATCACCCCATTTGAAACCCATCAACATATAAGAGAGAATCCCCCCTCATTTTACAGCCACTCTCTAGGAGCGCAGATGATTCCCATGGTAGACCTCAAGGGCCAGTACCTTGCGATTAAAGACGAAATCGACAACGGCATTCAAAGCGTGCTGGAGAGCAGCTACTTTATCCTCGGCCCACAAGTGCAGGCCTTTGAAAAAGAGGCCGCCGATTACCTCAAGGTCAAACACGCCATCGGTTGCGCGTCTGGCACCGACGCACTGCATCTGGCACTGGCCGCCTTGGGCATCAAAGCCGGTGACGAGGTGATCACCAGCACCTTCACCTTTATCGCTACCGCCGAAGCGATCTGCTATCTGGGAGCCACACCGGTGTTTGTGGACATCGACCCGAAAACCTTCAACCTCGACTTGGATCAAGTGGCCGCCGCCATCACCAACAAAACCCGCGCCCTGCTGCCGGTGCATCTGTTTGGTCAACCGGTGGATATGTCCGCCATCAACACACTGGCCGCCAAACACGCGCTGTTAGTGGTGGAAGATTGCGCTCAATCCTTCGGCGCTGACATCGGTGGTGCGTTCACCGGCGCACTCTCAGCGGCAGGCTGTTTCAGCTTTTTCCCCAGCAAAAACCTCGGCTGTTTTGGCGACGGTGGCCTGATCACCACCAACGACGATGCCACCGCCGAACGCCTCAAGGTGCTGCGCAACCACGGCAGCGAAGAGCGTTATCACCACAGCATGATCGGTTACAACAGCCGCCTCGACGAACTGCAAGCGGCCATCTTGCGCCCCAAACTGAAACGCATGGACGACTACAACCAAGGTCGTCGCCGGGTCGCCAAAGCCTACGCCGCTGGGCTGGCCGGTCTGCCGCTGGAGATCCCCTTTGAAGATGAGATCGGCACCCACGTTTATCATCAATACACTCTGCTCTGTGATCGCCGCGACGACGTGATGGCCGCCCTGCAAGCAGAGCAGATCGCCTGTGCGGTCTACTACCCCATCCCGCTGCATCAGCAGAGCGTGTTTGAAAACCAGCCCAGCCTGCCGGTGAGCGAATCGGTGGCTACGCGTTGCCTCTCGCTGCCGGTCTACCCCGAACTGGAGCAGGAGAAGATCGAGCGGATCTGTAGCGTAATTCGTGAGAGCCTCGCTTGAGCTACAAAGTCATGATCTCCGCCGGAGAGGCTTCCGGCGACCTGCACGCCTCCAACCTGCTCAAAGCACTCAACGGCCTCGATCTGGAGCTGGAAACCTACGGCATGGGCGGCGCTCTGTTGGCCGCCGAGGGGATGGAGCTGTTGGTGGATTGTCGCCAGATGGCGGTGGTGGGCATCGTCGAAGTCTTGATGCAGTACCGCAAGATCATGCGCCAACTGAAACGCCTCGACACCATTTTGGAGCAGCGCCGCCCCGATCTGCTCATCACCGTTGACTACCCTGGTTTTAATCTCAAGCTGGCCAAACTCGCCCACGACAAGGGCATCAAAGTCATTCACTACATCAGCCCACAAGTCTGGGCGTGGCGCGCGGGACGAGTGAAAACAATCGCCGCTGCGGTGGATCACATCGCGGTGCTGTTTCCCTTTGAAGAGGCAATTTATCAACAAGCAGGCGTGCCAGTGACCTTTGTCGGCCATCCATTGGTGGATCAGGTCAAAACCGAACTGACACCCGCAAGCGCCAAACAGAAATTCAAACTCGACAACGGCCAACAAACCGTTGGCCTGCTGCCCGGCAGTCGCAACAGCGAGATCGAACGGCTGCTGCCGCTGCTGTTGGAGAGCGGTCAAGAATTGGAAAAGAGGCTCGGAAAGTTAAACTTTATTCTGCCACTGGCCAGCAGCATCGACATGCAGCAGATCGAGCCACATATTAAGCAGAGCGGCTTGCGCATTCAGGTCATCCAAAACCAGACCCACGATGCCATCACCGCTTGCGATGCCATCATCACCGCTTCCGGCACCGCCACGCTGGAGATCGCCCTGCTGGGGGTGCCGATGGCAATTGTTTATAAGGTCAATGGCCTCAGTTTTGCCATCGCTCGGCGTTTGATGAAAATCCCCTACATTGGCTTGGCCAACATCGTCGCCGGTAAGCGGGTGGTACAGGAGTTTTTGCAACAGCAAGCCAAAGCCGATTTAATCAGTGACGAGGTGGAAAAGCTGCTAACCGATGCCCATTACCACACCCAAGTGCGCAATGAACTAGGCCAGATCAAAGCGAAGATGGGATGCGGCGGCGGTTCGGAAAATATGGCTCAATTGGTCAAAACCATGCTCTAAGGTAAGAGCGGATTCCATCTCCGCCCTTTCTCAAATCAATGCTGTTGATCCTGCAAAATCGCTTCACCTTTGGTTAACCACGCCACCCCAAATGCCGAGATCATCACCGCTTCCAACCAGAAAATAAGATTCTGTGCAGACGGCAAAGAGGCTTCCAGCTTCGAAACCACCAGCAGCAAAACAATGCACAGCAACATGGCGTAACCACACACGCTATAAACAAGATTTCTTTTTATTTTTTCAGCCGTCATCGGTTTTGATGGATCGGTTTTGCGAAACAGGACAAGGCAAAAGTAAGCCAAGGTGCCGAAAAATGCCGCAGCAAAACTGTAATGAGCCTGACCAACCCACAGCTCTAACTCCGTCGCATTTTCTGCCGGTGAGGTGGGAAACAGCGCCACTCCAATAGCAAAAAAAGCCGCCAACTTACCCGCCCAACGATCCCGAGCTTCGTAACCACGATAAGAGAACAGAAAAATACCGACCGCACAGAGACTGCCGACAAACACATCGCCCATAATCGTATAATAATAGGCGCTCATGGAGGACTCTATGCCTGGCTGATCCAGCCACCACTTGC
>CAZTQX010000160.1:0-3660 GCA_964615985.1 uncultured Gammaproteobacteria bacterium | reverse complement strand
TGGACTTTCAGTCCGTAACCATAACCCACCGTCTTTAGACGGTGGGTTGTTGAGTCTTATAATTGTATGGTTTGCCATCAGGCTTCGTAAGAACCACATAGGTTGAGGTTAGATCTATGTTGACCATCAGTGGGGCGGTGTAAAGCGCAGCGTGCCCACCACGATGAGGGTCTAAGTGACATTCGTTATTTACCCTTGATGGTTTATGGTTGTGCTTTTCGCTGCCGACGTTTTTTCAGTGCTTGAATGATGTGATAACGCCAAAAAAGTCGCATTCCCGCATAGCCCAGCAGCGCACTGCCTGCGCCCAAAATCAGACAACCCAACAGAAATGGTTTCCAGATCTGCGCTAATCCATTGCTAAACCACGCCAAACTCAGTTCGAATTGAAAAATTTGGGGATCGTATCCCAGCGTTCCTGCTCCCACCAAATAAGCAAAATAGAACAGCGCGGGCATGGTGACTGGGTTGGTGAGCCAGACCAGAGCGATGGAGATGGGCAGGTTGGCGCGACAGGGTACGGCGGCCATCGCGGCAAACAGCATCTGAAACGGCACTGGCATCCAAGCCATAAACAGCCCCACACCAAAGGCGTTGGCGACAGAGCGGCGGTTGAGATGCCACAAGTTTGGATCGTGCAACAGATCACCAAGGCACTGTAAGCTTTTATGTTTACGAACTTTGTGTGGGTCAGGCATAAAACGTTTGAAAATCTGCTTTGGCATAGATCTGTCTGTTGGTTTCAATCGCTGGATTAATGAACCATTATCCACTTTTATCAGCAGAACAGGAACCGGCTTGTGATTGCTCTGGCGTTTTTACTCGGCATTTTTCTGATTCATATCAGCAAGCTTTCTTTGATAGCGTTATTGCTGCTTTCGGTTTTGCTGGGTTTGCTGTTTTGGCGTGGTTTTCAGTGGCGTTGGTTGGTGTGGTTGCTGTTGGGTTGGTGCTGGGCGAGTGCCGCGCTGTTGATCTATCAATACCGTTTGCTGCCAGTGGAGCTGGAGGGGCAAGACCTGCGGGTGCGCGGGGTGGTGGTCTCGCTGCCGGACGTTGAGTCGAGGCGTAAGCGCTTTCTGTTTCAGGTCACTCATTGGCAACGTGATGGGGTTTGGCAAGCAGCGCCTTGGCGTTTGAAGCTGAGTGAATACGGTCGCAATAAACCGTTGCGTGGTGGAGAGATCTGGTCGTTGCTGGTGCGACTGAAACGTCCGCACGGCTTTCAAAATGCGGCGGGGTTTGATTACCGGCGTTGGTTGATGATGCAGGGCATTCACGCCACAGGGTATGTGCGTCCCAAAGCCGAGCGGGTTTTTCTAGGTGAGGCGGGCTGGAATTATGCGTTGCTGCGCTGGCGACAGGCGCTTTCCGAGCGCTTGCAGCAGAGCTTGCCTGCGGATTCGTTGCAGGGAATTTTACGGGCGTTGGTGCTGGCGGATCGCAACGGCATTGATGACGATCAGTGGCAGGTTTTGCGAAAAACTGGTACCGCACATCTGGTGGCGATCTCCGGTCTGCACATCGGTTTGGCGGCGACGTTGGGGCATCTGTTGGCCTCGCTGCTGTGGCGCTTGTTTGGCGCGTGGCGTTTGCGGGTCAGTCGGCCTGTGTTTGCCGCTGGGGTGGCGCTGCTGTTTGCTGTTGTTTACGCGGCTTTGGCGGGTTTTTCGCTGCCGACGCAGCGGGCGTTGCTGATGTTGGCGGTCTGGTTGGGGGCGGTTATTTTTCAGCGACCGTTGCAGCCGTGGCGCGGCTTCTCTTTGGCGTTGTTGGCGGTGCTGTTGTTGGATCCACTGGCGGCCTTTTCGGCCAGCTTTTGGTTGTCGTTTTCAGCGGTGGCATTGATCTTCTATCTCTTTGTCGGGCGTTTGCAGCGTGAGGCGCGCTGGTTGCAGTTGGGGCGAGTGCATCTGGCGTTGGCTCTGGGCTTGTCGCCGCTGTTGCTTCTGTTTTTTCAGCAGGGGTCTTTGATTGCACCACTGGCTAATTTGCTGGCGGTGCCGTGGGTGAGCCTGTTGGTGGTACCACTTTCTTTGTTGGCGGCGGTGATGTTGCCTCTGAGTGATGCAGTGAGTGGTTGGTTGTTTTCAGCAGCAGATTCGGCACTGCTGCTGTTGTGGTCGCTGTTGCAACGGTTGGCGGATCTGCCTTGGGCAGCGTGGTCGTTTGCTATCTCCTCTCTGTGGTTGTTGTTGCCAACGATTTTGGCGCTGCTGCTGCTGTTGGCTCCTCGTGGTTTTCCGGCGCGTTGGTTGTGTTTGCCGCTGTTGATGCCACTGTTTCTCTGGCAGCCAGCGCGACCGCAACAGGGCGAGTTGTGGTTGACGGTGTTGGATGTGGGGCAGGGTTTGTCGGTGTTGCTACAGACGGCGCAACACACGCTGCTTTACGATACGGGAGCGAAATTCAGCCCTCGCTTTGATGCCGCAAGAGCGGTGATTTTGCCGACCTTGAGAGTGCAGCGTATTGAGCGGCTTGATCGCTTGATTTTATCCCACAACGATCTGGATCATGTGGGGGCATTGCAGCCGCTGCTGGATCGTTTTCCGGTGCGGCGTTTGAGCAGCGGTCAGCCTGAGAGCTGGCCGCAGTTGCAGGTGGACGCTTGTCGTGCCGGTCAGCGGTGGTCTTGGGATGGGGTGCGGTTTGAATTTCTGCATCCCACGGAGGCGGTGCAGAAAAGTGATAATAATTATTCCTGTGTGTTGAAGGTGAGCAGCGATTACGGTGCGGTGCTGATTCCTGGTGATATTGAAAAGCCGGTGGAGAAACAGTTGCTAAAATCGGGGCAAGATCTGTCGGCCACGTTGCTGATCGCTGCTCATCACGGCAGTCGTTCTTCTTCCAGTTGGGACTTTATTCAGGCGGTTCAGCCGCGTTATGTGATCTATTCGACGGGGTATCGAAATCGGTTTCATCATCCGCATCCGACGGTGGTGGAGCGTTTTAAACGCTTGGGTGTGGCGGGGTTTAATACCGCTGAGGTGGGAGCGGTGCGGGTGCGTTTTAAATCGGAGGTGGAGATAGATCAAGAGCATTTTTAGAATGTTATTTCTCTTGGAGTAGTCTATGATTGTATTTCAAATGAAATACAATAAAGGTGTGTTATGAAGACATCCATTATCAATGCACGAGTAAAACCTGAGTTAAAAGGCGATGTAGAACAGATTTTGTCAAAGCTGGGCATCTCGACGACACAAGCCATCACCATGTTTTTTGAGCAGATCCGTTTGACTCGGGGTATTCCTTTTTCACTGCAACTGCCCAATGATGAAACTCAACAAGCGATGTTAGATGCGCGTGAAAACAGAGATCTGACTCCTTTAGATATTGATAAAATTGGTTAGACTTGGCACGCACAATCAATTATTCAAAGGTTAAAATTTAACGCTCTTGCTTATGCATGGCCAAACCAGCATTAATGGAGATCAATGAGAATGAGGAAAAACGGATGAAAAACAATTTCAAAGAAGCACTAAAACACGTTTTGGTTCACGAAGGCGGTTGGGCCGATCACCCCAAAGACCCCGGTGGTGCGACCATGAAGGGGGTGACATTAATCACCTTTCGGCGGCATTTTGGACAAAATCAAAGCAAAAATGATCGTAACTACTCAGCCATACAAGTAATTGATTTTAAATGATAATATTTGGATGA
>CAZTQX010000159.1:0-3862 GCA_964615985.1 uncultured Gammaproteobacteria bacterium | reverse complement strand
AATCAAAACGCCGCGCAAACTCATCATCGCCGTCATCCAGCAAGATCAAATCCGCCAGCTCGCCATTGATCTCCTCCGCATCGCCAGAGCTGAGGTTCTGCCAACGGCTCAACTCACCGTACTCCACCACCGCTCGCAGATGTGCCTTAACCACAAAACGCTCCCGATCCAACTGTGCCACCGCCTGCTGCAACGAGACAATCAGTGCCTCTGCCAACGCCCGCTGCTCAGCGTTGCTCTGGGGGTGTTGACGAATTGCCAAGGCCAACGCCAAACGAGCAACAAAGATCCGCGCCGTCAGGCTAGGCAACACACTGCCCTCAACGCCTGCGGGGTTCTCACCAAAAAACTCAAAATTTTGGCAAAAATCAAAAATCTGAAAACAGCTCTTATCCTCGCCCAAACCGAACAAGTCAGGACAGAGGCGCGTACCGCGCCCAATCATCTGCCAAAACTTTGTCACCGATTTCACCGCTTTGAAAAAAACCAGATTAACCACCCGAGGGGCATCCACACCGGTGTCCATCATGTCCACCGAAACCGCAATCTGTGGTGATCGTTCGCGGTGTTCATCGGTAAAGTTTTCCAGCAGGTCTTGCGCCTTGCTTTCGTAGTTGTCGATGACACGCAAAAATTCACCGGAGTATTCAGGGTAGTTGGCGTTAAAACGCGCTTCGATAAAGAGCGCGTGTTGATGATTTTTAGCAAAAATAATACTCTTGCCGAGTCGATCTCCGCCCGCCACTTTGAGGCCGTACTCCATCAAGTGCGCCAACACTTTATCCACCGTGTCGCTATTAAAGAGCCAACTGTTGAGGGCGCTGCTGCTGATCTGATCCGCCACCTCATCCGATTCAGGATCACCGAATTTCTCTTCGTACTGCTCCTGCTCAGCTTTTGAGAGCTTATGATAAAAAATGCCTTCGCGGACAAATTGCAGCGGCACCGAGATCGCTTGGGGCGGAACCAAATAGCCCTCTTTCACGGCACTGTGCAGCTCGTAGGCAAAGGTTGGATTGTCATCTTCAATGCCAAACAGACCGTAGGTGTTGTGATCTACCTCGGTTTTCGGGGTGGCGGTCAACCCCACCAACAGGGCATCAAAGTAGGCAAAGATGACGCTGTATTTTTGATAGATGGAGCGATGCGCCTCATCAACAATAATCAGGTCAAAGTGACCAATCCCGAAAGTGCGGCCACCTCGGTCGTCCCACATTCCATCAATGCGATTCATCATGCCTTGGTAGGTAGAGAAGACCAATTGAGGCGCACCTTTGTATTTATCGCGGCTCAAATTAATCGCGGACAGATGAGGTAAATAGGTGCTAAAAGCATTTTTCGCTTGACTCACCAAGGCGTTGCGATCCGCCAAAAAAAGCACCCGCTTGACCCAATTGCACTTGCTGAACATCTCCACCAAAGCCGCAGCGGTGCGGGTTTTACCGCTGCCGGTGGCCATCACCAACAGGCTTTTGCGCCGTCGTCCGCGCAGCTCACCCTGCACCGTGGCAACGCTGTTTTCCGCCACCCGCGCCACCGCTTCCAATTGATAGGCACGGTCAATGATTTCAGGGTTGGTTTTAAACGCACGCAGATCGCTGCGGCTCTGGCGACGCGCAATCAGCCGTTGCAGCTCCTCTTTTTTGTAAAAACCCTGCACTTGGCGTTCAGGATAAAAGCGATCATCCCAGAGGTAGGTTTCAAAGCCGTTGCTGTAGAAGATGATCGGCCTCTGGCCGTGTTGGCGTTCCAAACAATCGGCGTAAAGTTTCGCTTGCTGCTTGCCTTGACGCGCTTCGCGCCATGCACTTTTTCGCCTCGATCAAAGCCAGCGGCAAACCATCATCGTCCCACAAGACGTAATCCACCGCCCCTCGACCACTGGGATTGGTGCTGAGCGGCATCCCCGTGACGGGGTACTCCAGTTCACGGCCTTTGCGTAACTGATCCCAGCCGCACTCTTTTAAGGAGAGGTCGATGTAACGGCGGCGGGTCTCCGCTTCGGAGATCTCCAACGGCACCGACAGATTTAAATCTTGTGCCGTTTCCCGCATTCGTTTGAGGACAGCGGTCTCCTCTTTGGCCTGCTCCAACTGTCGGCGCAAGGTAGCGTTGTGCTGCGCTTGTTCGCGGATCTTCTCCTCCGCTTTGCGCGCTTCGCTGTTTTTGTACTCCAATTTTTCGAGCAGTTTTTTCAGCTGCTTCTGATCTTTGCCACTGCTGTCGCTCTCTTTTGACTCTGGGATCTTGCTGTCGTCAAAACGCTCCGTTTTCGGGGTCTGTTTGCCGTAGTAGATCGCCAGATGGCGCAAAAAGCGGAACAGATATTTGAGTGAGGCCAGTGCATCGGCTCTGCCGATTCGGCTGCCGTGAGCGGCCAGATTGCCGATTTTTCGCAGCAAATTCAGTTCTCGAAAGGTGTTGTCGGTGAAGAGTTTCTGAAACTCGTATTCGTGTAACAGGCTGTTGAGGTCGGAACGCCACGGGCGTTTGAGGCTGTCATCGTGATCGTAAAGCCAGTTGATGGCGTTTTCGAGGCTGCTGCGACAAAAAATGGCGGTGGCTGAAGGAGAGACCGACAGCAGTTTTTCAGCCTCTGCGGCATCTTGAAAGAGGTTGGGAAAATCGGCTTTGATAAAGATGAAGTTGCTCATGGTGTCCTTAGCAGTAGCGGTTTGATAGGCTATTAAAGCCTTTTTGCCGCCGCTTTGTAAACTGCATTTCGTTCACGTTTGCCCACAGCCACCACCAGCACGATGATTTCCTGTTGCAGAACTTGGTAAACCAGACGAAAACCGGCCTGTCGCAGTTTGATTTTATAGCGATTTTTGCTACCGGAGAGACGCGAAGCGGGAATGTTAGGTTCTTTGAGGCGTTCTCGTAATTTTTTCTTGAAGGCCTGTTGGACACTGGCATCCAGTGCTTGCCACTCTTTTAGCGCTTGGCTGAGAAATTCAAGTTTATAGCTCATCAAGGTCTACGGGGATGCGCTGCTGTTGTGCGCGTGCATCGGCGAGAGCATTGAGTTCAAGGTCTTCGATTTTATCGAGCAGAGCTTCATAGGATTCGGCGGGAATGCAGTAGAAAGCGGGTTGGTTGCGGTTCAGGACGGCGATGGGAAAGCCTTCGCCTTGTGAGACCGCCGCCATCGGGTTTTTTTTGAGGTCTGAAATGCTGACGACGACATCGGCAAGTACGTTGGCCATCATGATCTGCTCCTATAAACGTGTTAGTAACCTTAATATAGGTCTTTTAACCGGTCTCATCAAGCCAAAATAGCCTCTCTTATTTTTCCCAATCGGGCGTAACGATGCCCTTTTTTATATAACGATGCAGGCTACTCCACGGCCATTCGCTGGCTCGACAAACGTAGCCGTGCTTGACGGGGTTGTAGTGAATGTAGTTAACATGATTTTCATAATCTTGATCGTCTTTGATCAGATGCTCCCAAAAGCGGCGTTGCCAAATACCCCGCTCACCTTTTGAGGCGCGACTCCGAGAGATCGGTTCTGTTTTCACAACACCGTGCGAGAAACGGGATTTGATCAAGTTCCAGCGCATCGAAAAATCCATATCCCCCGTTGGCAGTGTCCACAGGGCGTGCAGGTGATCGGGCATAATCACCATCGCGTCGATGTAAAATGGATGGCGCTGTTTAACCACCTTGATCACTTCCCGTAGATGATCGACATGATCCACCAGCAGGGTTTTACGACGATCCATCAAGTTGACGGTAAAAAAATAAGTCGCCCCCGGAACCTTCGAGCGTCGATACCGCATCAAACACCTCCATAAACCGCATCACCGTAGGTTGGGGTGAGGCACGAACCCCAACATCCCAAACCAACATCCCAAACCAACA
>CAZTQX010000158.1:0-4014 GCA_964615985.1 uncultured Gammaproteobacteria bacterium | reverse complement strand
GCTGAATTGGGGCTAAACCAACAGGTGCAATGCCCGTTGGTTATTGCACCCTACGCCGATGGTGTTTTTCTAGCTTTTTGTTTTGTAAATTTCACGACGATGACCAACATCGACAATCAAAACAATCAATTCCAAATCGAATATTTCGTAAATTATGCGATAATTTCCAACCCTGATTCGCCATGCGTTTCGACCTGACAATTTCTTACACGCATTGGGTCTTGGCTGACCAGATAGATCTCTGATCGACTGAATGATATTTCTCTGATGAGGCTGAGATATTTTTGCTAATGACTTTTGTGCGCTCTTCTTGATTGTGATCGAATAGGTCACTTAACCATTCCATCGTCAATCTCTTTAACAGCTTGTTCAAAGGAAATACTCTCATCATCTACTTCATTTTTCGCCTGATCATAAGCACGAATATCCTCCAGCTCCTCCATCTCTTCGACTATGTTTTTCCATTCAGAGTAGGGAAGAATGACAGATTTTTTATTTAAATTTTCATCTACAATGTACTCAGGATGAACGTTTATCATTGCTATCTCCAGTGGTCGCTAAGACCATTATTTCCATGTGATTGAAACTTCAATTTTACGACCAAACACAGTCGAAAATATTTTCAAAAAAACCGCCATTATCGGCCAATCAGAGCCAGAAGCTCCACTCTCTATATTATTGCCCTCAAGGCCAAATAAAGCTCATCTCCAGACCACTCCGCAGGTCGAATATGGAACAAATCTCCCGTCACCCGTTGTATTCGCATGTCATTTAACACTTCACCTGTTTTTGTAGCAACAACTCTAATCCGAAAATCAGCTTCATTTGCGCCACTCCATAAAAAAGGTATTGAAAATGTCACGTTCAACCGTGGTGTCAGCTCTTCAATTCTTATAAAAATAACCGTATCAAAGCCCTCATCAGAAAACCGATGCATTATTTTTTCTTCTGGAATCAACGACCAACCCGAAAACCCCTTAACACCATCAGATGAAGAAACACGCCCACATGAAATTTCTTCAAAGGCTTTTTTGATTTCAACCAAAGCCATCGCTTCGCGTTTTCTTGGTTCCTTTTGATCCTTTCTCCAAGCAACTTCCGGCAGAACAACCACAGAACCAAGGCGAGTATCTCTATTGCATACGGCCTCTTTTCCATCAATGCTGTAGGTATTAATTCTTGTTGCCGAACAAGAAAAAATCAAAGGGATTAAAAACACCAACACCGTTTGTTTCACACGACCCATGATCGAAAGCCTTTTATTGAACACTTTGATTTTCAACCCCACATCTTTCCCCATTAAATTTTCTTTTCACAAATGCCAACAACTTACTCCAGCCCTCTGGAGCTTCAACCAGCACATAATGACCTGAATTCACGACTTGATGCTCATAAGAAAAGGGAAAGTCATTGTCCTCCAGTCTCTTAATGACTTGTTCAGCCATGTATTGTGATGGCCAAACCTCATCGAATTTGGCCGAAAGCAAGAAAACAGGACCGTTAATGTTCTCCACTTTTATCCGAGCTTGATCTTCAACCTCCTTATCTGACAGCGCTTCAATATGCATATCCAGATATTGATTAGAAAAAATCCCTTTAAAGGTTGAAGGGGAAAAATGTGGGTAAGGCACGAAAGGAATTTCTTCTTTATGGTACATCCATGATGAGTGATGCAGCAGTGATACTTTGCCAGCTTCAAAAGCCACATGACTCGGCGTTATCGAAGCAACCAAATTTATCTCTTTACTAAGGCTACCAAGCAAAAGAACCAACTCACCCCCTTTCGAACCCCCAACCACACCGACACAATTAGCAACAACATCCTTACGATTTTTATATTTTTTAATCGTTTCGATGATCGGATCAATTTCAATCCGACTCAAGTTCTCAGGAAGACCTGGCAAACCGAAATAGGCAATGGTTACAACGTGGTAACCATTATTGAGCAGGCTGTTAAGCTCTTTAGACTCTCTAGGCCAACTGCCTCCGCCTGAACCAGTAAAGAGAAATAACAGGGGAGCCTTTGTATTTGTTAAGCCTGATGCTGGATAAAAATGACTCACCCGTTTTTTGCTGGGTGTGTTTGAAGCACATGAAACGGAACCTGTTAAAATAGCCAGGAGTAAACCATACGTTATTATGTATAATTTCATATTTAGACGCTTTATCTCTCTGATTTCCGGTGACCCTCTACAAACCACCAAACTGTACAGGTAGAGATTATAATAACACCCTAATTGCAACCAACAAGCCAACCAAATCCAAAATACCGGTATAATCCCCACCATGCTGACCCACATCCAAATCAAAAACTTCGCCATTATCGACCAATCAGAGCTGGAACTCGGCTCCGGTATGACCGCCCTCACCGGCGAAACCGGCGCGGGCAAATCCATCCTGCTCGATGCTCTGGGTATGGTGCTGGGCGACCGTGCCGACAGCGGCTCGGTGCGTCACGGCGCAGCCCGTGCCGAGATCAGCGCCAGCTTTGATCTCAGCGACCTTGCCAACGTGCAACAGTGGCTCTCTGAACAGTCCCTCGACGACGAACAAGAGTGCATTTTGCGCCGTGTGATCAGCAAAGACGGTCGCTCCAAAGCCTTTATCAACGCCTCCCCCGTGCCGCTGCAAACCCTACGCAAACTGGGCGAACAGCTCATCGACCTGCACGGTCAGCACGAACACCAATCACTGACGAAAAAAGAGGTGCAGCGCCAACTGCTGGACGACTACGCCGGTAATGAAAAACTGCTCCAGCAGGTCGGCAACGACTACCAGCAGTGGAAACAGCTCAACGACCAACTGCAACATCTGCTGGATCGCAACGGCAACAGCAACGAAGCCGAACTGCTGCGCTACCAAGTGCAAGAGCTGGAAGCGTTGGAACTGAGCCGTGACAACCTGCAACAGTTGGACGAAGAGCATCGCCGCCTCAGTCACGCCGAACAGCTCATCAGCAGTTGCCAAAGCCTGCTCAATCAGCTCTACGAAAACGAACCCTCCATCCACAGCCTGCTCAGCCACGGCATCAGCGAACTGGACGATCTGAGCAACCTCGACGGTGATCTGAAAGCCACCATCGAACTGCTCAACAACGCCTTGATCCAGAGCGACGAAGCCGCCACCGCCCTGCGCGACTACCTCAGCGGCATCGAGCTAGACCCCAATCGGCTGGCCGCCGTCGAGGAGCGCCTGACGCTGGTGCAAGATCTGGCGCGCAAACACCACCTCAACGCCGAACAACTGCCGGAACAGCTCGATAAACTCCAGCAACGACTCAGCGAGTGGGACAATCTGGAGCAGAATCTGGAGTCACTGCAACAGCAGTTGGCCGAACAAGAAAGCCACTACCGCCAGCACGCCCAGCAACTGCACAACGCCCGTTGCAAGGCCGCCAAACGACTCAGCAGCGAAGTCAGCGCCAGCCTCACCGAGCTGGGAATGCCCAGTGGGCGTTTTGAAGTGGAGGTGCTGGAATCCGAACACCACCCCATGAGCAGCCACGGCCTTGATGATGTTACCTACAAGGTCAGCGCCAACCCCGGTCAGCCCACCAAACCGTTGCAGAAGGTCGCTTCCGGCGGCGAGCTGTCGCGCATCAGCCTCGCCATTCAGATGATCACCTCCCAACAGGCCAGCATCCCCAGCCTGATTTTTGATGAGGTGGACAGCGGCATCGGTGGCGGTGTGGCGGAAACCGTCGGCGGTCAGTTGCGTGCGCTGGGCGAACGAGGGCAAGTGCTCTGCGTCACCCATTTGCCGCAGGTGGCCTCGCAAGCGCATCACCATTTGAAGGTAAGTAAAGTGCTGGGCAACAAAGCGACGCTGGCCACCGTTGAGGAGTTGAATCCTGAGCAACGGGTGGAGGAGATTGCACGGATGTTGGGTGGTAATGAGATCACTGCCCAGAGTTTAGCTCATGCTCAAGAGATGATTGATTTAAGCACCAAAATAACCCACTAAATTTAAAAAATCGCTACAGCATCAAGCAAGTGTTTTTTAGGGTCTAACGCC
>CAZTQX010000157.1:2383-4038 GCA_964615985.1 uncultured Gammaproteobacteria bacterium | reverse complement strand
TACAAAACGATGAAATATGACTTGGATATTGCTGTTCACGAAGATGGGCGTTTTAGTTACAACCAGACCACCCACTTATGGATTCCCGTTAATGAAGCGATTTTTGAGCATACCGATGAAAATACGCTTATCAGAGTTTGAGTGATTAGCCCTCGGCAACGTAATCGTCAGAATCGTTGCCCACCAGAACTTTTTTCCTCCAGTTCTATTGCCAGATAGAGCTGTTTGTTCTTCTATTGCCTTCCGATGCTGTTGCCTAATCCTAATAGAATCTTGCCGCCGAGCGCTTTGAACGGTAGACTCCGCCCCCAATGGAGAAAGCTTGATGAAAACAGTCGGATATAGGCTGTTTTTATCGTTATGCAGCTATTTTTTGGATGATTTTTTTATTGAGCGATATCGACCGGAGGTATCATGAAAAGCGTATTGCAATCGATTTGGGGTACAGTGGGACTGGGGGTGGTTTTGACCATCGTATTAACATTTGTCATTAACGCCATCGCGGGCTAAGGGGAAACATCATGGAATTTAACGATTTATCAATCTTCCGTTGGGTGCATTTTCTCTCTGGTATCACCTGGATTGGCTTGTTGTACTTCTTCAACTTAGTGCAGATGCCTGCAATGGCGGCTGCACTGGCTGACAAAGACGGCCCTGGTCCTGCGGCCATCGGCAAATACATCGCACCTCGTGCCTTGTTGTGGTTCCGTTGGGGTGCTGTAGTGACGTGGCTGAGTGGTATGGCTTACTTGAAAGGCGGCGTGGTTGATGCGTTCACCTTCGGCATGATGATCGAAGGCGGCAGCATTTACTTCGCCACCATCGGCATGGGTGCTTGGTTGGGTACCATCATGTTGTTCAATGTTTGGGCGATCATCTGGCCTAACCAGCAGAAAATTTTGGGCATGGTTTCCGCTTCCGCTGACGAAGTAGCGAAAGCCAAAGTGGTTGCCATGATGGCTTCTCGCACCAACGTAGCGCTCTCTATTCCCATGTTGTTGTTCATGGGCAGTGCGGCTCACGGTCTGCCTTTCTAAGGAAGATTGTTAAAGATGGGGGCTGTTTCCCCCATTTTTATTAAAAAGGGGTTGTTTTACTTATAAAACAGACTGTTTTAACGGCGTTTAGCCAAGTATAATCCCCCCCTTCGCGGCAGCCACTTAGGCTGCCGTTTTTGGTTTAACAAAACGGTGATGTATGAACAAACCGGCTTTAATGAATACCTACGCAAGATTGGATGTCACGTTTACTCGGGGCGAAGGCTCTTGGTTGTGGGACGATCAGGGACGACGTTATCTGGATGCGTTGTGCGGCATTGGGGTGACGGGCTTGGGTCATGCACACCCTAAGGTAACGGCGGTAATCTGCGAACAGGCGGGTACGCTGTTGCACACCTCTAATCTGTACGGCATCCCCGTGCAGCAGCAGTTGGCTGAGCGTCTCTGTCAGTTGTCGGGGATGGAACGGGTCTTTTTTGCCAACTCTGGTGCTGAGGCCAATGAAGCGCTGATTAAATTGGCGCGTCTGCACGGCCATCAACAGGGCATTGATAATCCTGCGGTGATCGTGATGGAGCAGAGTTTCCACGGTCGCACGCTGGCCACCTTGACCGCCACCGGCAACCGTAAGGTGCAGGCCGGTTTTGAGCCGTTGGT
>CAZTQX010000157.1:0-2283 GCA_964615985.1 uncultured Gammaproteobacteria bacterium | reverse complement strand
GATGCGATGGCGTTGGCCAAAGGTTTGGGCAACGGTGTCCCCATCGGTGCTTGTTTGGTGCGCGGTGCGGCAGCGGAGTTGATGCAGCCGGGTCATCACGGCTCCACTTTTGGTGGCAATCCTTTGGTTTGTCGGGCGGCCTTGGCGGTGTTGGAGAGTCTCGAAGAGGATCAGCTGGTGCCACGAGTGGCGCAGATGGGTGAGACGCTCTTCAGTGCGTTTTCAGAGCGGTTGGCGGATCTGGATGGGGTGGTGTCGATTCGCTGTGCTGGTCTGATGGTGGGCATTACTTTGGATCGGGATTGCCCGCAGTTGGTTACGTTGGCTCTGGAGCAGGGGCTGTTGATTAACGTCACCGCCGGTAGCACGGTGCGTCTGTTGCCGCCGTTTATTTTGTCTGATGATGAGCTGAACCTCCTTGTGGAAGGGGTGAGCGGCTTGATCAAAACCTTTCTCACGGAAGAGTAGTTTAGGAGTAGATAATGAGTGTTCGACATTTTTTGACCTTGATGGATCTGAGCAGCGATGAGTACCGTAAGTTGCTTTATCGCGCCATTGAACTGAAGGAGATGCAGCATTGGGGTGAGCTGTTTCAGCCCCTCAAAGGCAAGGTGCTGGCGATGGTGTTTGAGAAATCCTCCACCCGCACCCGCATCTCTTTTGAGGCGGGCATGGCGCAGTTCGGTGGCCATGCGCTGTTTCTTTCGCCGCGTGACACGCAGTTAGGGCGCGGTGAGCCGTTGGAAGACAGCGCGCGGGTGATGTCGAGCATGGTGGATGGCATTATGATTCGCACCTTTGGTCACGACATTGTGGAGCGTTTTGCCGCCGCTTCCAGCGTGCCGGTGATCAACGGTCTGACCGATCAGTTTCATCCCTGTCAGTTGTTGGCGGACATGCAGACCTATTTTGAACGGCGCGGTGACATTCAAGGCAAGACCGTTACTTGGGTGGGGGATGGCAATAATATGTGCCACTCCTACATCAATGCGGCGCGTCTGCTGGATTTCAAACTGCGCGTGGCTTGTCCTGAGGGTTACGACCCCGATGCGGAGCTGATGGCCGCTGCGGGTGATCGGGTGGAGATCATCCGTGAGCCGATGGCGGCGGCGGAAGGCAGTGATCTGCTGGTGACCGATGTCTGGGCGAGCATGGGGCAAGAAGAAGAGCAGAAGAAACGCGAAGTGGCCTTTGCTGATTTTCAGGTCAATGAGGCGATGATGCAGCAGGCGGACAACGATGCGCTGTTTATGCACTGTCTGCCTGCCCACCGAGGCGAGGAGGTTTCGGCGGGGGTGATGGACGGTGAGCAGAGTGTGGTCTGGCAGGAGGCGGAGAATCGCCTGCACGCGCAAAAGGCGTTGTTGGAATTGTTGCTGCACAAAAAACCTGCGTAGGGGTAGGCCTTGTGCCTACCCGTGTCTTTTTGAGGTGTATTGAAATGGGGCAACCACAAGGGGATTGCCCCTACCGGTTGCGGTGACATTTTGCGATGGCCGTTACGATTTGTCATGTTAAATCGAGGAGAGGAAAAATGAGCGAAACAGCACTGAAATCCTTAGCGCCCAAAGAGGCGCATCAGTTGATGCAAGATAACCCCAGCTCGATTCTGCTGGATGTCCGTTCCACGATGGAATTTCTCTTTGTGGGACACCCTCAAGGTGCGCTGCACATTGCGTGGATCGACGAACCGGATTGGGAGGTTAACCCCAATTTTGTCCGTGAGGTGCGCGAGTTGATGTTGGGCGGTGCGGCCTGTGATGGTGATGGCTGTGTGCCGGTGATTTTGATCTGCCGCAGTGGTAAGCGTTCGGCGTTGGCGGGTCAGACGTTGTTGGATGCGGGATTTGGTGAGGTTTATAACGTCGTCGATGGTTTTGAAGGCGAGCGTGATGAGGATCATCATCGCAGCAGTTTGGGTGGCTGGCGGTTTGAGGGCTTGCCTTGGGAGCAGTGTTGAGTTTCAAAGATCTAGTGGGCTTTTGGCCTCTTTGAGTGTCGTGCTTGGGACTGTTTGGGTATAAATCATGGTTGTTTTCAGATCGCTGTGGCCAAGTGTAGAGCCTGGATGGTACGGATGTCGTAATTGGCTTGGAGAAGGTGGGATGCAAAACTGTGTCGTAAAGTATGCGGTGTTGCTCGTTTGCTGATCTGGGCTTTTTGTACTGCTCGTTTGATGGCTTTTTGCAGGTGGGTTTCATGTAGGTGATAACGTCGATGCTGCTGTTCTTTGGGTATTAGGGTCAGGGTCTTGGCTGGGAATAACCATTGCCATGAAAATTC
>CAZTQX010000156.1:0-4054 GCA_964615985.1 uncultured Gammaproteobacteria bacterium | reverse complement strand
AACGCCAGAACGACAACAGCCCATATCACTCACCCCTTCCCCACTCAGCAACAGATACACCGTGTTCCCCTTATGGCCACTCAGGAGCCAGTTCATTGGCCAGTTGAGTCAGGTCGGTATCAACAAAGGCTTCTCCTGGCCCCATCAACGTCAGTTTCTCGGCCATTGAGGGGATGTCGAATAAGCGCGTGCTGCGCGTGTAACCTTCGGCTGTTTTGTAGAGGTACTGCACACCGGCTTTGGCCACCGTATCATCCAAGTAATTCAAGATCATGGGGCTGTGGGTGGTCACCAGCATCTGTTTATCCGACTCCACCAGCGCCGTCATAAGAAATTCGACCAACTCAGGATTAATGCCATTTTCGATCTCATCAAATAATAGAAAGCGATGTTCACTGGCAAGCTGTGCCAGCACCGCCATGATGCGTAACATGCCATCGTTGATGTGTCGGGCATGGGTTGCTAGAACCTGTTGCTCAAAGTGCTCTTCAATGGAGAGGCTTTTCCAACCGGAGCGCAGCGGTGCTACATGCAGTTTTTTGATCTGTGGGTAGACCTGCCGAATTTTTTCAAGCAGTTCAATACGTTTTTCAGCCGTCAACTCATACAAAAAAGCCGATAAATTTTGGCCACCCAAGCCCAATTTTCCTTTGGCATCTCGGGTACGGCTGCGCAAGAGTTCGGGTGAGAGAAGATCCATCGACTCCAGCTCCCAGAAAAAGCGTTTTAATTCGAGCAGACACTCGGGCAGTTGTGACTCTTTCAGTTGCGAGAGAATCGAACCTTGATAGTCAAAAGCGATATCGCCTTTCAATAGGATTTTGGCAGCTTCGCCTGGTTGCCAGACGGTGAATTTGCCATCTTCAACCCTGAGCAAAATCTGTCCGCCCCACTGGAGCTGTTCTGTCGTGCAGCGCAATAAGCCTCGGTTAAAGCTGGCTTGCCAGAGGATTTTACTACGCCTCTGATCAAACAACTCCAGTGAGAACTCAATGTTCTTTTTTTTGCTCAGATGTGAGTTCAGATCTGCTGCCGACCACTGACGTGTCTTTAACCAGGAGTCGATATTTCCTTTAAATTGCTGAGCGATAAAGTCGATCACTTGCAGCACGGTGGATTTTCCCGCGCCATTGAGTCCAACGAGGCAGCTAAAAGAAGCCAACGTTATCTCAAAGCCAACTAGGGATTTGAAATTATCTACCGATAAATGGCTGAGGTGCATTTTTCTCATTTTTTACCCACCCTTCAAGAAAAGCTTTTGAAACCAATTGCTCTGAGACCCAGCGATTAGATCGCTATTGTAAGGCCATATCTCCACCTAATGTTGGATTAGCAACTAATAGGTCATATTTTCTCTGACCACCCCAACCAACACCCCCAAACGATCCACCGCCCAAATCTCCACCCGCGTCTCAGCCAAAACCTGCCCCTGCGCCACCTTCTGCGCCTCAGCACAGACCTTCGCCGCCAGATCAATCCCTGCCGCCTGACACGCCTGCAATACCTCGATGCTGGTATTGGCAGTGCCAATCTCGGCCAACAGATCGGCCTCAGCTCCCAGCTCCTGCGCCCACAGCGCCAACCGCTCAAAATCAATCTGTGAGCGTTTGCTGTGCAGATCCAGATGACCGCAAGCCAGCTTGGTTAATTTACCAAAACCACCGCAAATGCTGATCTTCGCCACTGGATTTTTTTTCAGATGTTTCAACAACGCCCCAACAAAATCACCCATCTCAATCAGGGCAATCTCTGGCAGTTGATAATGATCTCGAATAAACGCCTCGCTGCTGCTGCCGGTGCTGGCGGCCAGATGCTGATAACCATTGCTGCTGGCCACATCAATGCCTTGGCGAATGGAGGCAATATAAGCACTGCACGAATAGGGACGCACAATGCCGGTGGTGCCCAAAATGGAGAGGCCGCCAATAATACCGAGGCGTGGGTTCATGGTTTTCAGCGCCAACGCCGCACCGTTCTCCACCCCCACAGTCACCTCAAAACCACCCTCATAGACGTGTTCTTTGGCCAGCGCCAACAGGTGATCACGCATCATCTGCCGTGGCACCGGATTGATTGCCGGTTCTCCCACCGCCAGCAGTAAACCCGTGCGCGTCACCTCTCCCACTCCCTCTCCAGCCCGAAAATGAATGCCCTCGGCACACAGGCGCAGTTGCACAAACACCCGCGCTCCGTGAGTCACATCGGGGTCATCCCCCGCATCTTTGATGGTGGTAGCACAGACACTCTGAGCAGAGCGGTGCAGTTGTTCGATGGTCAGATTGACCCGCTGACCCCGTGGCAACGTCACCTCCACCCGCTGTAATTCACGCCCTGCCAACAGCAACTCCGCCGCCGCCACACAACAAGCGGTGGCGCAGCAACCGGTGGTGAGACCGCTGCGCAGTTTGGGTGGAGTTTCGGCGGATTCAGGCCACATGGATCACCTCGTTTATGAGGCCACCTGCATTGCCATCTCAGCGCGAAACAGCGCCGCGATGGCCTCTGGATTAGAGGCAAAAAAGAGATGCAGATAGGTGGCAGTTAAACCGTGAGAGCGGTAAATCGCCTCCCCAGGTGCAGGATGGCGCTGACGACGACCGTGAGCAATGGGGGAAAGCGTCACCTCAGAACGGGAACGGTGATGAGCGTGCGCTCGCACCTCCCCCTCCGGCAGCAAGGCCGTCTGCATCCCCTGACAGCCGCGTTTGCCGCGCATCGCCCCCTCGCCCTTCAGCAATCCCAACAGCTCAAAACGCTCACCGTTGAGATCGGTCAAACCCTCAAGGCAGTAGAGAAAGCCACCGCACTCGGCCAAAATCGGTTTCTGCTGCTGGAAAAACTCGGCAATGCTGGCCAGCATCGCGCCATTTTTGGCCAACCGCTCAGCGTGCAGTTCGGGATAGCCTCCCGGCAACCAGAGCGCATCCGCTTCTGGCAACGAGTCATCTGCCAACGGCGAGAAAAAGGCCAGCCGCGCCCCCATCTCCTCCAGCAAACGCAAATTGGCATCATAAAGAAAGCTAAAAGCCGCATCTCGCGCGATGGCAATACGTACCCCAGCAAGCAGTGGCTCCACCGCAGGCGGGAACTCCGGCGCAAACGCCACCGGCTCAGGCAGCTCAGAGAGTTGCGTCTCCTGAACTCGATCCGCTCCCGCCTCAAATCGCGCCTCCAAGGTCTCGCTCACCTCGTGGGCTTGCACCAAGCCCAGATGCCGCTCCGGCAGCGCCAACTCTGCATCACGAGCAAAGGTCGCCAACAACGGCAAATCTTCCGGCAAGGCATCTTCGATCAGATCCGCATGACGCTGACTGCCACAATGATTGGCGATCAACCCCGCCACGCGGTAATCATCACGAAAATGCGCCAACCCAGAGGCCAACGCTGCCGCTGTCTGCGCCATGCCCTTCACATCCATGACAATGGCGATGGGAATGCCAAAGGTGGCGGCCAGATCGGCGCTGGAGGGTTCGCCATCAAACATCCCCATCGCCCCCTCAATCAAGATCAGATCCGCCACCTGCGCTGCGGCGTAGAGCTTGGCACGACAATCCGCCGCCCCCGCCATCCAGAGATCCAATGGCTCCACCGGCTGTCCAGAGGCTTGCGCTAAAATCTGCGGATCGAGGTAATCGGGGCCGGTTTTGAAGACCCGCACCACACGCCCTTGACGCTGATGAAACCGCGCCACAGCGGCGGTGATGGTGGTTTTACCTTGCCCTGAAGCGGGGGCGGCGAGAAAGAGGACTGGGCAAAGAACGTTAGAAGCTGAATTCATATTAATCTGTCATTCACAATGGGGCTACAAAATAGAGGTGAACCCCCCTATGTGTCAACCTGCGTCCATACAGGACAGATTCAACCTCGAAGTGCATAATCGCCTAAGGCGAATAAATATCTATTGGGAAAAAACATTCCAACAAACAACCTCAACCTTCTCTTGAATCTCGTATGGAATCTAAAATATTTTCGGTTGTTGCATTTGTTTTTATCCCAGGAACATCAAAAGGTGAAGATTCTTTTTTATTTTTTACTGTTAAGAAAAATACAGCAC
>CAZTQX010000155.1:1311-4108 GCA_964615985.1 uncultured Gammaproteobacteria bacterium | reverse complement strand
GATCAGACAAATCCACTTTACTATTGTCCAAAAACCTACAATACAAAAATTAAGCTATTCATAAGAAAATACCGCCACCATTACCCCGATCTGATTTCCAGGTCACACTTATTAATAGCGTTGTTTTTTAAATCCAAAAGGAAACATTGTGCTTACAAAAATTATGATTGCGTTAACCGTCTCCGCTGTACTCACTCTTGGAATTGCTGGCTGTAACAGCGGTGGTAGCCACCCTGAACCCCACTTTACCTACAGCGCTGCAGATGCAACGGGACCAACACATTGGGGTAAACTGAGCCCCGACTGGGCAACGTGTGGCACGGGTAACTCATCCGCTATCGTAGACAGCGCCATCGCTCACCAATCTCCCATTGATTTCGCAGGCACAGCCGCAGCCGTAACCCTAGGCCTCAGTACCAGCGGTACTCTCGACTTCACCCGTAAAAACAACGGTCATACCATCCAATTGGATGCCCCCACCACCGGCAGTGCCTCCATTACCATTAACAACACCGACTACACCTTGGCGCAGTTCCATTTCCACGCAGGCAGTGAACACACCAACTCGGGTGTACAAGCGGCGATGGAAATGCATTTTGTCTTTGCCAATACCGCCGACCCAGCTGCCACTAAATACGCGGTTGTCGGTGCCTTTATCAACCAAGGCACCACCAGCAACCCTGAGCTAGCAAAAGCCTTGGCTGCACCACTGCCTGCTGACGGCGCAAGCGATACCACTGCAATTGCTGTTGCCGTGACCAACATCATTACCGATGGCACCCCTGCTTTCCGTTACGTGGGTTCTTTCACCACACCACCTTGCACTGAAGGCGTTGAATGGACTGTGTTGGAGACCCCTCTCACTCTAACTGCTGAGGACATCACAACCTTCACCGATCACTACAGCAACAACTTCCGTCCCGTTCAAGGTACCTTGAACTAAGTTCTAGCGATCCATCGGGTGAGGCTTATACCGCCTCACCTACTCTCTTTCAAACCTCCCCTCGCTTTAAAGCACGAATCACAAACCGATTTGGGTTCAATGCCTCCACCAAATCCTGTTCCAACGGCAACGGCTCACCGCTGACCTGCGCCGCCAACAACTCTGCACTTAACAAGGCGCTGCTCATGCCTCTTGACCCCAAACCGGCTAGCGCATACAGACCTGTTTGATAAGGCGGCTCTGGATATTTATCAGCCGCTCTGCCATCGGCAAGATCCGCATAAACCCGCTTAAATTGCTCCACATTGACTAAACCTCCCACCAGCGGCAGTTGATCCGTGGTGGTACCGCGCAACGCCACCCGACCCGACGCTGCTTGAGGCTCCAGCTCATCATCAGCAAACTGAGGCAAATAACGCCGCAAACTTGCCCAATTTTTCGCCTGATCCTGCGCCGACCACGACAGACTCAAGCTGCCGCTATCGTAAGTGGCACCGATCAAGTGCTGACCGCCCACACTGGGCAACAGATAACCCTCATGACACAGCACACAGGCCAATTTTTCACTGGCTTCATTGCTGGAAAGCTGCGTCAATTGCCCTCGTGCGGGTGTCATATCAAGGTAGTTAGCTTGATCCAAATGGTGCAATTGCGCACCGCTGGCCAACACCAGCAGATCGGCGTTGTAGCTCTGACCCGCTGATTTTTGGTGCAGTTGCCAGTCCTCACCCCGTCTCTCGATCTTCTCAATGTCGCAATTGAATTTCACCTCAATAGGCTCGGCCTCGGCCAACAACGCCTTGCAAAGCGCTTTGGGATCAAGATAACCGGCCAGAGGGTAAAACAGCCCCGACCACTCACCCCCAATGCCAGCGAGTTCTTCAATTTCCTCAGCCGTCACTCCACGACACAACTCCGGCAAATGGTGATACTGTTTTTTCAGCGCCTGCTGGCGTTTTTGCAATCGTTCATTGAAGGCCAACTGCACCACCCCACACGCTCTCCAATTGATCTCAGGGTGATGTTCAGTCAGCGTCTGCAAACGCCGCTCGGTGTACAGAAAGGCAGCGCGATAAAAACGCCCATAAAGACTCTCATCGGCGCTCAACGCGGGCAGCACCACCGCCTGTGGATTACCCGAACCCGCTGCTGCCACCTCAGCGGCAGCATCAAACAGCGTCACCGACCACCCCCGTTTAGCCAACGCACTGGCCGTTGCCACTCCGGCGATGCCTGCGCCAATCACCGCCGCCCGTCCGCGCTGGGGTCTTTTCGGTGCAGGCTGCAACCACGGTGCCGATTTTTTTGGCGCGCTTTTTTTGAGCAAACAGCCATAAATCATTTCGCGTTTTTTGCCAAAGCCTTTATCTTTTTTGACCTCAAAACCCAATGCTTGCAGAGCACGACGCACGTGACCGGCAGCGGTAAAGGTGGCAAAGGTCGCCCCCATTTTTAACTTCTCCGCCACCAGCGCCAAACTCTCTTGCTGCCACATGATGGGGTTTTTGGCTGGATTAAAACCGTCCAGATAACAGGCATCGGCCTCGGCTTGCAGTTGTGGCAACACCTCGCGCACATCGCCCAATAGCAGGATCAAGCTCACGCCCTCAAAGTCCAGCGTGTGATAACCGTCCACCAAAACGGGGTACACCTCTAAAAGCCGCTGAGTCAAATGGGTCAATGTCGGCCACGCTGCCAAGGCTTTGTGCAGATCGGTTTTTGTCAGTGGATATTTTTCCACCGAGATAAAATTCAGTCGCGCACCCTTCTGAGCGGTCTGCAACCAACATTGCCAAGTGAGCAGAAAATTCAGCCCCGTACCAAAGCCGGTCTCCAGAACAGTAAATTGGCTTT
>CAZTQX010000155.1:0-1211 GCA_964615985.1 uncultured Gammaproteobacteria bacterium | reverse complement strand
AGCAGAAAATTCAGCCCCGTACCAAAGCCGGTCTCCAGAACAGTAAATTGGCTTTTATCCTGCCAAGCTTGCGGCAGATTGTTGTGCTGCAAAAAAACGTATTCGCTCTCCGCCAGCCCCGATCCCTGCGCGTAATAACCGTCTTCGCCACGCAATGAAAACGGCTCCTCTTCACGCCAAACCAACTCTGCTGGTTGCACCTGCCATTTTTTCTGCATAATCTTACCCTTCTCCCAGAGACCCGCATTTCAATCAGGACGATCTTAAGCATGGAAATCCAAACCTTACAGGCTTTTTTGGCCATTGCGCACCACGGCTCCTTTTCAAAGGCTGCCCAACATTTGCATCTGAGCCAATCGGCGGTCAGCAAACGCATTGCCACGCTGGAAAATGAATTGGATTGCCGTCTGTTTGATCGTTTTGGCCGCCACATCAACCTCACCGAAGCGGGCAATATTCTGCTACCGAAAGCCCAGCAGATCCTCTCTGAAATCGCGCAGTGTCGCCAATTGATTAAAAATTTGAGCAACAGCGTGGGGGGCACCCTCAGCATCGGCACCAGCCACCACATCGGCCTGCATCGACTGCCCACTCATCTGCAAAGCTTCACTCATCGTTACCCAGAGGTGGAATTGGATCTGCACTTTCTCGACTCCGAAGAGGCGTGCCAAAAGGTCTTAAACGGCGAGTTGGAGTTGGCGGTGGTGACGCTGCCACAAGAGAGTAACAAACGCCTGAAAGCTCAGCTGTTATGGAATGATCCGTTGCTGTTTATCGTGGCTAAAAACCACCCTTTGAGCCAACAGAAAAATTTAACCTTACAAGACCTGCTACCCCACTCAGCCATCCTTCCCAATCACGGCACCTACACCCGTGATCTGATCGAACAATCTTTTAAATCTCATGCGAGTCAATTGAAAATCGTTTTGGAAACCCATTATCTGGAGACGATTAAAACCATGGTCGGAATCGGCCTCGGCTGGAGCTTGCTACCAAAGAGCATGTGCAATGATGAACTGGTCTGCCTCAAACTGAGCGATATAAAAGTCAGCCGCAGACTCGGTTACGTCCAACACCGAGACCGGACGCTTTCCAATGCTGCTAATGCGTTTATCGAGACTTTGACCTCAGATTGGAAAGTTGAGAATACAGTGTAAGGTAGTGGGTCAAACCTGAATTTATTCATAAATATCGATTCCAAATTCGACTTT
>CAZTQX010000154.1:0-4149 GCA_964615985.1 uncultured Gammaproteobacteria bacterium | reverse complement strand
AGCACTGCCTTCACACGGCAGGGGTCACTGGTTCAATCCCAGTATCGCCCACCATATTTTCTATTTCATATCTGAATATCCTTTCGCTTCACTGTGCCAAAATTTGTTGGGCACGCTACGCTGTACCCAACCTACATTTTTCTCAGCCACAAAAAAAGGGATCGGCAAAACCGATCCCTTTAGATTACTCAAATTAGCAAAAATGCTACTTCAAATAAGGCGGTAACGGCACTACTTTTTGCGCCATCGCTTGTTTATAACCCGCTTCAGCTTGCCATTTAGCTTTTTTCACCAGCTTCATGGCTTTTTTCATCTTACCTTTTTTAGCGGCTTTTTTGGCTTTCTTAAGAAACTTACCAATATCACGCCATTCACCGCCCACAGAGGCAGCCTTTTTCTTGGCAGCTGTCGCTTCTGCCACGGCTTTTTTCAGTCCATCATGATCACCACCTTCATGGTGAGCTGCATTCACAGCAGCAAACGGAACTGCCAGTAACAACCCAGCAAACAGGGTACCGATTAATTTTGCCTTCATTATCTTATCCACCTATTTGAAGTTTGGGTTATTTACGCGCACTGGGGCCATTCAGCTCCAGACCGTTGCTCATATACGTCATGAAATATTCCAGATTACGGTACTCTTGACCCTGTGGCTTAAACGGTTTTGCTCGCACTTGCTTATTGCAACCTTTGAAACGACGATGCAAAGTACCCACGGTGCCCCATTTAGAACGATAAACAGGGAAACCGGTGGTGTGACCCAGAGCAGGACTCAAAATGTCCGAACGGATGTAGTTACCCGAATTTTGCATGTGGCATGACGCACAAGAGAAATTCAACTGGCCACGACGAGCAAAATAGAACTTTTTACCCTCTTCGTAAGCAGACATCGCACGGGGGTCATCGCTAGGAATCATGACATTGGTTTTGTTGCCACGAGAGTTATAGGTCATATAAGAGAGAATGTCGTTGATCGGCCCTTTGGCGTATTTCAACGGTTTTTCACCATTGGCTTTCAAACAGTTATTGATCGCCAAAGGTAAGGTCATCACCATGCCTTTCTCTTTATCCCAGTGTGGGTATTTGTGAGCTACGGCAGGCCCATCAGCAAAACAGTCTTTGTAACCCTTACCATTGGCAAAGGCTTTATTCCACATCTCTTCGCCTTTATCAATAAAGGTCTCATAAGGAGGAAACTCTTCAATCGCCTCCCAACTTTCGCGGCTGACTTTATCAATGGCATAAACGCCATTGCCAAACTCATTCAACTCTACCTTAGGAAATTTTTTGGCAAAATAACCACGGATCGCACTTGTATCGCCTTCAGGGCTAGCAATAACACTGCTCATCATGGACAAAGGCAGCGCCATTGCAACCACAGCTGTTAATATTCGTTTCATAAAAACCTCTTCAATCTCTTAATTCAATGTGACGGCCGAAAATTACAGGTTCCAGATAAAATCAACAACAGCATCAAGCTCTTTGTCGTTCAAGATTTTATGTTTACCAAACGGAGGCATTGGCGATTCAGGATTTTTAACCGTCGCATCCCAAATTTGTGCTTTGAGCACTTCTCTTTTGGGAAAACGGGCTTTCATGGCGATCAGAGCAGGACCAATATTACCGGCATTGGTACCACCAGAAATCATATGACAAGCAAGGCAATTGCCCTTTTTACGGGTAAAAGCCAGCTCTTTTCCATCTTCATCAGCGAGCGCTAACTGGGATGTTCCCAACAACGCCACCGAAGCCGCAGCTAACAGAGTCTTTCGAATCAAAGACGTGGGTTTACTCATTGACATGGTTATTCTCCTCCAGGGTATTTTTACGACTTACTTTTATTGACAACCGCACTCCATCGCAGAAACAGACTTACACTACTACAAAATTCTCAGGATGTCGCCCCATTATCCGAACAGAAGGCGAATAAAGAAATTAGCAAAAACAAGCGCTTCCCCTATGGTTTGCCTTAATTTCTCTGCAAAGAGAGCATGACACGCATCAATTCAGACAACGACTTAACTTCCATTTTTTCCATCACCCGTGCCCGATGCGCCTCCACTGTGGAAAGGCTCACTTTCAACTCTGCGGCGATCACCTTATTACGCAAACCGGCCACCACATGTTCCATCACCTGTCGCTCTCTTGGGGTTAAACGCTGCAAACGCAGATTGATCTCAGCTAAACGAGAAGCCTCACCACGTTGCTGGGCATCTTTTTCAATGGCACGATGAACACTGTCCAACAACAGCTGATCACTGAACGGTTTTTCGATAAAATCCAAAGCCCCTGCTTGCACTGCCCGCACCGCCATCGGCACATCACCGTGCCCTGTCACCATCACAATCGGGGGATACAGAGGCTTTTGACTCAAAACCGACTGCAATTCCAAGCCACTCATGCCTGGCATACGCACATCCAATACCAAGCAGCCCGCCTGACGGGGATCAAACTGATCCAAGTAGTGCCTCGCAGATTCAAACGCTTCGGTTTTCAAACCAACTGAAGCCATTAACAGCTGCAACGCCGTGCGAACCTCGTAGTCATCGTCAACAATAAAGACCGTCGCCTCATGCATAATATTTAACCTTTTTCTAACTCAGCAACCGCTGGTAACAACACCACAAAAGTAGCGCCATCAATATGATTCATCACGGAGAGCGTGCCACCATGATGTTCGATAATACTGTGACTGATTGACAACCCCAACCCCATACCTTTTTCTTTGGTGGTGACAAAAGGGTCGAATAACTGCCCTTCAACCTCAGCACTCAAACCAGGACCACTGTCTCGAACCGACAACTCCACCTGTTGAGAATTTCTCATCCGAACACGAATAACCAGCTGTTTATGTTCCAACATTTTATCCGTCATCGCCTCAATGGCGTTACGAGCCAGGTTCAAGATCACCTGTTCAATTTGAATTCGCTGCGCACGGATCTCAGTCACCTCTCCCAGCTGCAATTGTAGCTTGATTCCCGCTTGACGAATTTCAGTAGAAAAAAGCAGCGCCGCTTCACGCACCACCTGGCACAGATCAATCGAAACCAATTGCGGCGGCTCTTTGCGCACAAAACTGCGCAGTTCTCGAATCACCCCACCGGCATGAGTAGCTTGATTCACAATTCTCTCCATCACATCGACAAATTGCTCCAAATCAGACTGTCCTGACTCCACACAACGAATCAATGCCTGAGCATTGGTGGCAATGGCCGTCAAAGGCTGATTAATTTCATGGGCAATACCCGAAACCATCTCTCCCATGGTGCTCAGACGCGCCACATGGGCTAACTCTTGTTGATGCTGACGCAACTCATCTTCAACGCTTTTGCGCAAACTGATGCCCCGAAAGACCACCACGCTGCCCACCGTTTTACCCTGTTCATCTCTGAGCGGAGTACTGCTGTATTCAACGGAAAAACAGCTGCCATCCTTTTTCCAAAAGGTATCATCTGCAATAAAACGTGGTTGATTGTCTTTGTACGTCTGATAAACAGGGCACTCTTCATCCGGAAAGTGGCTGCCATCCGCATGAGTATGATGCAAAATTTGATGCTGATTTTTACCGATCAGATCCTCCGCACTCCAACCGGTAATGCGTTCCATGGCTTGATTCAGAAAGGTCGAGTTGCCCTCAAAATCCACGCCATAAATACCATCACTGACCGAATCAAGAATCAATTCATGTTGATGTTGCAGCCGAGATTGAGCTATTTTCAAAGCACGATTCAGGCGCAATACCCACAACGTCATCAGCGCCATAAAGAGAAGAAAAACGAGGCTCAAAACAATCCAGTACCAATATTGGCGCACCGCATCCCAAATCGTAAATTTACCCATCACATCGTAAGGTGGCAGTTGTAACTCCTTAAACAGATCATGTACCGGCTGGTAATTGAGCGGAAAGGTCCAACCGGTGTAATGCCCAGCCTGACTGGCACTGTGGTCTAATGGCATATTCAACAGAACCAACGCCACCCTCTGCGCCAACTCATTCGAGGTGTGACTCACCTTACTAAACGGCCACTCAGGGTAGAGGCTACTACTGTGAACATAGAGAAAATGTTCGTGTTGCTGAGAATGAATAATGCGAAATTGGGTAGTGGGTCAAACCTGAATTTATTCATAAATATCGATTCCAAATTCGAC
>CAZTQX010000153.1:0-4173 GCA_964615985.1 uncultured Gammaproteobacteria bacterium | reverse complement strand
TTAGGTTCAATATGACTATTCTATACCACGACCTAGGAATCCATTAAGAGCCAATAATTTTTGTAGATCAGTATTAGCCGAGCGTAACCTGATAAAAGACTAAACAACCTCTTCCTAACGCAGCTGCCCACAAAGCAACAACAGCGGCTGCGTCACCGGCTCCAACTTACGCCGCATCAACGAACCAATGGCATCGCTCTGCCCAAAAATAGGATTAACCAGATATTCGCTCACCAATGACATAATCATTATCGTTTTCAATTGTGGGCTAAAATCAGGCAACTGCTGCAGAGCCGCAGCCAAACTGCTAGAACAACCCTTTTCGCAGAGAATGTCCACATCTTGCTGCATCACCTGCAACGAACGCTGCCGTTGCCAATCTTCATAAGGACGCACCGCCGAGAAGTAATCGCCGATGGCGTTCATCAACGACACCACTTCGTCCTGATTGGCCGGTTTTTTCATCACCAGCTCAATGGTCTTTAAAAACGCCTGCCCCTCCGCCGAGAAAACTTTTTCCAACAGGGCAAGGTAGGGGTTCTCTTGTTCAGCGAATTTCTGCAGCTCAGGCCACTTCTCATGCGCCGCCGCTTCCATTGGCAGATCATCAGGCAGAGCACGCAAAAAACCAACGTAATAGGTGGTTTTACGTTTGGCTTTTTTCCACAAAACGGCGCTTTGTTCTCCACTAATCAAATCGGGCTGCAACACCGCTTCAATGGAATCAATCATCGCCTGTGGAGACTCTTCAAAAGGCAGAAACTCCAACAGAAACTCTGCCAGCTCTCTGCCCATTTCACCCTGCGCCACTTCCGGTTTTTGCAACATCCGCCGTGCGTTGTCGGCACTCTGACCACACCACCAAACCCGCCGCGCCAGCTCATCGGTCAAAGCCGGTGATTGCGCCACCGCCACCACCGCTTCCGGTTCACCCAACAACAACAGCTTTTCCAAGCTATCCGCTTTCGCTTGACCCATGCGCGTCCAGCGACGCAGATAGACCGGATAACCGCTGGGCGAACCCAGAAAATGGCTGGAGAACAGCTCACGCACCCATTTAACGTAACGATCACTGCGGCAAGTGGGGGTCAAGGCCACCCTAGCCTCCCCACGTTCGGAGAGGGCGTAGACCATCGGTTTGGATTCATCAATGCGCACCGCTTGCAGTGGCTGAGCCAGCAGCACATTGAGACGTAAACTGTCTTCTGGAGAGAGTTGCATAGACATTTCTAGGCTCTGTTAAGAGGCCAAAACCTTTTTAATCCGCGCTAATGCATCGGTCAAAATTTCCATGCTGGTGGCATAAGAGAGACGCATGTGTCCTTGCAGACCAAAAGCAGACCCTGGCACCAGCGCCACACCGGTTTTATCCAATAGATAAGAGGTCAGCGCCACATCGTCTTTCAAATTCAGCCGTTCAATCACCGCCTGCACATTGGGGAACGCATAAAAAGTACCGTTGCTGGGCAGGCAGTCAATGCCCTCAATCTCGTTTAATTTCTCCAAAACAAAATCGTGACGCTCTTTGAAGGCTTTGATCATCGGATCGAGGCAGTGCTGATCTCCTTCCAGCGCCGCTTGCGCTGCCACTTGTGAGATCGAAGCGGGATTAGAGGTGCTTTGTGACTGCACCTTTTTCATCGCCTGAATCAATGCCGTGGGGCCTGCTGCATAACCAATCCGCCAACCGGTCATGGCGTAGGCCTTCGAAACCCCATTTAAAACAATAATGCGACTTTTCAATTTGGGGCAAGCGTTGAGAATATTGCAGAAAGAACCCTGCTGCCAGACGATGTGTTCGTACATATCATCGGTGGCAATAATGATATTGGCGTGCCGAGCCAACACCTCGCCCAACGCCCTCAATTCATCCAAGCTGTAACAGACCCCCGAAGGATTAGAGGGGCTGTTAATGACAAACAGGCGAGTACGCTCGGTGATGGCGCTCTCTAATTGGTGTGGGGTAATTTTAAAGCCCTGCTCCTGAGTGCCATGAACGATCACCGGAGAACCGCTCGCCAGTTTGACCATATCGGGGTAAGAGACCCAATAAGGAGCCGGAATAATCACCTCATCACCGTGATTCAGCAGCGCTTGAGTCAGGTTAAAAAAGCTCTGTTTGCCCCCACAGGAGACCAACACCTGCTCAGGATCAAAGGCAAAACCATTGTCATGCGCAAACTTTTTGATAATGGCCTGCTTCAGCTCTGGGGTACCGTCCACATTGGTGTATTTAGTAAACCCTGAGTTAATCGCCTCAATAGCCGCTGCTTTAATATGATCCGGCGTATCAAAATCCGGCTCGCCGGTACCGAGACTGATAATGTCTCGCCCTTGCGCTTTCAATTGCGCTGCCAAGGCGCTGATGGTCAAGGTGGGTGAGGGTTTGATGCATTCAACGCGACTCGATAAGGTGATTTTCAACGCAGTTCCCGTCTCGGTTAGATTGCTTGGAAGAGGCCAAACTGTACCGAGGAAGACGTATGATGTCCAAAGCTTTCAACCGTCTCACCACTTACGCTGCCGCAAACGGGGAAACAATACCCCTTCCCAGACTCCATGCCAGCTAACGGCATCGTAATGGCGATTACGTTCTTGTAGATCACTCATTATTTTAGTGGTCATTTTTTTCACTTCGCGCTGCAAGCTGCGGCAATTTTTTTTACTCAAACCCAACAACTGTTGGTCAATCGCGCGCGCGGCCTGGCGAGCCAATTCGCCATGATGATGTTCATGGGTGGTCAAGGCACGGTGGTAACTCAGCCACTGCTTTTGCCATTTGAAATGCGCTTGGGCTTGATTCACCCACTTAGGCAAGGTGTAACGTTGATTCAAATTCACCTGCACCGAAGTGATACGACAACTCGATTGATCCACCACTTTGTCATAACGCCAGTTCAAACGGCTGCGGGTCATGCCATGAAAACGCCGCCCGTGCTGATCTTTCGGGCCGCGCACCGTGAGTTGGTGGCGCAGCGCCAGTGGGGTCAGTGCATCCACCGCGTAGTCGTCTGTCTGGCTCTTTTCCAGCACCTGAGCTATCCCAGAAAGCGGCAAGAACACCATCCAAAACAGCCAAAGTCTAATCCAAATTTGCAATTCAGGGCATCCTCTGTAGGATATTGAGGCGATTTATAACGAATTTAAATTATAAAAATAGCGTTAGGGGAAGAACAAGCGATGAAAAAATTGAGTATCTACTGGGCATTGAGTTTGTATTTATTTGCCTTCTCCCTACAAGCCGCAACCGTTACGCCACCCGCTGTGAATCCTGTTGGACTGGCCTATCAGGCCGAGTTTTATGAGCACGATGGTAGCGATGTTCTCTATCTGATTGATAAAGAGTCCTTGAGCGTTTTTCGCTGGTCAACTGCCAATAACGCCTATCTTAGTAGCTGGACTTTACTCGATTCACCCACATGGACAACGCTTTCCACGGCTCATAATCGTCTCTATTTAGGTTATGCCAATGGCAAAATAAGCTATTTTGATCTCAGTCTCAACAACCCCGTGGAAACACTCTTTACCAATTTAACGTTTTCTGTAGAAGGCTTGCTTTCGGTCGGCAACCATCTGTTTGCCGCTGATCTATCTGGAACATGGGGAACCTATTACAGCTTTGATATTAACGCCGCATCTATCGACTCTATAACAGGAAGCCAAACGGGTTCACAATACGTGTGGAACCCCGTTAACCATCGTATCTATCACTACAATCCATTCTTAGGCAATCGCATCGACTGGCAGGAACTCGATCCAGCAACGGGGCTATTCACACTCAATGGCAGAGCGCCCTACCAACAAAACCCATTCGCAATTCTCAATTCTCCCTTACACGTCGGCGACGATGGCCAATATTTACTCAACGGTGCAGGCCACATCCTCGATGCCACCTCACTCAACCAACTCAACTCACTACCCAATGAGATTGCCGACGCAGCTTGGGTTAATGGCACACTGATCACCCTTAAAAAGGACACAGCCACGCTGCAATTTTGGGATAGTAACTACCAATTAACCGCCAGCTACCCCCTATCTGAGGCCGATTCTGCACGAATTTTTAGCCTCAATGGCCAATTATTATTGGTAAAACAACGGCTCAGTGGCTCAGAATTTCAACTTTATGACCTAAGCAATCTGCCTGATCGTGACGGTGATGGCATTCATGATCTA
>CAZTQX010000152.1:0-4252 GCA_964615985.1 uncultured Gammaproteobacteria bacterium | reverse complement strand
TTTTGCTGATTGGAGCAAATAAGTCACTGTTTTTTTGCGGTACTGAAAAAGCGGGTATTAGCCCGCTTTTTTTATGTCTATTGGAAACAGTTTTTTACGAATAAAACTCCCTAGGAAACTCAAAATGGGGTCCATCAATAAATGCCTTCTTACCCTCTCTTTTTCAATGAGCAACATAGTCTGTCACCAGATCCTCAGGGGTATCATCAGAATCGGTTGATTCAATATCCAATCCAACTCTCGCAGAAAAAATTAATTTCTACCAACTCAAAACTGTGCAAAAGCACAGTCAGCTCTGTTTTTTGTTGGCTAGCCGAAGACCCCGTTATGGAGGAAAGTAACCCCATCGGAGACGCAGGCAGCCATCAACACCGCCAACGTTTGATCCGATAACAAAAATTCGTTAGGAGTAGAACCGCATGAAATCATCAACAAAAGCAGCAACCATCACCATGGCCAGCGTATTGGCAGTAGGCCTGATGGCCGCTTCAGGCAGCGCACTGGCTGCCAAAGAAGGTTTTGAAAAATGCCAAGGTGTTGCCAAAGCCAAAATGAACGACTGCGGCACCAAAAAACACGCCTGTGCTGGTACCTCAAAAGCCGATGGCGTGGCCAGTGACTGGATCTATGTTCCTACCGGCACATGCAACAAAATTGTTGGCGGCAAAGTCAAAGCCTAACGTTTTTTGCTTTACCTCCCTGTTGGGGTCTTCTGCTTTTGAAGCCCCAGCAACACCCATCCTCACAGCAACAGGCTTAAGCAATGAACCATACTCTCAATGGCGTCGGTGTCGGCTTACGGGTCGAGCACTTCACCGAGTTACTGGAAAGTGAACACAATCCCGTTCCCTGGATTGAAGTCTTAGCCGATAATTTTCTCTCCGCTGGCGGCCCCAGTATTCGCAATCTGGAACGCATTGCTCAACGTTACCCTCTTACCTTTCACTGTGTTGGTATGTCCCTAGGATCAACAGATCCACTTAATCAGAACTATTTTAAACGTCTCAAAGAGCAAGTGGATCGTTTTCAACCAACTTTGGTCTCCGACCATCTCGCTTGGGTCAGCATCCAGCAGCGTTATCTGCACGACCTAATCCCGCTGCCCTACACCCAAGAAAGCTTATCCAATATGGTCAGTCGCGTTCAACAAGCCCAAGAGTTATTGGGACGCACTATTATTATCGAAAATCCATCCGCCTATTTGGCTTTTAAAACCTCAGATATAAGCGAAACCGAATTTTTAACCGAACTGACCCAACAGACCGACTGTGGCCTGTTAATTGATGTCAATAATATTTATGTCAGCGCGGTCAACAACGGCTTTTCCGCCAACGACTATCTCAACGAAATCCCCGCCGCAGCTGTCAAAGAGATTCACTTGGCCGGTTACGAAGAGCAAGAGGGTTATCTGTTCGATACCCACGGCCAGCGAGTCCACCAGCCGGTGTGGGATCTCTATCAACAAGCCATTCAGCGTTTTGGTAATGTGCCCACTCTAATCGAATGGGACACCGATATTCCACCCTTCTCTGTCTTGGCCGAAGAGACCGCCAAAGCCCACGCTTATCAGCAACGGCTTCAAGAGGTTGAAGCATGACCTCGCTGGCAAAACTGCAAGCCAATTTTAGCGCGGCTATTTTTTCCCCAACCACGGATCAACACGCTGTTTTGCAACAGATTTCCACAGACACGGGTCCCGATGCAGAACAGCGTTTGGATATTTATCGCCACTCTATTTTGAACAGCTTTAGCCGTGTTTTGGCTGCCACCTACCCTGTAATCGAAAAACTGGTCGGCGAAGACTTTTTCAGTGCCATGGCAAAACAGTACGCCCAGACCATGCCCTCACTGCAACCGGATCTGGGGGAGTTTGGCCGCCATTTCGATCACTTCCTAGCGGAATTTGAACAACTCAAACAGCTGGTTTATTTGCCCGATGTGGCTCGACTGGAGTGGTTATGGGAGGAGGTTTTTTACGCTGCTGATGATCCAGAAGCCAATTTTTCTGCGCTGGCCGAACTGAACGATCAGCGGTTACAAAAGCTGCGTTTTAATCTGTCCGCATCCGCACGCCTGCTGCAATCCACTTATCCTGTACTGGCCATCTGGCAAGCCAATCAAATCTGTGACAACACAGAAGAGATTGTGCTTGAATCCACTGGCGAGCAGTTACTGCTGTTACGCCAAGGTGATGAGTGTCGTATGGATCGGTTAACCAATGACGATTGGTTGCTGCTCAATGCCATTAATGACGGCCACTGTTTTGCAGAGTTAATCAAAATGATCGGCGGAGTTGATGGCCTCAATGCACTGCTGCCAACCTATGTTCAACGTGGCTGGATCGTCAGCTTAAATTTAGATCACTGTTAGGAGTTAATCGAGATGAGCCTGCTACAAACCATTGCTAAAACCTGTGCCAGCGGTTCTAAAGTCACCGGATACCTCGCCCCGCTACTGGATCTCTCTTTGCGGGTCTGGGTCGGTTATGTCTTCTTTTTATCGGGGCTGACCAAAATCCAGAGCTGGAGTACCACCGTCATGCTGTTTGAGTATGAGTACTCCGTACCGCTGTTATCACCAACCTTAGCAGCCTGGATGGGAACAGCGGCGGAACTTATTTTACCCATCTTTTTGGTATTAGGTTTTCTAGGCCGCCCCACTGCGCTGGCCATGTTTATTTTTAATATCATTGCTGTCTACTCTTACAGCTCTTTTCTGTTTGGTGAAGACGGTGCCGCTGGTCTACAACAACACATGATGTGGGGCATGATGTTATTGGTCAGCTTTATTCATGGCCCTGGCAAACTCTCATTGGATGCCCTAATCGCCAAACGCTACGGTGCAGAGTAATCTCCCTGGGCCATGAACGATTTAAAGCGCAACTCACTCTCTGTTATTGCCATCTTGGTGATGGTGTTTCTGTTTTTTGCTTGGCAAGGATACGGTCGCTACCGACAATTTGTAAGCTATCATCAAGATCTGGCAGGCCATTCAGTGAGTGCGATTTCCGGTGAACTCTCGAATCTGATCGAGAGTTACCGGCGCTTGGCAAGGCTCTATGCCATTCAGCATCAAGACACCTTAGCCTCTCTGTTAGAGCAACCCAATAACCCAAAATCCGCCGCCCAACTGGCGGATTCATTGGCTCAGTTTCTACCTGAGTTCAGCGACTTCGCTCTAGCGGATGCACAAGGAGAACCCAACTTTACCCTAAACTCCAACAATCTGGCGGAACCGTGTCGATTGCAGCTGCTCGACTTTGCCCGTTCTGGTTCCAAACAGCAGCCAATAAAAATTCACAGCGATCAACATGGCAGCCATTTTGACATCGTCACCGAATTTGGCATGTCAGATCGTACCGGCCTATTTTTTGTCAGTTTTAATGTGCAACGCCTGAAAACCATTTTAAAAAATGGCCATATTAAAGGTCATCAATTACAGTTATTAAGCCACAATCACTCTATGCAAGAAACCACCGCACAAGTCTCCAGACAGCCTTCCAATCCTCTTTTCAGTCTGTTTTCAACCAGTGCTGAAGCCGCTTTAGCGGAAAACCCTCAGGCATTCGACCTAAGCCACTCCCTTGCTGTGCAAAAAATAACGAACACACCTTGGCTCTTAACCGACACCGCAGAGATGACTTTATTTGCTGACGAAAAATTCAAAATAATACTGGAAATCAGCTTAATATTTTTGGTTTTTACTACCGTTGCCCTGATTATTTTACGCCTCAGCCAACGGCAACTGCGCCAAACCAGTGAAGCAACCCTCACCATTGAAAGCATTGAAAATGAACGCACCCGCATCGCCATGGACTTGCACGACCAAGTGCTTGGCGAGATCACCCACCGAATTCGAGAAACAGACAGTTACCTAACCTCCTGTGAAGAGCACAACAGACTACACCAGCAAGTTTCCGGTTTGACCAGCAGCCTCAACAGCATGAGTGAAGGCATTCGCGGTATTATTGATGATTTACACCCGCAGGCATTAAGCATTTTAGGTTTGGAAGCCACCCTCTCAAACAGCCTTGAAAAACGCATTCAAGCAACGGAGCAGCTCAAATGGTCTCTCAGTGTCGAACAGCAAAGTGATCAACTGCTGAGTGCCGCCAACCAGCTCAATCTCTATCGAATTCTGCTCGAACTGAGCCAAAATGTCATACGCCATGCCCAGGCAAAAAAATTAGCTATTCAGCTGAGAAAACACCGAGATGGCAAAATTCGGGTACGGATCACAGACGATGGCATCG
>CAZTQX010000151.1:0-4255 GCA_964615985.1 uncultured Gammaproteobacteria bacterium | reverse complement strand
GGCTACACCCTTATGTCAAACCCAGTAACAAAAAGCAAGCACAAACGAAGATAAATCAGAAAAAAGAGTAGGTAATTCCTAGAACAGGATCACAGTAGAGGAAAAATGAACTGCGTAGAATGGCAGCCACTTACAAGCTTAAGCAGTTGAATCAACAAATTGCAGGCAAAAAAAAGGGCACATGATGTGCCCCAAAGTCGCGTGGAAACTCTATTCAATGATACTAACGGTATCAACTAACCTTCTAAGAGCGATCCATATTCAAAGCAAGACGATTGACATCAACTACACCGACCAAGTAAATCTGGTCATCAATCGCATAATCTTGCTCACAATATTTCGCTAAGGTCAGTTCACCTGCTTCATCACTGAAACTAAATTTGGCCTTACCCAGTACGTCCAACTCCACTACGTTGTGACGTACTGATTTATCATCTGTAATTGCAGCAAACGTCCAGCTCTGCAACACACTCTGATGACTGGAGCGTCGAGGATCAATTCGACGCGTATCAACTCGACGATAATCAACCCTTCTTGGATCAAAACGACGAGGATCAACTCGCCGCTGATCAAAACGCCCTGGATCACTAAAACGGATCTCACCGTTATGATAACCCGACATCAACTGTACGGTTGCCACCTTGAGGCTTCGGTCACTGGAAAGAAACGCAGTCCATAAAGCGACCAATACCATCACCGCCAAGAGTGGTACAACAACATTGAGTAACGAATGGGCTACCGTCCCTTCCTTATTAGAATAAGACGATTGATCTAAATCACTTTCCAAACCTGGAAAAAACCGTGCAGTTAAAACATCCATAATTTTTCTCAATCTCGCCACTCTGTGGCATAGGAACCTTAATTCCTGGACGCAATATTACACGACCAGTCTGACAATTTTCGGATAACCCGACTTCTATAACTTTACTAACAGCGCAGCTACCAGCAGGATACGTGCCTTGCTTGCCAAGCATGTTAGTAGAGGCAATCCTATATATTTCAAATTCAATGACTTAAGACATTTTTAAGCGACTCGATCACTATCAGAAAATAATAAACTCGATAGCTTAAGAGAGCAGAGAGACCCAAATAAAGAACAATAAACCATGTAAAAACAATGAGTTAAAAAAATAAAGGCCATATGGAAATAAAACAATAAAATCTTCCTCTCCAACAAGAAATACAAACCGTAGACAGCAAAACAATCAAAAACGTTAAGAGAACAAAAAGTTAAGTACTTAAAATAATAAATACTTAAATTTTGTAATCTACAAAAGCATGAGCTTAGTCACACAAATTTGACCGCGACGCATACAAAGTGCTTAGTGGATCACACATCACATCAGAAAAATGTGGCCACAAATTTTGCAAACGTAGATTGAAATCCCGATCCCACTCATCTTCGGACAACAAAACAGTCTCTGCTTGAGGCAAAACGAAACCGTGAATTTTGTAGAGATCCAACAACGTCACCTGACTTAAATCCCGTGATAACAACCACTCCCCCGCTTCCGTTCGATGCACATAACGGGCTTTCTCCAACACTCCCAACAGTGACTCTAAATTCTCCTGAGCAACTGTTTCACGCTGTAAAAATGCTTTTACGGAGAGACTATCGCCACTCTGTTGCGCCAACCACAGGTGCCCCAAACAGCGATAAACCAAGCGAAAATCACCCTCATAAGGGCTTTTAGCATCGGCAGAAAGATGGAAGCTGCTAAACGCCTGAGTCACCTCAGCACCCAACAAAGCCACCATCCATGACAGATAAATCCAGACTAGAAAGATTGGCACCGAAGCCATTGCACCGTAAATGGCCTCATAAGTTGGAAAATTGGTCACGTAGAACGCAAAGGCCTTCTTTGCCACCTCAAACAGCAGCGCTGCCACCACCCCACCGGCCAGCGCATGTTTAAAGGGCACTCGACAGTGCGGCACAATGCTGTAAATCAAAGTAAACGCCAATGCCGAAAGCATAAACGGCACCGTTCTCAACAGACCGAAACCCTTACCCAAGGTCGCTGCATCAGAAAACAATGGCATCGACACCACATAGGAGCTGAGCGCCAAACCCGCCCCCATCAGCATCGGCCCCAAACTCAACACCGCCCAATAAACCATAAAACTGCCCAAGGTGCTGCGCTTACGCTGAGTACGCCAAATGTTATTGAAGGCCTTATCAATGGCCGCCATCAATAACAGAGCCGTCATCACCAAACCAACAATACCGATGGCGGTCAGACCGGAGGCTTTTTCGGAAAAGGTCTGTAGGTAACCCTGCACCATCTCACCGGAAGCTGGGACAAAATTTTCAAAGACAAAGCTCTGCAAACCACCACTAAAATTCTCAAAAACCGGAAACGCCGCCAACACGGTAAAAATCACCGCCATCAACGGCACCAGTGAAAGCAGAGAGGTGTAAGCCAGCGAAGAAGCGTACTGCACACAACGATCCTCGCCAAAACGCCGCCCCACAAAAGCGATAAACTGCTTCCAGAGCTGAATATTTTCTCGCCAATTCACAGACTTATTCCAAAGTTTAAACATGGCTCAAACGGCCTCTGCATAGCGTTGTTTTAAATAGGCAAACAAAGTCCGAATGCCCATCGCCTCACCGCCTTCGGGACGACCAGGCCGTGCGCGGTTGTTCCACGCCATCACATCAAAATGCAGCCACTCAATCTCTTCAGGCACAAAGGCCTGTAAAAACAACGCCGCAGTGATCGCACCACCCTGAGGAACCGTCGCCGAGTTAAGCAGATCAGTGATTTTGCTCTCGATAAAACCGCGATATTCCTGATACAACGGCAAGCGCCAAACTGGGTCTTGTAGCTCTTTGGAGAGATCCATCAGCTGCTGAGCGGTCTGGTCATGAGTAGCAAAAAAGGCCGCTACCTCTGTCCCCACCGCCACTCGCGCTGCACCGGTCAAAGTGGCAAAATCCAGCAACAGTTCCGGCGACTCCTCCGCTGCCAAAGCCAAGGCATCACACAATACCAAACGCCCCTCAGCATCGGTATTATCAATCTCAATCCCCAAGCCCTTGCGCGAGGCCAACACATCTCCAGGCCGAAAGGCATTACCCGCAATGGCATTTTCAACGGCGGGCACCAGCACCCGCAAACGCAGTGGCAAGTTGGCCGCCATAATCATTGACGCCAGCGCCAGCACATGCGCTCCACCGCCCATGTCCTTTTTCATCCAGCGCATAAATTGTGCGGGCTTAATGTCCAGACCACCGCTGTCAAAACAGACCCCCTTACCCACCAAAGTCACTTTTGGGTGCGATGCATCTCCCCAATTCAGATCCAACAGACGCGGCTCAAACTCACTCGCTCTGCCCACCGCATGAATGGCTGGAAAGTTATGTTCCAAAAGCGCCTCACCTACAATCTCGGAAAAAGAGCCATCAAACCTTTTGGCCAACGCCTGCATCGCCAGAGACAATTGAGCGGGCATCATATCTTGGGCAGGAGTATTGACCAGATCACGACAGAGACAAGTGGCCTCCACCTGCTGCTGCACCGAGGCCAAGTCACCTTGAGTCAGAAGCAGATGAGCCGCTTGACGCTTTGCAGAACGGTAACGGCTAAATTGATACGCCCCCAACCCCCAGCTCAATGCTAGCTTCTCCGCCAACCCAGCGTCAACCGCCTCTCCCAAACGATAAACGCCTTCGGGCAGCGTCAACGACAAAGCTCCAAATGCCCAAAAATCAGCGTTGTCTTTTAAGCAGACCAAAACCCCTTCCAGCTCACCTTCCGCAGTGGGCAGCAGAGAAAACGCACCCGAGCGAGGCTGAAAGGCGGAGTTGATTAACCACTGTTGTCGAATTTTAGGCTGTTCGGCCAACCACTTATCGTAATCATCGGCAAACACCAGCAGCAGTGGCACCGCAGGTTCTGTTGTTTGGCTCAAAAGCACTTCAGGCATGGGGATCTCTCTTAATCAACTCTAGAAATGGGAGCCATTCTAACCTGAGTCATAAAATTCAGACGAAAAAAAAGACCCTCAAAGAGGGTCTTTTAGATGAACTCCTATCCCAGAGGGAGAAGAGCCAATTGATGAGGTTAACTCAACGATTAATCATCATCGTCTTCATCTTCATCATCGCTGTCATGATCATCATCTTCATGATCGTCGTCGTCATCTTCGTCGTCCTCATCATGATCATCATCTTCGTCATGATCTGATTCAACACTACCGGTAGGCGACTGACCACCAGTTGCCTGGGCTGCTGCTGCATCAATCACCG
>CAZTQX010000150.1:0-4274 GCA_964615985.1 uncultured Gammaproteobacteria bacterium | reverse complement strand
GGATAATAAATACCTACTTAAGATTCTAGGGATTATTTAAGCCCGATTGCCCTGGCATAGCAACAAAACCAGCAGTGATATTAAGAAATGCTGATGTTTGTCTCAAAAACGTGACTCAACCCAGATTCGATGTTGTTTTACAAAGGAGTAAATGGATGACAGCAAATGACTCACAAAGACAAGTTGTGAAAGTGACGGAAACACAAAACCATTGATTATATTGGTGCCGATAGGGTGAATCGAACACCCGACCTACTGATTACGAATCAGTTGCTCTACCAACTGAGCTATATCGGCCTACAGAAAGGAAGGCGCATTATAAAGCAAACGCGCCCAAGATAAAGCGAAAACCTCGCCAGATCTTCAAGCCAAGCAATACGGCAACGGATCCAGCGGCAATTCTTGCCCCGTCAGCAACGCAGCCAACAGCTCCGCCGAAGCCAGCCCCATGACAATGCCGTTGCGAAAATGACCGGCATTCACAAACAGTCCCTCAACCTCAGGGTAGGCTCCAATCAACGGCACGCCGTCATCGTGCGCCGGACGCAACCCCGACCAGTGATGCTCAATCTGATAATTCGCCAACGCCGGAACCCGCTCAAGGGCAAACGCCTTGAGCTCACGCAAAGCCTCAGCGGTGGTGGATTTATCAAAACCCACCTCCTCCAAGGTGCTGCCCACCACCACGCGACCATCACGACGTGGGATCAGATAACGCCGCCCCTGCAAAACGATGCGCGTCAGCACCTCCGGCTCGGCTCGAAACAAAATCATCTGCCCACGCACCGGACGCACCAGCAACGGTTTGCCCAGATCCGCCAACAACTGCGCCGACCACGCTCCGCTGGCCACCACCACCTTCTCAGCGTGCAGCAGACCCTGCTCGGTACGCACCCCTTGAATGCGCCCCTGCTCAACCAACAGCTCCGTTACCGGTTGGTTTTCCAGAAACGTCACCCCTTGCTGAGTCAAATACGCCCGTAACGCCTTGAGCAGACGCGGATTACGCACCTGCCCCACCTGCGGCAGCCACGCTACATCGCCCTGCACAGTGCTCAAGCTCCGCTCAATCTGCAACGCTTGCTTGGCCGACAACCACTGCACCTCGGTCTCAAAACGCGCACCCCAGGCCGCAATCCGTTGCTGCTCACCTGGCTCCAGCACCAACAGGCCAGAGGGCTGCCACTGCGGATCAATGCCGGTGGCCTGATGCAGATCATCGAGCAAAGCGGGGTAGTGGCGCTGACTCCAACGCGCCAAGACATTGACCGGGTCGGGGTAATTCCACGGATAGAGCGGCGAGAGAATCCCGCCTCCTGCCCACGAGGCTTCACGACCAACGAGACCGCGCTCCACAATCGTGCAGCGCACCCCTCGTTGCAACAGCGCATAGGCGCTCAACATCCCCGAAACACCCGCGCCCACCACAATGCAGTCGTTCATCTTTTTTCCATCCAAAAGCAAGGCGCAGAAGGCTACCACAGCGACGAAAGCAACGACAAGGCAACAACTTGAGAGAGATCAAAGAGAGGGGATAAGCAAAAAAATGGAGCGGGTGAAGGGAATCGAACCCTCGTGATCAGCTTGGGAAGCTGAAGTTCTACCATTAAACTACACCCGCCTTCAGGCTGCGATGGTAAGTCCCATCCGCAACAAAAACAAGCCTAAAAATCCACAAAGCAGAAACATTGGGTTAGAATACGCCCCCTTTACCGACCTCAAAGCAGAACCATGCAGATTACACTCAACGGCAAAGCGCACAACTGCCCTGACAACCTCACCGCCGAGCAGTTGGTTGAACAGTTGGGTTTTGCGGGCAAGCGCCTCGCGATGGAGATCAACGAAGAGATCTTACCCCGCAGCCAACACCCCAGCCACCGACTGCAAGAGAACGACGTTGTTGAGATCGTCCACGCCATCGGCGGTGGTTAACCCCTCACTCTGAACCCATAAGAACCGATCATGACCTCAAAAAAGACCGAAGACCAACTGGTTGTTGGCAGCCGCACCTTCCACTCTCGCCTGCTGGTGGGCAGTGGCAAATACAAAGACTTGGAAGAGACCCGTCTCGCCAGCGAAGCCAGCGGAGCCGATGTGGTGACCGTCGCCATTCGCCGCAGCAACATCGGTCAAAATCCCGATGAACCCAACCTGCTCGACGCGATCCCGCCAGAGAAATACACCATCCTGCCCAACACCGCAGGCTGCTTCACCGCCAAAGATGCGATTCGCACCTGCCGTTTGGCGCGGGAGCTGTTGGACGGTCACGATCTGGTCAAACTGGAGGTCTTGGGCGATCAGAAAACCCTCTACCCCGACATCACCGCCACTCTGGAAGCCGCCGAAGTGTTGGTCAAAGACGGCTTTCAAATCATGGTCTACACCAGCGACGATCCTCTGATCGCCAAACGACTAGAAGAGATCGGCTGTGTGGCGGTGATGCCGCTGGCTGCGCCCATCGGCTCCGGCTTGGGCATTCAAAACCGTTACAACATCCTCAACATCATCGAAAACGCCAACGTACCGATCATTATTGATGCCGGTGTCGGCACCGCTTCCGATGCGGCGGTGGCGATGGAGTTGGGTTGTGATGGCGTGTTGATGAACAGTGCCATCTCTGCGGCGCAAGATCCCATCTTGATGGCCTCGGCAATGAAACACGCCATCATTGCCGGTCGCCAAGCGTTCCATGCCGGTCGGATGCCGCGTAAACGTTACGCATCGGCCTCCTCGCCCATCGACGGTACCTTCTTTTAAGTCATGAGCGACAGCGAACAGACCCCGTATCAGCGCACCATCCGCAGTTTTGTCCGGCGCGGTGGTCGCCTCACCCACGGTCAAGCGCACGCGCTGGAGACACTCTGGCCGACCTTTGGCATCGAGTATCAACAGCAGCCATTGGATCTCAGTGAAGCGTTTGGCAACGATCACCCCGTCACGCTGGAGATCGGTTTTGGCAATGGCAACAGTCTGGCCGAGATGGCTGCTGGCGCTCCTGAGCGCAATTTTCTCGGCATCGAGGTTCACACGCCCGGGGTCGGGCATCTGCTGCAACGCATCGGTGAGTTGGGATTGAGCAATCTGCGTCTGATGCACCACGATGCGGTGGAGGTGCTGAACGATCAATTGCAGGATCAGTCGTTGGATCGTTTTCAGCTCTTTTTCCCCGATCCGTGGCACAAAAAGAAGCATCAAAAACGGCGCATCGTACAACCAACCTTTATGGATCAGATCGCCAGCAAGCTCAAAAGCGGTGGCATCGTCCATATGGCCACCGATTGGCAGCACTACGCCGAGCAGATGTCTGAGGTGTTGGAAGCGCATCCACTGTTTGAGAATGTGGCCAGTGAGGGGCTGTATGTGTCGCGCCCTAAGGAGCGGCCACTGACCAAGTTTGAACAACGAGGGCAGCGATTAGGGCATGGTATTTGGGATCTGCTTTATCGACGTGCGTAGGGGTAGATTCCATATCTACCCTGCTAACCGTTGGTAATATTTCCCTCTTTAATCGACTCTCTCATGCCTGGCACCGAGAGCAGATGCAGTGTTTCAGAGATCGCCTGCCAATCTTCTTCGGAGAGCAAAACCGCATTGCCTCTTTTTCCGGTAATGATAATGGGTTGATGTGTTTCTGTGGTCTCATCAATCAGCCGATACAGTTTTGAGCGGGCTTCTGTTGCATTTAAAATCGTCATAATGTACTGCCTCCGCAGAAAAGCGTACGGTTAAACGTACCCAACATCAAGCCCTGTTTGAAAATGTCTGACCACGATAAACCAACAACAAACACAATACCCCCAGCGCAGCGGCCATGTGTTTCAGAGAGTGACCACTGATCACGCCCAGCAGATCAAAAATGGCCTGATCAAAATACTCAAATAATTTGGCCAGCGCATAGAAAAACAGCAACAGCCAATAACCTGAGAGGTGGGGCGATTTTTCTCGGCAGACAATCAGCAGCAATGGAATCAGCAACATCGGTAAAAATTGCACCAAAATATAGAGGCGCAGATCCCCCGCGCCCTTCAGTTCGGTCAGATGCCAGTAGAAAACTGAGAAGACCCCAAAGGCAATCAGCAGCGCCAAGATCACTTTGGAAAATCGCGGTGAGAGAAACTCGCTCAACACCATCGAGAAGAGCGCCATAAAGGCCACCGTCATCGGTAGACGATCCCACAGCAGAGTGTTGTTGTCTGGCCAGAGGTGATAATAACCGGAGCCGATGGCCACCCATGCCACGGCAAAGTAGAAGATGATGCTGGCTGGTTTCTGTG
>CAZTQX010000149.1:0-4276 GCA_964615985.1 uncultured Gammaproteobacteria bacterium | reverse complement strand
TCCTTCTCTGTTGGGGCTGTTGTTCGGCTAAGACCTAGGAATCCATTAAGAGCCTTGTTTTGTTACTGAGCGGTGGTGATAAATCTTCACAGAGCAAGGATATTGAAACAGCGTTACGAATCTTGACGGAGTTGGAGTAAATGATGAAAACGAAACCCTTTGATATTGCTGAATACCTTGAAACCGAAGAAGACATTAAAGGGTTTCTTGAAGAGGCAGCGGCCACAGGCAGTTCTGCTGATTTTATTCATGCGTTGAATATTGCGGCCAAAGCTAAGGGGATGTCTGAAGTGGCTAAGCAAGCGGGGGTTTCCCGCGCTAGCCTTTATAAATCACTTTCCAGCGATGGCAATCCTCGTTTTGAGACCGTCTGCAAAATTGTGGATGCTTTGGGTTGTCACTTGATGGTTGAGCGGCATTAAACTCAAATCAAGCTGATCGACCCGCAAACATCCGCTTAAAATCCTCAATCAAATAATAACTCGCCGGTACCAGCAGCAGACTGATCACCGTGGCAAACAGTACCCCAAAGGCCAGTGAAATCGCCATCGGGATTAAAAACTGCGCCTGCACGCTGCGCTCCAGCATCAACGGGGTCAGACCCGCGAAAGTGGTCAGTGAGGTGAGAATGATCGGGCGGAAACGCGCCACCCCCGCATCTCGAACGGCGCTGAACAGATCTTCGCCCCGTTCACGAGCGCGGTTGATGTAATCCACCAGCACCAAATTGTCGTTCACCACCACCCCCGCCACCGCCACCATGCCGGTGAGGGAAAGTACGCTCAACGATTGCCCCAACAGCAAGTGACCCACCACCGCACCCACCAGACCAAAGGGGATCGCCGACATCACAATCAGCGGCTGGGCGTAGGAGCGAAACGGAATCGCCATCAGCGCATAGATTGCCAGCAGAGCCAGCAGAAAACCGCGCCCCAAGGTGGCCATGGTTTCGCGCTGTTCACGGGCTTGCCCCTCCAGTGAGAAACGCACCTGAGGGTGGTTTTTCAGTAACTCGGGCAACACCTCCTCTTTGAGCTGCTTGAGGATGGCGCTGCTGTCGCCCTTATCCTTGTCCACATCGGCGGTGATATTGACGATGCGGCGACGATCACGGCGCTGAATCTCTTCGGGGCCTTGGCGCAGTTGAGCGCTGGCCACGACTACAAAAGGCAGCTCGCGACCGTTTTTCAGCCGGATCTGCATCGCCTGTAGATCACTCAGAGAGCGGCGCTGGGCGAGCGGGTAGCGCAACATCACTCGCACTTCGTCGCGGCCTCGTTGAATGCGCTGCACCTCTTCGCCGTGAAAACCTTGTCGTACCTGTCGTGCCAGATCTTGCAGGGTCAGACCCAACTGCTCGGCACCCGGACGCAGTTGCAGTTGAATCTCCTGTTTGCCGGTTTTAAAGGAGTCCTCAATCTCCTGCACGCCTGGGTACTGCTCCAGCTTGAGGCGCACCTGCTGGCTGAGCTGTTTCAACTCCTCCAGATCAGAGCCGCTCAGCTCCACATCAACGGCCTTGCCAGCGTGACGCATGGCCGCGCTGAAGTTGAGTTTGCTGACTCCGGCAATCTCACCCACCAAACTGCGCCAGCGTTTGCCGATCTCTTCGGTGCTGAGGCTACGATTTTCCGACGGAGCCAGCTCCAAGGCCACCTCACCCAGATGGTTGCCGCGTTGATCCATGCGCGCGCTGCGTTCGGTCATGGGCTGTTCGCCGACGGTGGTGAGGATGTGATCGATCACCTCTTGACCGCTCTCTGCGTGCAGTTGTTGTTGCAGTTTCAGCGCCGCCGCTTCGATGCGATCCAGCGCCTTCTCAGTCTGCTCCACGGCGCTGCCTTGGGGTAGAGTCAGGCTGGCGATGGCGTAGTTGCCCTCGATGGCGGGGAAGAAGACCAGTTTTAGATAACCCCCGGCCACCACGCTGCCGATCAGCATCAGGCCGCTGATAAAGATCGCCACGGTGAGGTAGCGCCAGTTGAGTGCCGTCTCCAACAGAGGGCGATAAAAACGCTCGATAAACCGTTCCAGAGCGCGAGAAAAACGCCGTTGCAAGCGCGTCAACATCGCGCCGAGACCGCCGCCGGTTTTGGGTGGCGGTTGCTGCATTTTCATCTTGCCCAGATGAGCGGGCAGAATCAGCAACGACTCCAGCAGCGAGAAGATTAGGGTCAGGATTACCACGGTGGGAATGATGCCCCACAGTTTGCCGTTGGCTCCCGGCAGGGTCAGCATCGGCATAAAGGCCACCACGCTGGTGAGCACCGCGAAGATCACCGGTTTGGCCACCTCTTGCGCGCCCTTGATCGCGCCTTCGAGGTTGTTGCCTAATTGCTGCTGGCGAATGTGAACGTGCTCGCCGACGATGATGGCATCGTCCACCACGATCCCCAGCACCAAAATAAAGGCGAACATGGAGATCATATTGATCGAAGCGTCCAGCCCAGGGAGAAACATAAACGCGCCCATAAAGGAGATCGGGATGCCGAGGCTGACCCAGAAGGCGAGGCGAAAGCGCAGAAACAGCACCAAGATCAGAAAGACCAGCACCAGGCCGGTGATGGCGTTGCGCAGCAGCAGATTCATGCGGCCTTTGAAATACTCCGAGCTGTCGCGCCAGACGGTGAGCTGCATCCCCTCGGGCAGCGGGGTGTTGGCAACGAAGTCGTGAACTTGCTGCGAAATCTCCAGAATGCTCTGACTGCCGACCCGATAGACCTGCAACAGCACACCGTCTTGACCGTTGAAGCGCGAATGTTTGACCTCTTCTTCAAAACCGTCACGCACCTCGGCCACATCGCGCAGCAGCAGTTGGCTGCCATCGGCGTGGCTGCGCAGCACCAGTTGGCCAAACTGCTCGCCGCTGTAGAGTTGACCTTTGATACGCAGCAGTCGCTCGCCAGTGCTGGTCTTGAGGGTTCCGGTAGGCAGATCCAAGGAGCGTTGGCGGATGGCGTTGGCGATCTCATCGAGGCTGAGGTTGTACTGTTGCAGGGCGCTTTCGCTGACTTCGATGCTGATTTCGTAGTCCCGCACTCCCGACAGTTCCACTTGAGTGACGCTGGGCAGATCCGCCAGTTGATCGCGAATGCGTTGGCCAAGGCGTTTCAGACTGGCTTCGTCCGTAGGCCCCGAAACCGCCACGCTCAGAGCGCGGTTTTTGATCGCAATCTCACGGATGTTGGGGGTTTCGGTCTCTTTGGGCAGGGTGGTGAGGGCATCAATGCGAGCTTTGATATCGTCCAACATGCGGCGAGTGCCGTAGTTGAGCGCCACTTCCACCAGCACCATGCAGACCCCTTCGGTGGCTGAGGAGGTCAGCTTTTTGATTCCTTCCAGATCGTGAACCGCCTCTTCCAGTCGCACGCAGACGCTTCGTTCCACCTCTTCGGCGGAAGCTCCTGGGTAGAAGACGTTGATGGTGACCATGTCCAGCGAGACGGTGGGGATGGTCTCTTTGCGGGTCTGGGGCAGGCTCATGGCTCCGGCGACCACGATCACCAGCATCAGCAAGTTGGCGGCGACGGTGTTGCGGGCGAACCAGTCGATGATGGCGTTCACGTTGTTACCTTTGGTGGAAGTAGCGGAGGGTGACTATGCCGGATTGTGGGGCAGAATTACAGGGAGAGTCTTATCTTTTCTATTCGCCATAGTGTGTTTTTGAGCGAATAATCACTACCACGCAGCGATCATTTTCAAGCCGATAGACGATGCGATCTTGAAAACTTAAACGCACAGAATAATAGCCTTTTAAGTTACCGGTAAGCGGTTTTCCTGTTTCAGGGGCTACAGAGAGTTTATGGCGTAGGATCTCTTTGAGTTTTGTTTTTAGTTTGGGGGTGAGCTTGGCAATCTCTTTTTGTGTTTGTTTGGTTAATTCAATTTGATAGCGACCGCAACTCACAAAGGCTCTCCAAACACCTCTTCAAAGCTTGCCACTTCTCCTGAATCCGCCTCACTAACCGATTGCTGAAATGTTTGCTTAAAATCCGGCTGTGATAAGAGGTGCAGTGTCTCTTGAAGGCTTTCATAATCATCGGCAGACATAATGACCGCTTTGCCCAGTTTATGTTGCACTTCAATGGTTTCATGCCGCTGGCTGGCTTGTTTTATCAATTCAAAAAAGTTTTTTCGTGCTTCGGTTGCGGTCATGGTTATCATGGTTGTGTACCTCTTTTATGTACCAAATAGTGTACCACTTTTATTCAGATGATGGACTGATCTACCTAAGAGAGCAAGGGTATCGGGAAGCGATGACCGGTACGGTCGCCCT
>CAZTQX010000148.1:0-4410 GCA_964615985.1 uncultured Gammaproteobacteria bacterium | reverse complement strand
CCTTAGCGTTATCTCAACTAAACCACAATGAACTGACCCATCATGCCGCGATCTTCGTGTTCCAAAATATGGCAATGGAACATGTAGGGAGCCGTTGCATCGGTGGTGTAATCAGTCATTTTGATCACCACTTTGACCCGTTCATTGGGTCCAAGGCGTACCGTATCTTTGTAGCCTTTTTCATATTCGGCAACGTTGTTGGCGGAGCCGTTGCGCTCGATGATCTGGAAGTGGGTGGAGTGAATGTGGAAGTTGTGGGTCATGGCCATGCTGTTGCTGATCTCTAAAATTTCCACTTCATCCAGAGTGAAGGTGTGATCAATACGATTCATATTCATAGAAACTCCATTGATGGCAAAGCTGCCATTCATACCGCCAATACGTCCGAGAACGAAGGGGCGGGTGCGTACTGCAACGGCTGGGTCGAGAGAGGCCAGCGTGGTGAGTTGGGCTGGCACTTGGGTGATGGTACTGGCAGCTTTATTGACGTTCAATGTGAGTATCGAGGTGTTGCCGTTATTGGAATCTTGCAGGGTAATTTTTTGGCCTTGCAGGGCGCTTAGATCCACGACAATTTCCGCGCGTTCCGCCGGGCTGAGGGTGATGGAGGTCAGGCTGAGTGGCGTTTCACGAAAGGCGTTGTCGGTGGCGATCTGCTTGAATGCGGCACCGTTGCTCAAATGCAGTTGATAAACACGAGCGTTGGAGCCGTTGAGGATACGAAAACGCACCTCTTTGTTGGGCAGATCCAGGTAGGGGTTGATGGTGCCGTTGATCATAAAAGTATCGCCCATCATGCCGTGCATCTCATCGTGTCGGCTGGGCAGGTAGCTGAAACTGCCACTGCTATTGAATTTACGATCTTGGATGATCAGCGGAAAGTCATCTTCTCCCCACGTTTTGGGCAGATCCAATGCGTCGCTGTCGGCATCTTCAACAATCATCATTCCCGCCAAACCTCGATAGACCTGTTCACCGGTTTTGTTGTGGGTGTGGGCGTGAAACCAGTTGGTGCAGGCTTTTTGATTCACGGTAAAGCTGGGTTGCCAGAGCGCGCCAGGTAGAATCTCTTGGTGAGGGCCGCCGTCCATATTGCCTGGCAGATGCATGCCGTGCCAATGCAGAGCCGCTGTTTCACTGAGGTTGTTACGCACGTTAAAATTGAGGCTGTCGCCGTTACGGACTTTAATCACCGGCCCGAGGTAGTTGCTGTTGATGCCAAAGGTGGGGGTGCTTTTACCGGCGATAAATTCCATATTGCCGTTTTGTAAGTTGAGATCAAACTGCTTGCCGGTCAGAAGTTGTGGCATGCGTAACGGTTTGAGTGCGCCGGTATTGGCATTGACAGTACCGGTGTTGCCTGACATGCGGTTGTTTTTACAACCCATAAGAGGCAGCGCCAAAGCGGCTCCCGATGCGAGTAAGAAGTTTCTGCGATTCATGCTGATGTCCCTAGACAGTATAGAAGAGCGAGTGATGCTATTTTATCCTGATGATGAATTGCTCCGACTTGATTTTTGTCAGCCGGAGTTGAAATGAAAATGGGTTTATACGACGGTAAATTGCCCCATCATGCCGCGATCTTCGTGTTCCAAGATATGGCAGTGGAACATGTAGGGAGCCGTTGCATCGGTGGTGTAGTCGGTCATTTTCACGACGACTTTGACGGTTTCATTGGCGGGCAATAAGACCGTGTCTTTGTAACCTTGTTCATAAGCGGCAACATTGGTGGCAGAGCCGTTGCGTTCAATGATTTGGAAATGGGTCGCGTGGGAGTGAAAGTTATGGGTCATGCCCATTGTGTTGCTGATCTCCCAGATTTCAACTTCGTTCAGAGTCATGGTGTGATCGATGCGGGTCATATCCATCGAGACACCGTTGATGGAAAACATGCCATTGGTACGTCCTAAAACGAAAGCGCGAGTACGAACCGCTAAAGTAGGGTCGAGAGGTGTCAAGGTGGTCAGCTGGGCAGGCACCTGAGTAACGGTACTGGCGGCTTTGTTGACATTAAGGGTTAACAGAACGGTGTTGTTATTATTGGCGTCTTGCAGAGTGATCGTTTGTCCTTGCAGTGTGGTTAGATCCACCACAATTTCGCTGCGTTCCGCTGGACTCAGGGTTAGGGAGGTGAGGCTCAGTGGGCTTTCACGAAAGGCGTTATCGGTGGCAATTTGCTTAAAGCTGTCGCCGTTACTCAAACGCAGTTGATAAACGCGAGCGTTGGAGCCATTGAGAATGCGAAAGCGTACCTCTTTGTTGGGCAGATCTACCACGGGATCAATGGTGCCGTTGATCATAAAGGTGTCACCCATCATGCCGTGCATCTCATCGCGCATGGTAGGTAGATAGCTGAAACTGCCATCGGTATTAAACTTGCGATCTTGGATGATCAACGGAAAATCATCTATTTCCCAAGTTGTGGGTAGGTCGAGCGCATCACTTTCGCTGTCTTCGACAATCATCATACCGGCGATACCTCGATAGACCTGTTCACCGGTTTTGTTGTGGGTGTGGGAGTGAAACCAGTTGGTGCAGGCTTTTTGTTTGACGGTAAAGGTGGGTTTCCAGAGATCACCAGGCAGAATCTCTTGGTGAGGGCCACCGTCCATATTGCCGGGCACATGCATGCCGTGCCAATGCAGAGTGGCGGCCTCGGAGAGGTTGTTTCGTACATTGAAATTCAGTGTGTCACCGTTACGGACTTTGATCACCGGTCCGAGGTAGTTGCTGTTGATACCAAAGGTCGGGGTGCTTTTACCGGCGATAAACTCCATGCTGCCGTTTTGTAAATTGAGATCAAACTGGGTGCCGGTCAGCAGCTGCGGGATGCGCAAGGGAGTGAGTGTATTGGTGTTGGTACCGGTATTGCTGTTACTGGTGGTGCTGTTATTGGAAGAGCTACAGCCGATCAGTGGTAAAGTGAAAGCGGCTCCGGATGCTAATAAAAATTTTCTACGGTTCATTTTTTGATCCTTTAAATATTTTTTTCGGTGTTTTATTTGTGAGGAAAATTACACTGTCATATGAAGCCATACATCGTTGCGATGATGGCGCAGGTTGACATAAGTAGGGTGTTTTTTTTAGCGAGATGGGTAATTGTGATCTGAGTCACAAAAAAGCAGGGGCTTGACTTGACCGACTGGTCAACTATAATCATTAACCATGAGAACCTCTTCTACTTTTGATACTCGGCAACGCATCCTTTTAACGGCTCGTGAGTTGTTTCATGGCAACAATTACGCGGATATTGGAATAAAACAGATTTGCGATATTGCTGGAGTACAAAAAGGCAGTTTTTATCATTTTTTTCCTTCTAAACGTGATTTGGCGTTATCTGTGATCGATCATATGGCAGAAGATTGGGCAAGTGGTTTTGTGCAGGAAGCGTTTGATCCTGAACTGCCGCCGATGGAGCGTTTGGACTATTTGATTGATGGTGCATATTTTTGGCAAAAAGCCACCAAGAACATTGATGGGCGTATGCCCGGTTGTTTGTTTGGAAATTTGGCTTTGGAAATAAGCACACGGGATGATGTACTGCGGGCTAGATTGAGTTCGGTGTTTGAAAAGACCGAGCAACGATTTGAAGACACATTGATCGAAGCGGTGCAGCTCTCAGTGATCAGTCCATTGAATACCCATTTAACCGCGCAGGCGATGTTGGCCTATCTTGAAGGCATTATTTTATTGGCTAAATCTCGTAATGACCCAGAGGTGATTCAGCAGTTGGGGGTGGCAATTAAAGCCATTCGTATCGAGAACAGCGCCTAACAATTTTTGTGTAGAGAATCTTATGATGAACAGTGAAATTACCCAAACTTTGGATGCGAGAGGCCTCAACTGTCCTCTGCCCATTATGCGCGCCAAAATAGCAATGGCGAATCTTAATGCTGGCGATGTGTTGGAGCTATTAACCACCGACCCAGGATCGTTGAAGGATATTGAGTCATTTTGTATTCAAACGGGTCATAAGTTGTTGCTTCGTACTCAATCACGAGATGATTTTATTTTTCATATTCGTAAACAGGAGGCAGTATGAACAATGTACAACCAGATGATCCATCTGAAGAGATCTTAGACAGGGTTCTGCCATTGAGCTATTGGATCCCTATGTAATACGACTAAAATTTTTTGCGCCCGATATTGACTGACCGGTCAACTATTTTTTGTGTAAGGAGATTACGATGAATAATTCACAATCCTTTGATCTCTCCGAAGAGGCTTTGGAATCGTGGTTTGATCGCCGTTTTGAAGAGAAGTCTCTCGAAAGAGAAGTGAATAAAACCCCATCAATGACTATTATTGCCACCAAAGGTACCTTGGATATGGCGTATCCGCCCTTTATTTTGGCCTCCACGGCATCGGCTTTGGGCTGGGATGTGTCGATTTTTTTCACTTTTTATGGCT
>CAZTQX010000147.1:0-4549 GCA_964615985.1 uncultured Gammaproteobacteria bacterium | reverse complement strand
TTACTATACTCTAACTCAAAAAACCCTTTTTTCTCAAGGTCATTCACTCTGAGAATACCGACCATAAGGTGATTTCGCATAAATTTAACGAATAAAGATTGACTCTCGACAGCAGCTTGATTATTAATCACCTAACTCGGCTTTCATTCAATGGAGACATCCTATGACCCACGCACACATCACCCAAAGCCTCACCAGCTTGTTGCTACTCTGCCTACTCAGCTTTAACAGCTACGCTCAAGGGCCGATCCACTTCGGCCCCTACGTCATCCACTACAACGCCATCAACACTCAGATCTTGGATCGCACCGTGGCCAAGAGCTACGGCATCAAACGCAGTAAATATCGCGGCATGATGAACATCGCGGTAATTAAGAAAACCGCAGGCACCATCGGTGTTCCCGTCGAAGCCACCATCACCGCCTACGCGCGCAACCTCAATGGCCAAATTCACCCACTGGAGCTGCGCCAACTCAATGAACAAGGCGCGATCTACTACATCGCGGAGTTCACCGTGCAACAACACGAAGTGCTCAATTTCGTCATCAACGTCACCCCCGAAAAACAAGGCCCCAGCATCCCGATCAACTTCAGCCAACAGTTTTTCACCGACTGATTTCCTATGAGCCAAATTGAAACAACGACTCCGCCCCTCAGCGAGGCGGGGAAAGCCTCGTTTTTAATCGCCCTCAAAGCCCAGCTGCCCAACGAAGCACTGCTCCACGAAACGGAGGAGCTGCGCCCCTACGAGTGCGATGGCCTCAGTGCCTATCGCAACCTGCCGCTGGCCGTTGCCCTACCCGCAACACTGGAACAGCTGCAAGCGGTACTGAAAATCTGTCACGCCCACCACATTCCCGTGGTCGCCCGTGGAGCCGGTACCGGCCTCTCGGGCGGCGCACTGCCTCACTCCGAAGGCTTGCTGCTGAGTCTGGCCAAATTCAATCAGATCTTAGAGATTGATCAGGCCAACCTCAGCGCACGGGTGCAACCTGGAGTGCGCAACTTGGCCATCAGCGAAGCGGTTGCTCACCTAAACCTCTACTACGCCCCCGATCCCAGCTCGCAGATCGCATGCAGCATCGGCGGCAACGTGGCGGAAAACTCCGGCGGCGTTCACTGCCTCAAGTACGGCCTCACCCTGCACAACGTCTTGGAGGTCAAAATCGTCACCATCGAAGGCGAGCTGATCACCCTCGGCGGCGGCAGTTTGGACACCCCTGGTTACGATCTGCTGGCGGCGATTGTCGGCTCGGAAGGTTTGCTGGGCGTGATTGTCGAGGTGCGGGTTAAGCTGATCCCCAAACCGGCCACGGTGCAGGTTTTATTGGCCGCCTTTAAGCGGCTCAACGACGCAGGCAACGCGGTGGCTGCCATCATCGCAGCAGGGATTATTCCCGCCGGACTGGAGCTGATGGATCACCTGTCGCTGAAAGCCGCCGAGGACTTTGTTCACGCCGGTTATCCCACCGATGCCGCCGCCATTTTGCTCTGTGAATTGGACGGTGCTGAGGCTGAGGTGACGGAACAGATCCACGAGGTCAAAGCCCTACTGCAACAGCACGGAGCCAGCGAAGTACGCTTGGCGCGTGACGAAGCCGAACGCCAGCAGTTCTGGAAAGGTCGCAAAGCCGCCTTCCCCGCCGTGGGACGCTTGGCACCAGACTACTACTGCATGGACGGCACCATTCCACGGGCGCGATTGGCTGAAGTGCTGGACAAAATGGCGCAGCTCTCGGAGCAATACCAACTGTTGGTGGCCAACGTCTTCCACGCCGGAGATGGCAATCTGCATCCGCTGATTCTCTACGATGCCAACAACGACGGCGAGCTGGAAAAAGCCGAGCAATTTGGCGGTGAGATTCTCGAACTCTGCGTTGCCGTCGGCGGCACCATCACCGGCGAACACGGCGTGGGCGTGGAGAAGATCAATCAGATGTGCGTGCAGTTCAACAATCTGGAACTGCTGCAATTCCACGCCCTCAAAGCAGCCTTTGACCCCAGCGGCCTGCTCAACCCAGGCAAAGCGGTACCCACCCTGCACCGCTGCGCCGAGTTTGGTGCCATGCACGTCCATCACGGCGAACTGCCCTTTCCCGATCTGCCACGCTTCTAGCCACGCTTCTAGCCACGCACCTTAACCACGGACTTCCCCATGCCCGACAACGATCTCAGCAGCGCCTTGCAAGCGGCGGTGCAGACCGCCCAGCGCGACAAAACACCGCTCAATTTGCAAGGCGGCGACAGCAAAGCCTTTTATGGTCGCCTGCGCAGTGGCCAAAACCTGAACCTCAACGACCATCGCGGCGTGATCAACTACGCCCCCGAAGAGCTGGTGATCACGGTGCGCTGCGGCACACCGCTGGCAAGGGTCGAAGCGTTGTTGGCTGACAAACAGCAAATACTGCCCTTTGAGCCACCCCACTTTGGCCGTAACGCCACCATCGGCGGTGCCGTTGCCTGCGGCCTCTCCGGTCCGGCTCGCCCCTATCGTGGCGCGTTGCGCAATCATCTGCTCGGCTGCACCTTGATCAACGGCAAGGGCGAAATTCTCAAATTTGGTGGCGAGGTGATGAAAAACGTTGCCGGTTACGATGTCTCACGGTTGATGGTGGGCGCTCATGGAACACTGGGGCTTCTACTGGAAGTCTCGATCAAAGTACTGCCTGCACCGAAACAGAACCTGACCCTCTGCCTAGAGCAAACCCCAGCAGAAGCCCTTCAAACCTTCTCGAAATTGGCTGCCCAACCGCTGCCACTGAGCGCCGCCAGCCATTATCAAGACCGCAGCTACCTGCGCCTCAGTGGCAGCGAAGCGGGCATTCAGGCCGCACAAAAAATCATTGGTGGCGAGGTATTGGCAGAGGGACAAACATTTTGGCAGCAAGAACGCGAACAACAGCACGCCTTTTTTGCCGATGTCGAAGCCCCGTTGTGGCGACTCTCGCTGCCCCCCGCCACCCCAATGCTGGATCTGCCCCAGCAGTACCTCAGTTGGGGTGGAGCGCAACGCTGGTTGCGCGGCGATCATGACGCTGCTGAGCTGCGCCAACGGGCGCAACAGCACGGCGGCCATGCGGAGCTGTTTCGTGGCGATAGCCGTGAAGCCGATTCGCTACCACCGCTGGAAAGTGGCCTGCTCAAGCTGCACCAGCAGGTCAAACACGCCTTCGATCCGCAAGGCATCTTGAACCCTCATCGACTCTACCAAAAGATCTGATTATGCAGACCCAACTTGCTCCCTTTGCCAAAAACAGTCAGAGCGGTCGGCGTGCCGAAGCCATTCTGCGCCAGTGCGTTCACTGCGGTTTTTGCACCGCCACCTGTCCCACCTACCAGCTTTTGGGAGATGAACTGGACGGACCACGAGGACGTATCTATCTGATCAAACAGTTTTTAGAAGGCCAGCAAAGCGGCGCAAAAACCCGCCTGCATCTGGATCGCTGCCTGCAATGCCGCAGTTGTGAAACCACCTGCCCATCGGGAGTTGAATACGGTCAACTGCTGGAGATCGGCAAACAGATGCTGGATGAGAAATCACCCCGCAGCACCTTTGAGCAATTGACTCGCAAAGGTCTGGCCTACGCCCTGAGCGATAAAAAACGCTTCTCGGCGCTGCTCAAGGTGGCCAATCTCAGCAAACCGCTGTTGCCTGCGGTGCTGAAAAACAAGCTACTCCAGTCGGTCAGTGAGGCGGGTGTTTGGCCAACCACACAACATCCACGCAAAATGTTGATTCTCGATGGCTGTGTGCAACCCAGCCTCAGCCCCAACATCAACAGCGCCACGGCGCGCATTTTAGATCGCTTGGGCATCAGCCTGATTCGGCTCAAAAAAGAGGGTTGCTGTGGGGCGGTCAATCAACATCTGGGGCAATTGCAAGCCGCCAAGCAGCAGATGAAAAACAACATTGATCTTTGGTGGCCGGAAATCGAAGCGGGAGCCGAAGCGTTAGTCACCACTGCCAGCGGTTGTGGGGCGTTTATTCAGCAGTACGCCGAACATCTGGCCGATGAAGCGGAGTACGCCGAAAAAGCCGCAAAGTTGGTGGCGCTCTGCAAAGACATTGCCCAGATCGTCAGCGATGAAGATCTGACAGCCATCACCCCAAAACAGCCCCGCAGCAAAATCAGCTACCACCCGCCCTGTACTTTGCAACATTGGCAACAGCAGCCGCAATTGGTGGAGGGTCTGTTGACACGCTTGGGGTTTGAGCTGAATCCACTGCAAGACGGCCATCTCTGCTGCGGCTCGGCGGGGACGTATGCCATCACCCAACCGAAACTGTCGCAACAACTGAAAGAACGCAAATTGGCGCAGCTAACCTGCCATCCCACTGAGATGATTGTTTCAGCCAATATCGGCTGTATTAATCATCTGCAAGCGGGAGCAGAGGTACCGGTTAAACATTGGATTGAGTTGTTGGATGAAGTGATTGTGCTGCAATACTGAAGCACACCACAACCCAACCTTATTTTGTTAACTGCTTTCATTCAGCGGGTACAGCAAATATGATGACAAAAAACAATATCATTGCAATCAGCATATA
>CAZTQX010000146.1:0-4899 GCA_964615985.1 uncultured Gammaproteobacteria bacterium | reverse complement strand
CAATCAAGCCCCTATTTCAGAAGACAACCTTTGGTTTAAATTCTATCTTTTGGCGGTCGATTATCTGTTTTTTGCTTGGTTTTGGACACACGGTGGAGAAACCTTGGGGATGAGGGCTTGGCGGCTGCAACTGCAATCAGCACAAGGTGGCACCATTAGCTGGCGCACCAGTTTAATCCGCTTTTTTACCGCCATTCCATCACTGCTCTTTTTCGGTTGTGGTTATTGGTGGTCACTCATCGACCCGAAAAAACGCAGCTGGCATGACCGACTGTCAAACAGCCAAGTCTGTCTACTGACCAAAAAACAACGCTCATAACACACGTCGCAACAGATACAGCCCCGCACCAAGAAACAACAAAGAGGGTAACAAAGCACTGACAAACGGCGGCAAGCCGTAAACCAAACCTAAATGGCTAAAAAGGCGGCTTATCAGAAAAAAGCCGACGCCAATCAAAACGCCCAATAAAATTTTCTGCCCCGCTCCCACCGAACGTAACGAACCAAACACAAATGGCATCGCCAACAACAACATCACTAAGGTAGAAAACGGCGCAAGCAACGCGCTCCAAAAAGCCAACTCATAGCGCGATGCATCCAACTCGTTATCCTGTAAATACTCAATATAATTATACAGTTCGCGTGCCGACATGCTCTCTGGCCTCACCGACAAGACATTAAACAGATCCAAATTAATCAAGTAAGGCCACTGCTGCTGCTTTAGCCTCTCGGTCGTGATCGATGTGTCCCTAAAATGGGTATAACGCAACCCCTTTAACAACCAGTGACCAGATTCATAATGCGCACTGACAGCCGACAACGAAAAACGCAACACCAAACCATCAAGCTCATAAATCGTTAAACCTCGCAGATGCAGATCAGGCAACACCGTTCTGACATTGATGTAACGATTCCCATCCTTAACCCAAAGACCATTAGCGCCGGTTAACGAAACCCGTTTCTCCAAAGCGGTGGAACGCAGGTCTTCGGCATGACGATCCCCCACGGGAGCCAACCATTCACCAATCACCGCCACCATCACCACCAACAACAACCCCACCTGCAAAACAGAACGAATAATACGTTTTGGTGCCACACCAACCGAACGCATCACAATCAATTCTGAATTGGCCGCCATTGTCCCCAAGCCCAACAAACAACCAATGAGCACCGAACTGGCAAAATAGTCATAGATGCGCCGTGGAATGGTGTAAGCGATGTAAAGTGCGGCATGAGCCAGATCATAATCCTGGGTACCAATGCTGGACATTTCATTAATCAAGGCAAACAGAGCGTCCACCGAAGTGATCAACAACAACACCATTAACGATCCAGCAATCACTGCTCGAGCAATATAACGATCTAAAATCATTGCATACCGCGCCTAAACAGAGCCTGCTTTGCCCAAGCAAAACCGTGCATATTCAAAATCAGCAACAAAACCAACACGAGCATCAACAATTGCAGCCACCAAAGCCCCAAATAAGCCGCCGTGGTTCCGTCTTTCATCCACGATTTCGATAACACGATCAAATTGGAATAAGGCACATAAAGCAAAACCGCCACCACCAACTTTCCATAGCGCCCTTTGCGAGGTGTTGTCCGACTCAAAGGCACCGCCAACAGCGCCAAAATCAAGGCCGCAAGGGGCAAATTCAAACGCCACTGCAACTCCACCCTGTCACTCAATTGATCCGAATTCCACAACTCCGTCGTGGTTTTTGCAGCCTGTTTTAGCGCCTGCTGTGCAACTGGATTCTCTCGCGCCACAATGCCGTGCTGCTCAAACTCGGTCACTTCATAATTAGCCTGACCCGGCAAGCCCAAATAACGCCGTCCCCGCTCAAATAAAATGTGGTCGTGATGCTTTTTATCGCCTCGTACAAACGTTGCCTGTTCGGCAACCTCCAAACTTAAACGGCCATCAACAGTTTTACCGTGAACAAACACATCCTGTAACACCGAACCATCTGCATTAACCTGTTTAACAAACAAAACACTTTTACCATCTCGTGACTCATTAAAACGTCCCGCACTGACGTTATTCAACTCCGAACGTTGTTCAAGGTTCAATTTGAGTTTTTGCTCAACTCGCGCAGCCCACGGCGAAGCCCATAAAGTCAAACAGACAATAATCGACAACGCCAAGATGGCACAGAACAGAACCGGACGAAATAGCTGCATACTGCCGATACCACAGGCATTCAAGGCCGACATTTCACTGTCTTTATAGAGTCGCCCCAAACCCAACATCACCCCTAGGTAAAGCCCTAATGGAATCAAGGTGACTAAAAAACTGATCACATAGGTAAAAAATAGAGGTATCACGGCATCGTTGGGCAAAGAGCCATCCACTGCTTTGCTTAAAATAAGCACCAAGGAGTTGCTCACTAAAATCAACAACAGCACAATGGTCACCGCAAACCAAGCCTGTAAAATCTCTCGAATCAGATAACGATCAACAATGGTCAACAACTTCGCCACTTCCGTTATTAAAACGTGCTGCATCATAGCGGTTTTTTGCCTAGAATGGGGTACTTTGCATCATAGGCAATGTCACACCCTGTGAAGCTCTGCCAATATCTGTTGATATATCACAACGACAAATAAAGCAGAGCAGACTACCCTTATGCGACAACACGTGGAATAGAACCAAACAACATAGGAAACAATATGGAAATCAGCGTCAAAAGTGGTAATCCAGAAAAACAACGTACCGCTTGTATTGTACTGGGCGTTTACCAAACCCGAAAACTAACCCACTCTGCCGAAGAGGTTGATAAAGCCAGCAACGGTTACCTCAGCAGCCTGATTCGCCGAGGCGATATGGAAGGCGAACTGGGGCAACACTTGATGCTGCACAACGTACCCAACACTCTCTGTGACCGTGTCTTGCTGGTCGGTTGTGGCAAAGAACGCAAACTCAACGAAAGTGTCTACAAAACCATTCAGGCAGATTGTGCCAAACGGCTCGATCAGAGCGGCGCTTCCGAAGCGGTCTCATTTTTGACCGAACTGCACGTCAAAACCCGCGAAACTCACTGGAAAGTGCGTACCGCTGCCGAAGAGAGCCAAAAAGCCCTCTACCGCTTTGACCAACTGAAAAGCAGCAAAAACCCACCCCGGCGGCCACTGAAAAAGATCACCTTCAGCGTGCCATCCCGCCGCAATCTCTCCGATGGCGAAGAGGCCGTACGTGAAGCGATGGCCATCGCCTCTGGGGTTCACTTTGCTCGTGATCTTGGCAACATGCCCGCCAACGTCTGCACCCCCGACTATTTAGCCAAACAGGCTCAACAACTGAGCCAACAATACCCTGGCATCAAAACCCAAATCATCGAAGAGAGCGAGATGGAGCAGCTCGGCATGGGCGCGTTTCTCTCCGTCAGTCGTGGCAGCTCGGAACCCGCCAAGCTCATCGTGATGGAATACCTCAATGGTACAGACGGTGACAAACCGGTGGTTCTGGTCGGCAAAGGGGTTACGTTTGACAGCGGTGGCATCTCCCTCAAACCTGGGGCTGGCATGGACGAGATGAAGTTCGACATGTGCGGTGCCGCCTCGGTGTTTGGTACTCTGCGCAGCATCGCCGAACTGCAACTGCCGATCAACTTGGTCTGCGTGGTGGGAGCCACAGAAAACATGCCCGGCCCCGATGCCACCCGCCCTGGCGACATCGTCACCACCATGTCGGGTCAAACCGTCGAGATTCTCAACACCGATGCCGAAGGTCGTTTGGTGCTCTGCGATGCTCTAACTTACGTGGAAAAATACGAACCCGATGTGGTCATTGACATCGCCACCCTCACCGGAGCCTGCATCGTAGCTCTGGGGCATGAACCTTCTGGCCTGTTCAGCAACCACAGTCCACTGGCCAACGATCTGCAAAATGCCGGTAAAACCAGCGGTGACCGCTGCTGGGAACTGCCATTATGGGACGAATACCAAGAGCAACTACAGAGCAACTTTGCTGACATGGCCAACATCGGTGGCCGCAGTGCGGGCAGCATCACCGCCGCCTGTTTTCTATCGCGCTTCAGCAAAAAATTCCACTGGGCGCATCTGGACATCGCCGGTACCGCTTGGCACAGTGGTAAAAACAAAGGCTCCACCGGTCGTCCTGTGGGTCTGTTGAGCCAATATCTGCTTGACTACCAACAAGCCAAAAAGGCTTAATCTGGCCATGACCCAAGTTGATTTTTACTTGCTGAGCGATGAGAACCGCACTGAACGGCTGCGTTTTGTCTGTCGCTTAGTGGAAAAAATTCACAACTTGGGTCAACAGATCTACATCCACTGTGACTCAGAGACACAACAGAAAAATCTGGATGAACAGCTCTGGACGTTTAAAGCCAACGCTTTTATAGACCATCAACAAGTCACAGCCAAAGCGTATGCAGGGCGTGAAGCCTCTGTCTGGTTAGGCACTGACTTTGAACCCGACGGCAATCAACCGATACTGATCAACCTTGGCAGTGAAATTCCGCCCTTTTTCAGCCGCTTTGAACGTGTTTTAGAAGTGGTTAATCAGGAACAAGAATTGCGTCAACAAGGCCGTGAAAAATATCGATATTATCAACAACGCGGTTATCCGCTGAAACACCACACACTCTAAGGATGATGAGTACCGTGAAAAATAGAAAGACACAACAAAGAATACCGATTCTACAAGACATTGTTAACAAAGATCTCAGTAGCCGAGCGGCAACCGAAACAGCACCACAACAACCCAGCATAGACGAGCGCCCCAACAGCGCCGCCATTGAAATGGTGGTCAACCGCGTCTTATTAAAGTATCTACCAAAAATTCGCCAGGAACTGATCGCCGAATTAAGTCAACTCAATATCAAAGAAAAGCCCTCTAAGTGACGATAGAGAGAGAAGCCAAACAAACAATGG
>CAZTQX010000145.1:0-4996 GCA_964615985.1 uncultured Gammaproteobacteria bacterium | reverse complement strand
ATTAGAAAAGAGTGTTATCTTCATCACAGTTGTGGTTAGCGCAATGCGTTACCTTTTCTCTGTTCGCTCGAAGGATGGAGCTTTGACAGTTAGGAGATAACTTCACCTTAAGAAGGTGCTGATACTGTTTTCAGGAATGAACTAACTAGGTTGAGGAAAAGCCATGCGTACGATAACTAAAAATCGATGGCTCGCCGCCGTGATCGCAGTAGTAATGTTGCCGACATCGTGGTTGATAACGCCAGTTTCTGCAGCAAACTTGGCGGATAATGCCCGTTCTACGGGTTATTGGCAGGTAAAACGGGGTGATACGCTTTATTCTATTGCCCGTAAGCTTTACCCAAATAAAAGCAAACAGCAAGCTCGCCTACGCAAAGCCTTGGTGCGTTTGAATGGTTCTGCTTTTCCTTCGGGTCAAGCGGATAGTTTGTTTGTGGGTGCGCGTCTCAAATTGCCTCGTTACACACACAAAGCCCAACAATCCCCCACGATGGCAAGTCAATCGACTGTTGACGGTTGGAAAGTCAAACGTGGTCAGTCACTGAGTATTATCGCTCGTCGTTTGGCTCCCGGCAGCAAACGCCTGCAAGCGAACTTGGTTGCTGATCTGTTACGCCTCAACCCCAGTGCATTTGCCGGTGGTAAGGTTCGTGGTTTGATGGTCGGTGCGGTGTTGGAATTGCCATCCTATCTGCAACAAAAAAGCGTTACTAAGCCACTAGGTCAAGTGGTCTCTAGCGAAACCTTGGGTCAGCCAGTTGAGATCCTGCCTAAAAAGCAGGCTCCTAAACCAATGCCAGTGGTTGCCAAAGTAAATTTGCCATTGGTGAATTCGGTAGGTCATGTGCTGATGACGACATCCGCTTTGCAAGCGCGTCGTGAAGCAGGTGCGTTGCGTTCACTGAGCCGTAACAGCCGTGTTTATGTGGGTGACACGTTGATCACCGGTTCTGCTGGCACCACGCAGCTGCGGATGAAAGACGGGGCGTTATTGGCTCTGCGGCCATCAACCGAGTTTAAAATTGAAGAGTACCGCTACGAGGGCAGTGAAAACGGCAGTGAACGCAGTTTCTTCCGTCTGTTACGCGGTGGTTTTCGGACCATTACCGGCGCGGTTGGGCATCTGAATAAATCCAATTATCGAGTTGCTACTCGGGTTGCCACCATTGGCATTCGAGGTACTCACTACGGTTTGCAACTTTGTGATGGGTCTTGCGGTGCGGGTAAAAATGGCCTGTACGGTGGTGTTGTGGATGGCAGCATTGTGGTGAGTAACGATGCGGGTGAAAAAGTTTTCAATAACGATGAGTATTTTCATGTGGCCAGCGCGGCTTCTCAAGCGCGGCCTTTGTTAGCACCTCCTGGCGTTGTTTTTGATGCGGATCAACCGGTGGGGAATGATGACTCTGAGGGCGTTGAAGGTATTATGGCCAGCTTGAGCAGCATGCACCCCGATGCAGATCAGGTTTCTGAAACGATGTTATCCAATGTCATGGCGAGCGTTTTGGAGCAGCCCGATGCAATTGGTAAACAAAGCGCTCCTGAGCAATTATTTGTGTCTGTGGGTGTCGCTGGTGGGCAGGGTAATGCACCTGATCTTGGCTCAGTTTCTCTGGCTGCTTGGACAGCAGAATCTGCTTCGGGTCAGTTTTCTGCAATCAGTTTGGGGGTTCCAGCAGGTGAGGCAAATGGCGCGTTCTTGGTTGAACAACGAACCGATATTGTCTCAGATGAACTGGTTGATAATGCGGTTTCTGCCCTTGGACGGCAGGAGAGTAGAGATTCCTTTTTGGCGGATAATGCCTTGTTGAGAGATACGGGTTCAGTGCAGATTGCTGGAGTTAGCGTAGGTTGGGGGCGCTGGCAGGGTGATTGGCGTGCTTTCTCGGCGGATACTGAGCAGAGTAACGGCTCCAGTGCGCATTATATTTATGGCTCTCAGGTGACCAGCGCAGATCAATTACGGACTTTGAGTGGCAGTGCCAATTACAACACCATCGTGGGTGGGACATTACCAACAGCTCATGGCAGCAGTGTCAATGTAGGGCGATTGGCTTCGGTTAATGTGGGCGTTGATTTCGGTTCCATGCAGATCAGTAATTATCAATTGACGGCTGATTTTATGGATGCGACCGAAACGCTGAGTGCGCAGAGCGTCGCGCCGACCTCGTTGAGTAGTGCCGCTGTTGGCGGTATTGTTTTGGATGGCAGTTATACGACGGCCACAGCAGTAACTCAGCCTTTGAGTGGCAGCGCCAGCGTTAACTTTGTGGGCGCTAATGCAGAGGGGCTGTTGAGCAGTTATGCTCTGGCCGGTGCCAATGAAGCCTACAGTGGTACCTTTGTGGCCACGGCGGTGCCTGCTCCCTAGAACTTCGGTTCACGTTGGTGTTAAAAACGGTGGCTTTAGGCCGCCGTTTTTTTGCATTTTTCAGTGACGACGGGGAAGCAGATTGGAAAGCAGAAAAAAGAGGCTGGCAGCGACGACGATGGAAGGGCCGGTGGGGGTATCCCACCAGAGAGAGGCTTGGATGCCGATCAATACGGAGAGTGAGCCGACTAAAATAGAGCCGATGGCCATCTGTTCGGGACTGTTGGCCAGCCGTTGGGCGGCGGCGGAAGGGATGATCAGCAGTGAGGTGATGAGTAAAATGCCAACCACTTTGAGTGCCACCGCGACCAAGATGGCAATCAACATCACAAAGACAATGTGAGTGCGAAACAGCGAGACCCCTTCAACGTGTGCCAGTTCTTCGTGCAGGGTCACGGCTAACAGTTGTTGCCACAAAAAGCTCAGAATAATCAGGCTTAGGATAGCCACTCCTGCCATCAGCCACAGTTCTGACGTGGTAACCGATAAAATATCACCAAATAGAAAGGCCATGAGATCCAGTTGTTGGTTTTCAAGAAAGGCTAGTCCCACCAAGCCCAGAGAGAGGCTGGTATGGGAAAAAATCCCCAAGAGAGTATCGTTGGCCAGCGGTTGCCACTGTTGCAGCAGCGCCAGAAACAGCCCCAGAGCTACGGTAATCAGCAACACTCCGAGGGTGGGGGAGAGTCCCAGTAGAAAGCCCAAGACGATGCCGAGCAGCGCCGAGTGTGAAATGGCCTCGCCAAAATAGGCCATGCGTCGCCAGACCACAAAACAGCCCATTGGGCCTGCGACCACCGCCACCAACAGACCGGCGATAATGGCACGATAGATAAAATCATCCATCGTTGGATGTCTCTGAGTTGGGCAAAATATTGCCGTGTAGATCGTGCTGATGATCGTGGTGGTGGTTGTAAAGTGCCATGCTGTTGTCCAGTGCGCCAAACAGGCGGAGGTATTCGGGGTGCTGACTGACCGATTCGGGGTGGCCGGTGCAGCATATGTGGTGGTTGAGGCAGATGACAAAATCGCTGGCGGCCATCACCAGATGCAGATCGTGAGAGACCATAAAGACGCTGCAATCTTGTTCGTCGCGGACTTGGCTGATGATGCGATACAGCTCTTGTTGGCCGTTGATGTCCACCCCTTGAGCTGGTTCGTCCAGTACCAGTAGGTTGGGTTTGCGGAGCAGAGCGCGCGCCAGTAGCAGGCGCTGCATTTCACCGCCGGAGACTTTTTGCAGCGGTTTGTGCAAAATGGCCTGAATTTCGGTGAGTTCCAAAATAGTCTGTTGCTGCGCCAGTTTAATCCGAGTATTGAGGGTTAAAAAACGCGCCACGGTCAGCGGCAGGCTGGGATTCACATGCAGTTTTTGTGGCATGTAACCGATGCGCAGTTTGGGGCGTTGGTAGAGTTTACCTTGTTGGGGTTTGAGCAGGCCGAGCAGCAGTCGGATCAGGGTACTTTTGCCGGAGCCATTGGGGCCGATGAGGGTGAGGATCTTGCCCGCATGCAGTTCAAAACTGATGTTTTTGAGTACCTCTTGGCTTTGGAACTGGTGGCTGAGCTGGTCGCATTTGAGAATGATGCTGTCATTGTGTGTCATGCTGGGCTTTTGGGTCGATGTATTTGGGCTGATTTTACTGATCTTTTGCGGGGTGTGGTGAGGAAATGCGTTTTATTTTAAAAAAGTGGTTGGGGGTGTTGTTGTGTGCGTTGTGGCTGGGACAGGCGGCACAGGCCGAGGACTCGATTCGGGTGGTGGTCTCCATCAAGCCGCTGCACTCGTTGGCCAGTGGGGTGATGAAAGGGGTGGCGAAGCCACAGTTGTTAATCAAAGGTACGGCATCGCTGCATCACTTTTCACTCAAACCCAGTCATATTCGTTCGATGCAGCGTGCTGACCTGCTGCTTTGGCTGGGGGCATCAGTGGAGTCGTCGTTTGCCAAGGTGGTAGAGCAGTTGCCCTCTTCGGTGGAGAGTCTGAGTTTGTTGAGTGAAACCAGCCTGATTCGTCTGCCGATGCGTGCAGGCGGGGTTTGGTTGCATGACCATGACCACGAGCACGGTCATGATAAGGAGTCAGAATTGTTGGCGACAGGCGCTAAAGTAGACCCGCATCTCTGGTTGGATCCGTTGAATGCTGAGCGCATTGTGTGGCGTTTGGCTGAGGTGTTTAGTCTGCGTGATCCTGAGAATAAAAATCAGTATAAAGTCAATGCAGAGGCTCTATCGCAACAGCTGCAAGCGTTGCATAAAGAGATTAAGCAGCGTTTGCAGGCGGTGCAGGGCGTGCCTTATTTGGTCTATCACGATGCCTATCACTATTTTGAAAAGCGTTATCTGTTGGCAGCAACGGGGTCTTTTGTCTTGGATCTGAGCCATCGACCTGGGGCAAAACGCCTCAGTGTTCTGCGGAAAAAAATAGTATCTAACTCAATTCACTGTGCTTTTTTAGAGCCGCAGTACGATGCGCGTCTGCTGAACTCGGTGGTCTCTGATCTGCCCATTAAGGTCAGTGTGTTGGATCCATTGGGGGCTGATCTGCCTGCGGGAGGGGAACTTTATTTTCAGTTGATGCGACGTTTAACCACGCAGTTGGAAGCCTGTTTGGCTGATTAGTCC
>CAZTQX010000144.1:0-5088 GCA_964615985.1 uncultured Gammaproteobacteria bacterium | reverse complement strand
TAAAAGATGGTCAAAATATGAATCGAAGCTCCCACGCCCACCGCCAACAGCAGAGAGGGGATAATCTGAGTCATGGTCTGCACCGGCGCTCCCGCGTGTGCCATCATTCCCATGGTACTCAATACCGACAGCACCACCGTCAACAACGGCAACAGCACTCCAGAAAGACGACGAAACATCAGGCTCAAAAAGAAGATAATCGTACCAATCACCATCGCAATAAACTTCGCCATGTCACTGGTCATGGAGCGTTTCAACGAATCGGTGACCAAAGGAGAACCCGCCGTATAAATGACGAAATCATCGGCTTGGTACTTTTTAACGATGGCCTCAACCACCTGCGCCATACGGCTGTTCTCTTCGTCAGTCAGATAAAGTCTCTTTTCAGATGAGATGCTGGCAACATCATTTGAAACTTCGTCATCAAAACCACTCATCAAATCTTCGCTTGCCCCCTCCTGTTCGGCATAGGTGTTGGACTCCAACACCATCGCTGTGAACGTACCGGCGCGATTGATCACCAAATTGGTCAACAGGGGATTATTCAAAGCCATCTGTTTAATCGCCCCCAGCTCCGCTGCATTTTGTGGCCACTGCACAAACAGATCTTCCACCACCAAACTGTCGTCATCGCCAGAGGTATTGCGCGCATTGATCAAGCTGGTGATGTCATGTAGAAACGGCACCTTCTCTTCCAGCTCATAATGCAGATCACGCAGTTTCTCCAACGTCGAGAGCTGAAAAATATCATCGGCCTTAACCGCAATAACAATCTTCTCATCACGGCCAAATTGATCACGGAAGCGGTCATAACTCACACGCGCCGGATCGCTCTCATGCAAAAACCCTTCGGTTGAGGTGTCAATGGTCAGTTTGGGCAGACCCGATACCAACAATGCAACCAGCATCACCATAGGCAGTAAGAACAGATAACGATGCCTAAAAATGACATATCCCAAACGCCCAAAGGCACTCTCTATCTTATGACGTAGATCTTCCATACTTTTTTCCTCATCAAACTTCTCAAAAACAAAAATACAACAGACAATGCTTGACAGTGGCTGCAATAGTTTGGATACTCAGGACACACTTTAACCAACTGGTTAGTTAAATACAACCGTGCTTTTCAGGAGATCAACATGACACTGAACAAACTCCCCATTCTCTCCACTGTAATGACCTTAGCTCTGCTTGGCTTTCTCAACCCCGCCCAAGCCAGCGACTTAAGCGCCCGCGAGATCATGCAAAAAGTTCAAGATCGAGACGCAGGCGATCACGGTGTCTCCGATATGGAGATGATTCTGATCGACAAAAAAGGCCATCAGCGCAGCCGTAAAATTCGTCGCATCTCCAAATACCAAGGCGAAGACAAGCAGACCAGTATGTTTTTTCTTACCCCAGCGTCGGTGAAAAACACTGCTTTTTTAACTTACGACTACGATGATGCAGGGAAAGACGATGATCAGTGGCTCTACCTGCCCGCCCTGCGCAAAAGCAAACGCATCGCCTCCAGCGACAAGAGCGGCAGTTTTATGGGATCGGATTTCAACTACTCGGACATGACCGATAAAAATCTGGACGCTTACCAATACAAAATTCTCAAAGAAGCCAAAGTAAGAGGCCATAAAACCTGGGTTATTGAAGCCATTCCGCAAAGCAAAAAAGAGATCGAAGAGAGCGGTTATAAAAAATCCATCGTCTTTGTCCGCCAAGACAACTTTGTCGGTGTGCGTGCGCTGCATTGGGTCAACCAAGGCAAGCGGATGAAGTATCTCGACATCAAAAACCTCAAGCAGATCGATGGTATCTGGACGGCACTGGAGATGAGCATGACCAGCAAAGAGGGCAAAACCACCCTGCACAAAACCATCCTCAAGTTCTCCAATGTGCGTTACAACCAAAAATTGGACGACGCCACCTTCACCCTGCGCGGCATTGAGAAAGGTCTTTAAGGATGAAACAGACTCTGCTTGCCACCCTCGTGGCGGGTCTGCTGTTGAGCCAGACCTTGAGTGCTGCCGAAACCGGTGTGGCAGATCTGGATTCTCTGCTGCAAGGCTTTGATGCACCTCTCAAGGAGAGCAGTGAGACCAACAGCGATCCCGCTCTGGATGACCTGCTCAATGGCTTTGACAGCGCTGAAACAGACTCAAGCGACAACGAACCGACCCCACAAGCCTCACCGTGGAGCGGTTCGGCACAGCTCTCCAGCAGCGTCAACTACACCCATGATGCTCCCGCCACCGGAGCCACAGACCATCGAGGTCTGTCGCGCCTGCGCGCCAAAGTCAATCTGCAACACGACCACGACTTCGGCAACCACTGGAAAAGCCGCCTCAGCGGTTACGGCTTTTACGATCTGAGCTATCAGATCAACGACTCAGATCAGTACCAACAACCACTGCTAGACGATCTGGAAAGTGAATTTGAGTTGGGAGAGAGTTATCTGCAAGGCTCTTTGAGCCAAAATCTGGATCTGAAACTCGGACGGCAAGTGGTGGTCTGGGGCAAATCTGACAGCATCCGCGTCACCGACCTTCTTAATCCCCTCGACAACCGTGAACCAGGGATGGTGGACATCGAAGATCTGCGCCTGCCGCTAGCGATGGCCAAACTGGACTACTACGTTGGTGATTGGAATCTGAGTGCCTTGCTGATTCCTGAAATTCGTTTTAACAAAAACCCCAGCTTCGGCAGCGATTTTTACCCCTTGCCCTCAGCGCCCCCCACAGAGGTCATCCCTGACAGCTCCTTGGCCAACAGCGAAACCGCCGTGGCGCTGAACGGGACGTTTAGTGGCTGGGATCTTTCCTTTTATGCCGCCGATGTTTACGACGACAACAGCCATCTGCTGATCGTTAATGGCAAACCAACTCAGCAACATCAACGCATCACGATGTTGGGCAGCGCATTTAACATCGCCTCAGGTAGTTGGTTATTCAAAGCCGAGATCGCCTCTCTGGATCATCTGCTCTACAACAGCCTGCCCAACCAAGAGCAACGCCGCATCGACACGTTATTGGGGCTGGATTACGCCGGTTTCAGCGACACCCAGCTCTCGTTGGAATTGCTCAATCGCCACACCCCTGATTATCAAACAGCCCTACGAGGCAGCGGTGTTTTAGAGGACAACTGGCAGACTGCGCTGCGTTATGTGGGGGATTTTCTTCATCAGCAACTGCGCGTTACTGCGCTGGTCTCTCTGTTTGGTGCCGATGGCAACGATGGCGGTTTCAGCCGCCTTTCAGCGAGTTATGAAATTCGAGATGCGCTCTCCGTGACCGGCGGCGTGGTCACTTATCAAGCAGGATCACAGTTTCCGTTTACGCAAATTGCCGACAACGACCGCCTGTTTTTGGAGTTGAAACAGAGTTTTTAAGGCTTGGGTTCCACGACATTTTTAGACATGCCCATATTCTCCATCACCTTATACAGACTCAAACCCCGCACAGGTCTTGATTCAGTGGCACCGGCTGCCGGTTCCACTTGATTAAAACCACCATCAACACTCAACGGCTGCAACAAACCAATGGTGCCTTTTGGCCAATATTTCATCGTGTAATATTTCATGCCAGTGTAATTCATCACCGGAATGTTCATCAACACCGGATTATGCAGCCGGTTCAAGTTTTTAATGTCTTGGCTCCAAGTGTTGGGAGCGTACTCCGCCGCCAACGGTTGCATTATCGCGCTGGCCAGTAGGCCAATTAACAGAGCTGATTTCATCAGTCGATCCTTTTCAGTTCACTGCCGAGAACTCAACTATGGCAAAGCCACTGCACAGGGTCAATCCGATTCGAATCACATCGGTTCATCCAAAGTGACCGTCACCTGCGCAGCTGCTCGCCGTGCCCTGTTCCGCGCCTGCTCCAGATTCTCCCCCAACGCCAGAGCCACTCCCATGCGCCGCTCACCGGAGATCTCCGGCTTGGCAAACAGTCGTAACTGCGTATCCGGTTCGTTCAAGGCTTCAACCACACCGTGAAAACGCGGTGATCTACCCTCACCTTCAGCCAAAATCACACACGAAGCAGCCGCACCGTAATTGCGAATGGCCGGAATCGGCAAGCCCAAAATAGCCCGCACATGCAAGGCAAACTCGCTCAGATCCTGCGAGATCATCGTCACCATGCCGGTATCGTGTGGGCGCGGTGAGACCTCGCTGAAGATCACCTCATCGCCTTTGATAAACAGCTCCACCCCAAACAGGCCGTAACCCCCCAGCTCATCGGTTATGGTTTGCGCCATCTGCTGCGCCTTCTGCAACACCCGCTCACTCATGGGTTGTGGCTGCCAGGACTCACGGTAATCGCCGTTCTGTTGCCAGTGACCGATGGGCTGGCAAAACGACGTGCCGCCCACATGACGCACGGTCAGCAAGGTAATCTCATAATCAAACTCAACAAAACCTTCGACGATCACTCGACCTGCCCCTGTGCGCCCACCCTGTTGCGCGTAATCCCAAGCCGCTGTGATCTCCGACTCCACTTTAATCAAGCTCTGACCCTTGCCCGATGAACTCATCACCGGTTTGATTACACAAGGCAACCCTAACTTTTCAAGAGCAGCGCGATACTCCATTTCGTTATCAACAAACAGATACGACGAAGTAAGCAAACCCAGAGTTTCAGACGCCAAACGCCGAATGCCCTCACGATCCATGGTTAAACGCGCTGCACGAGCGGTGGGCACCACATTGAAGCCCTCAGATTCCAACTCCAGCAGCATCTCGGTATCAATGGCTTCGATCTCTGGGACGATGCAATCGGGACGCTCTTGTTCAATAATCTGCCGCAGTGCCGCACCGTCCAACATCGAGACCACATAAGAACGATGCGCCACCTGCATCGCCGGAGCATTTTCATAACGATCCAGCGCAATGACTTCAATACCCAGTCGCTGCGCCTCGATGGCCACCTCTTTGCCCAACTCACCCGAACCCAGCAGTAATATTTTGCTCGATTTTATTCCCAATGCCGTCGCTAATTCAGCCATCCCAACCCCTAATATTGTCTTGTTTTGCAGGAGTGTCAGTCTTGCACTGCACTTTTTGCTTTGCAAGCCGATCATCTTAAACTATCCGGCCTT
>CAZTQX010000143.1:0-5271 GCA_964615985.1 uncultured Gammaproteobacteria bacterium | reverse complement strand
ATGGACTTTCAGTCCGTAACCATAACCCACCGTCTTTAGACGGTGGGTTGTTGAGAGACAAATATTAACCCTTGTTAAGGAGTTTAGTGATGACAGCCTTATCGGTTGCTAGTTTTCCATTTGATGATCAAAAACCAGGTACCTCTGGATTACGAAAAAAGGTGGTGAGATTTCAGTCACCGCACTACTTGCATAATTTTGTCCAAGCCATTTTTGATAGTTTAGAAGGTTTTCAGGGAAAAACCTTGGTGTTGGGTGGTGATGGGCGTTTTTATAATGATAAAGCGGTGCAGATTATCTTAAAAATGGCTGCTGCCAACGGTTTTTCTCGTGTCTTGGTGGGGCAGAACGGTCTGCTATCGACCCCGGCAGTATCGGCTCTGATCCGCCAACATCAGGCCTTTGGCGGCATTATTCTCTCTGCCAGTCACAACCCGGGGGGAGCTGATGGTGATTTTGGGATTAAGTTTAACGCCGCCAACGGAGGCCCTGCCACCGAGACGTTGACCGAGGCCTTTTTCAGTCGCAGTAAGGAGATCAAGCAGTACCGGATTGATGACGGTGCTGATGTGCCTTTAGAAAAATCAGGCTGCTATCAATTGTCTGGCATGCGTGTTGAGGTCATTGACTCGGTGCAAGATTATGCCGATTTGATGGAGCAGCTGTTTGATTTCGATGCCATTCGCGGTCTGTTCCAAACGGGTTTTAGAATGCGCTTTGATGGTATGCACGCCATCACCGGCCCGTATGCCAAGGAGATTTTAGAGCAACGTTTGAAAGCTGGGGTTGGTACGGTGATTAACGGTGAGCCGTTGGAGGATTTTGGCGGTGGTCACCCTGATCCTAATTTAGCCCATGCCAAAGAGCTGGTGGCGCTGCTAAACGGAGCAGAGCAGATCGATTTTGGTGCGGCATCCGATGGCGATGGAGACCGCAATATGATCTTGGGTCGGAATTTCTATGTGACCCCCAGTGACAGTTTGGCAGTGATGGCGGCCAATGCTCATTTGCTGCCAGGTTATCGTCAGGGACTGAGCGGGGTGGCGCGCTCGATGCCCACCAGCATGGCGGTGGATCGGGTTGCTGAGGAGTTGGGCATTAAGTGTTATGAGACACCCACCGGCTGGAAATTTTTTGGCAATTTGTTGGACGCAGGCAAAATCAGCCTTTGTGGTGAGGAAAGTTTTGGCACCGGTTCGGATCACATTCGGGAGAAGGACGGTCTGTGGGCGGTGCTGTTTTGGCTCAATATTTTGGCTGTGCGGAAAATGAGCGTGGCAGAGATCGTTCAGTTTCATTGGCAAAAGTTTGGTCGTAATTATTACACGCGGCACGATTACGAAGCAGTGGATGCAGAGGCCGCCGCAGGTGTGATGCAGCATCTGCGTTTGCAATTGGCCGATTTAGCTGATCAATCGCTGGCTGGGCGCAGAGTAGTGTTGGCTGATGATTTTGCTTATACCGATCCGGTGGACGGTTCGATGAGTGCTGAACAGGGCATTCGCATTGGTTTTGAAGAGGGTGCGCGGATTGTCTATCGACTTTCAGGCACTGGCACAGTGGGCGCGACCTTGCGCATTTATGTGGAATCTTTTCAAGCGGATGTGGCAAAGCAGGGCTTGGATCCGCAAGAAGCTCTGGCGGATCTGATTCAGGTTGCTTTGCAGTTAGCCGATATGGTTTCACGTACCGGACGCACATCTGCGTCGGTGATTACTTGATGCCCTAAAAGTTGTACTGCTCCGCTGGAGTAGCAGAGGTCTTCTTTTTTGAGCATTTTACGTTGATCAAAAAGGAGGCTGGATCGTGTTGACCAACCGAACTCTCGGCTTGCATACATTATTAACCGCTGTTTTTCTGAGCTTTTTTATCGCCGCGCCGTTACAGGCGCAGCAACCCCCCGATCTTTTACTGCCGTTGGCGGCCAATGTTTTGCCAGGTGATTTGTCTGGTTACAGTGTGGCCACCGATGGCACCACCTTGGTGGTGGGTGCGCCCAAAGCCACCGGTGGCAGTACCGCTGGTGTATACGGTGTGCCTGGTTTGGGTGAGGTGCGTCTTTATCAAAAGGTGGTGGGTGTTTGGACTCAAGTGGCGACTTTGACCGCTTCCAACGGTGCTTCGCGCGACAGTTTTGGTTTGAGTGTGGCGGTGGATGGCAATGTGGTGGTGGTCGGTGCTGAAGGCGCTTCGGTGCGTCGAGGTTCGGTTTATCTGTTTGTGAAACCCAATGGCGGTTGGGTTAATAAAAATGAAGACCTGATTTTGGCTCCAACAACATCGCTCAGCTCAAATGCCTTTTTTGGTCATGCGGTGGATATTGAAGGCGATACGGTGGTGGTGGGAATGTGGGACGGCGGAGCCAATGCGAATTCGGGGGCTTGCGTCTATGAAAAACCGGCTACGGGTTGGCCTTCGGCAACGGTGCAAACGGAGAGTGCGCTGCTGCAACCGTTGCTGCTGGATGTAACCGGTACTTCTGTGCCACCCAACAGTTTTGGCATCAGTGTCGCCGTGGATGGCTCGACGGTGGTGGTGGGTGGCAGTCTGAATCAACGTTTGGGTAAGGTCTATCTGTTTGAAAAACCACCGCTGGGTTGGCGTGACAGCAACGCCGATGGGGTGCTGGATGGCAACGACAGCGGAGTGATTCGCACCGTTACTGCTGAACTCTCGGCCTCATCGGTATTGATCAGCGATCTGTTGCCCAAACTGGGGTTTGCCGTGGACATTCAAGACGATGTGGTGGTTGCCGGTGCCAATGAGTACGATGTTGCCGGTGCGATGGATGCGGGGGCGGCGTTTGTGTTTGTGAAACCCACTGGTGGTTGGGTTTCAGCCACTGAAGATGCCCTCTTGACCGCGCCGACCCCTTCTTCTCAAGAGGGGGTGGCTCGTAGCGTGGCGATCTGGGGTGATCAGATTATGCTGGGCAGCTATCGTAACCCTAACTTTGGTTTCACCCCCGTGTTGCCACCGGCTGCTGAGGTGCCGTGGCCGGATGCGGTCACCGGCCTCATTGCCAAGGGACGGTCAGCCACTGAGGGTGCCGGTTCGGTCTACCTGTTTACGAAACCCGCTGGCGGTTGGGCGGCGGTAGCGGCTCACACTACTTGGCAGGCGCCGGTGGCGCAGTTGAATAACTTTTTTGGTTACAGTGTGGCGCTGAATCGCAGTACTTATGTTGCCGGTGCCTGGGGAGTGGATCTGGATCTGGCTCCATTGGACGCAGTTCCGGAGTTGGATGTGGGGGAGATCAAAGTAAAACAGACCTCGACGGTGGATTTGTCGATCACGAAAACCGATGGTCTGACGGGCTTGGGTTCGCCGCCACTGAATATCGGTGATGCAATTACCTACACCCTGAGCGTGACCAACAACGATCTATTGGATTCAGCCACGCAGGTTATTGTCGAAGATTGGTTGGCGGAGGGGTTTACGCTGGTTTCAGCGATCCCCAGTCAGGGCAGTTGTGATCTCACAGTTTTGCCAAACCTACGTTGTCATCTGGGGATGATTGCGGCTTCACCGGCGACGGCGAGTGTGATTGTGAACGTCACCACCAATGCCAAGGCCAATGCCGCTGCCTCTGCTTCGGGTATCGCCCTCTCCAATACGGTCAAGGTCAGCAGCGATGAGACCGATGATCTGTTGGCCAATAACAGTGCCACCGATGGCGATACGGTGATCAACGCCTCGCCGGTCATTGATTTGGGGGCAACTTTGACTGTGGTTAATGAAAGTACCACGGGTGTCTCTTTGGATGCTTCGGCAACGGTGGATCTGGATGGCACGGTGGTCGGTTACGTTTGGAGCCAAACCTCTGGCGAAGCAGTGAGTTTGCTCAATGCAACGACCTCGGTGGCGCAATTTGATGCCCCTGCTCTGTTGACGGCTACAGCTAATTCGTTGGTTTTTCAGGTGTTGGTAACCGATAACAACGGCGGTACTTCGACGCTCTTTCATAGCGTAACTTTGTTGGATATCACGCCGCCGGTGTTGGCGTTGCTGGGAACGACACCACTGACTCACGAGGCAGCAACGATGTACAGCGATGCCGGTGCCACGGCCAGCGACAGTTTGGATGGCGATATCAGCAATAAGATTGTGGTGGTCGGTCTGCCCGATGTGTTGATTCCAGCGATGTACACCATCAGCTACGATGTTACGGATGCGGCGGGTAACAGCGCCGCACAGATCAGTCGTTTGGTAACGGTGGCGGATACCACTCCCCCCGTGATCAGTTTGAACAGCGGTTCTGCGCTGACCTTTGATGTGGGTTCAACGTATGTTGAAGCGGCCACGGCCAGTGATACGTTGGATGGTGATCTAACCTTGAGCATGGTCGTTGGCGGCTCTGTGAACACCGCTGCGGTGGGCAATTATCCGCTCACTTACGATGCGGTGGATGCTGCCGGTAACAACGCAATTCAGGTCGGTCGTACCGTAACCGTTGCTGACATCAGTGCGCCGGTGATTACGCTTAATGGCGGCGATGTCACTCTTGAAGTGGGGTCGGTCTACACAGATCAGGGCGCGACGGCCGTGGATAATCTCGATTTGAACCCTGTGGTGACGGTGGATAATCAGGTCAATAATGGCCTCTTGGGTGTTTACAGTGTGATCTACAGCTCCACCGATGCAGCAGGCAACAGTGCTTCGGTGACGCGCAAAGTGACGGTGGTGGACACCACGGTGCCGGTCATCACTCGGCTGGGCAATGCCACGATAACCACCGAAGCTGGGTTGGCTTATGCTGATGCAGGAGCGACGGCGAGCGACAATTACGATGGTGATATCAGCGCCGATATCGTGGTCGATAATCCGGTGAAGACCTCGTCTCTGAGTTCTTATACTGTCACTTACGATGTTTCGGATGCTTCGTTTAACTCAGCTGTTCAGGTGAGTCGGAGTGTCACGGTAACCGACACCACTCCTCCCGTGATTCAGCTCAACAGCAGTGCCAATCTTGATGTTGATATTGGTTCTACTTATGTGGAAGCGGCCACCGTTCTGGACAGTTTTGAAGGAAATATTACAGCCAACTTGGTGGTGACGGGCACGGTCAATACGGCGGCTCCAGCGGTGTTCACCTTGACGTACAACGCCGTGGATGGCTCGGGTAATGTGGCCAGCAGTGTGACGCGTCAGGTGACGATCATAGATATTGGCGCGCCGATTATCAGCATCACAGGTGGCGTTCAGCTCACGATTGGCTTGGGTTCGGTCTACAGCGATGCCGGTGCGACGGCGGTGGATAACGTTGATCCA
>CAZTQX010000142.1:0-5285 GCA_964615985.1 uncultured Gammaproteobacteria bacterium | reverse complement strand
TGTGACGGTTGTGTGACGGTTATTAGGAGGCGTTTAAAACATCCCCTCCCGCGCACGATCTCGCATCCCGATCACCAATGAAATGGTCTCGTTATCATCAAAGCCACTCTGATCGAGAAACTCACGGTAACTGTGCAACACCTGAGCGGCCTTGTGGCGCTGCTTCAAATGTGAAAAGAGACGATAGAGAGTGGCCACCAAGGCCTCATCACCAGGGTTGGCGTTAAAGAGCGGCAGCAGCAGTTCGCTGGCCTCCTCGTAACGCTGCCAACGCTCATAAATATCCGCCAGTGCGATGCAATAACGCTGATGGTGAGTCAATAAATTTTCACGCAGATCCGCAACCGAATAGAGCGTCGCAATCCCCGGGCAAAAACGCCCATGCCAAAGCTGCAAGGCACTCTGCAACTCCAAGCTGGCCTGCCAGTGATCGCCGCGTTTGTAGAGCTTCAACCCTAACTGCCCCGCCTTGCTGAAATGATGAATGTCCGCCTCGACGTTTTTCAGGCTCAAGACACCGTGTTTGAGACTGATGTAATTGCTCGCCCGCTGTGGCTGAAAAGCCTTATTAAAGATGCCGCGAAAGCGGGACAACATCACATCCAACTTGTGGCGTGAATTGCACTCGGAACTGTCCGGCCAGAGTGCTTGCAACACCGTACTCTGATCCAGATGCAGCTCACTGCTGGCCAGCAGCAAAGCCAATAGAATCTGTTGTTTGGGGGTCAATTCGCTCTGATTTAGGCTGCACTCTTCATCAAAGAGCAGCGTGAGTGTGCCCAGCGATTGAATTTTTAGCAGCGGAATGGCCTCGTTTTTATCGTTGAAGCCGATGCTGACCTGCTGTTTTGCACGCTGACGATAAAAAGCCATTTCAATTTTATGGCCGACAGCGTAACTGAAGACCGTTTTGGCCACGATAGGAATAAAAAGATAACTGCGGCTGGGACTCTGTTTTAGCGGTGCCAGTTGCAGCAGCAGGGGTTTGACACGCGTCTCTTGCTGACTGTGGATTAACATGGCGCTCCAGTGCATCAGCACCCCAGACAGCAACCAGTGATTGTGCTGTGCGTTGGCCTGACGTTCGGCACGAGCAAAGCTGATCTCTGCTTCTGCGTACGCCTGCTGCTCTCCTTGTGTGATGGCTTGGAGCAGCAGACTGGCCACGCTGCTGCCCTCAGAGAGGGATGAAAACTGCCCAGTTAGATGTTTTTTGAGGCTGTTGAGGTACGGGTGGAGGGGCGATTGCGCCACCGCTTGGCAGAGACCGATGGCTTGGCGCAGGGCGGGAATGGCTAAATCTTGGCGTCCTTGTGCCAGATGAGCATTGGCTTGCCACAACAGCAGCAGCGGCGCACAGAGGCTGTTTTGCAACGCGCTGGGGTCAGTGAGCCGTTTGCTCTGCTGCAAAAACTGCTCAAACAGCGGGTAAGGTGCGGTGTGGCTGAGGTAAAAAGCGATGGTGGTGAAGATCAGCGCCCGTTCCAAAGCGCTGCCTTGTTGTTCAATCAAGGTTTGATGCAGTTGTTCAAGGTCTCGTTTGGCCAGCTCCAATTGGCCTTTGAGCATCTGCTCTAGGAGACGACAGAGGTGCAGATGCAGCTCCAGCGTGACCAGCTTGTGGCTGTGGCTGAGTTGGATCAGATGGTCTAAACCGTCGTTTTGTTGCGTTGGCTTGAGCAGGGTTTGGCTGAGGATCAGCAGCGATGAGCTGTAGATTCGGTCGTAGGGGCAGAGCTGGTTTTCCAGCTGCGCGAACCGTTGTTCGACCTGAGGCAGCAGACGTTGCAGTTGTTGCTGATCACCATCAATACAGAGGTGAAAATAGAGCTGCTGAACCTGCGCCAACAGCTCTCCGTGGTGGGCGTTGTGTTGTTGAAAACCTTGTTCGGCGAGGCGCAAAAAGTGGAGTGCTTGGCTAGGATTGTGGGTGTTGAGTTCGGAGCCAAGCAGCAGTGCAAGCCACGGTTGTGGCTCTTGTTGCTCGCTTGCGCGTTCTATCAAGACGTGGTGAATTTCTCGATTTTGGCTCAGGTGGAGTATTTGCGCGCCTTTTTTGGCCAGCAGAGTTTCGATGATCTCGCTGGCACCGGCTTTTAGATAGTAGAGCAGCGCTTGCTGCGGGTCGTTGTGTTGTTGCCAGTAGTCGGCCACTTTGTGGTGCAGGTTGGCGAGTTTTGTCTGTTCTAAAGTGCGGTTGGCTTGCTGACGTAAAAAGCTGCGCCAGAGGGGCATCAGTTGGTGCCGATCCTGTCCCAGCAGCGGGGGGGTGATAAAAATCTGCTGGGTGAGCAGTTGTTGCAGTTTGTCGGCGGCGTTGGCATCGCCGCTGATGGTGCAAGCCAGAGCTGGGGTGAGGTGATCCAGAAAGGCAATCTTGAGCGAGAACTCTTGTAATTCGCTGTTGATTTGTTGATTGAAAGCGGTCTGAAAGGTGTCGTAAAACGATTGGCTCTGTTGCAGCTGTTGGTTGAGTTCGCTGAAGCTGATCTCGCCCTCTTGACGCTGCTGGGCGTAACTCTCGATGCCCAGCGGCCAGCCTTGGGTGTGTTGGTGGATCAGCTGGCTCTCTTCGTCGGAGAGGTAGATATCAAAATGCTGGGCGTGTAGCTGCTTGACCTCTTCGTGGTTAAAGGCCTGTTGCTGATTGTTGACCACCAGCCAGTGAGCGGGTGGGCGGTTCTGCTTCAGCAGACTTTGTAACTGGATGCGAGAGAGTAAAATCAGTTGTAGATTGTCGGGGCGCTGTTGCAATATCTGCAACAGCAGTGTTTCGCTGGGGCTACCGATCACTTGGTAGAGATCATCCAAGATCAAGTAGAAGGGTTCGCTGAGCTGTTTATCAAGGTCGTTCAGCAGCTGTTCTAGCGCCAGAGAGCCGTTTTGTTTCTGTTGCGATTGGTGGTGAAAATAGGGTAGCGCTTGTTGTAGATGGGTGTGCAGATGTTGCACAAAATGGGTGGGGTTTTGATCGGTGTGTTGCAGCGTCTGCCAGTGATGTTGTTGGTGTTGCAGGTGTTGGCTGACAAATTGTTGCGCCAGAATGGTTTTTCCCTGACCTGTTTGCGCCTGTAAAACGATGATCGAATATTTTTGGTACTGGCGGCTGAGGTGCTCCAGCAGTCGTTTGCGTGCCAGATGATTTTTTTGCGCCGGTTTGTTTGAGCTGAACTCTTTGAGGTGGGGGGCTTCTGGGGTGGGGAGGCTGATCTCGATCATCGTATTGTCCCTAATTGGCGTTGTTTGCAAAGCGGCTTTGCACGGTTTAGGCCGCTGATAAAAAAGCAGCCTGACGAAAACTACAGCAGCTCTTCCGTGGTCTGTTCGTCAACGCTTTTTGGGTAGAGCAATTTGGGGTTCATTTCACCGCTGGCGGCCAGCCGTTCCAACTGTTGAATCAGTGCGCTGCTGGTTTTCTCCATCTCTGTCAAGGCTTTCAGACTCTCTGGGCTTTCACCGCGATGAAACGAGTCGATGGCCACAGAACCCCAGTGGTGCATCTCTTGATGCGGCTGTTCGATCTCTTTGTAACCGGGCAGATGGCCGAAGGATTCAGCGCCCTCGCCTTCGTAGTACCAACGTCCTAGGCGGCAGCCGGTGTGGTTGGTCAGCTCATGAGAGTGGGTGCTGGCGGTGCCCATAAAGACGCGATAAACACCGAATTTGAAGATCAGATGGTCGAGTTTGACTGTCTCGACAAAGCTGCGCAGCGCACCTGAGGCGACCACACCCTCGATGTTCTGCGAGATGTTGATCAGTTTGCCGATGTTGCCCACTGCATTTTGACCCTCGCTCTGGAAGGTGTCGGAGCGTTGACTGACCTTGTCGATTTTGATCCGCGCTTTGCTGGTCTCTTCTTGGATCTGGCCAACGAGGGTGGAGATTTCGCTGGTGGCTTCGTTGGTGCGTTTGGCCAGCGTGCGAACTTCATCGGCGACCACGGCAAACCCACGGCCCTGATCTCCGGCACGTGCCGCTTCGATGGCGGCGTTGAGTGCCAGCAGATTGGTTTGATCGGAGACATCTTGAATCAGGTTGATGATGCTGCCGATGTCTTCGGCGCGTTGACTGAGGGTGACAACGATCTCGGCGGTGTTGCTGGTGTCGATGGCCATGTTGTTGATCTTGTCCGCCAGCCGCTCGACGGAGTGACGGGCGGTGATGGAGATGCCGGAGATGTTGGTGACTTGTTGTTTGCCCAGCTTGAGGTCGGTGGCGAGGCTGGAGATGGATTGTTGTGACTCTATAAAGGTGCTGTTAAAGGCTTCTAGATTTTGATAAACACCTTCGAAGGCGGTCAATTTTTGCTGTTGTTCATCCAAGGTCTGTTGCAGCTGCCCCTGCTCCTCTGTCCGTTGTTGGTTCTCTTGCTCTGCTGCGGCCAGACGGTTTTCCAGCTCCTGAATCTGCTCTTGGGCTTTCAAGTAGCGCTGTTTGTACTGCTTAAAGATCATGTCCATTCTCACTGTGTCAGACAAAGGGGAGTGCATTCTTAAAAGGGAGTGCTAGCACTAGCTGTACCAGAGGGTTGCTGCTTAGGGAAAACTTTAGCAGCATTCAAAAGCAAAAAGTCAGTTCAATACCGCTGGCTGTCAAGGTGGGGTTTGGGTGGTGACAGGTAGAATTCTCGAGTGTTACGAGTATAATATTTCCTATTAGGCACAGTGATGGCGCAATTTTCATTACGCTTCAATCAGCCCTGTTTTGTTGGCTGATCATGCTCTGCATGGATAGAAAAATTCTTGTGATTTTTATCTTGAATCCATGTGTATTATTTTTTGGTTAAATGGTTTTTTATAAATAGAAGAGTGATTGTAATGGAAGAAAATGTTTTGTTTAATGTGTTCCTTGTTCTGGTTTTAGTTGTTGCGATTATTCTACTGTCACGACAAAAATTACGTAAAAATGAATATTGGCAAGCAATGCTGACGCCACTCTCATCTATTATCGGTAGTGGATTTTTAATTATGGCTCCGTTGCTTGCGAGTATTGTAGGCAAGTTTTCACCCTTTGCTGTTTTTGGGGTCGTTGTACTTGCCTATGGGATAGGGCATGTGATTAGGTTTAATATATTGCATGTTGAGCCAAGAAGTAATAACGGTTCTCTTTCGCAGGGTGCTAAAGAGATTGAGTATCTTGGTAATATTGTTTTAGTGTTGGCGTATATGGTTGCTGTTGCATTCTATTTGTCTTTGTTGTCGTCTTTTGTCTTAAATTATTTTGATCTCTCTAATGTCAATACTTCGGACAGTTTTTAGGCAGCGATAGCCCCATACAGGCTCACC
>CAZTQX010000141.1:0-5364 GCA_964615985.1 uncultured Gammaproteobacteria bacterium | reverse complement strand
TCCTTCTCTGTTGGGGCTGTTGTTCGGCTAAGACCTAGGAATCCATTAAGAGCCTGAATTTTTTGATAACATGTCATAATTTCCATTCTACACTAAAATTCAGGTTTGACCCACCACCCTCACTTCCTATTCACACACCGTTTATTTCTTTCACGATTCAACAAATCCGCCATCTGTTGATCGTCAATGTGTCGCCACGGCAGCGGCACCAAGCCCGGCACCAATTGCTGATATTGGCGATAAACCTCACCGTGATAAGCAACCAACTTGGTCTCTTCCAGGTGCGAACCGACAATAAAATAGAGTGTCATCATGGTCGCTGAGATCAACCAGCCCAGATGCATGTCGTGGCTCCAGATGATCAACAGAGCAAAAAAGTACCACGGGTGACGCACCCAACGGTGCAACGGTGTGAGCTGAAAATGCTCCTGATCTTCCACCGACTCCACCCCCTCACGCCACTGACGCAAGCCTAAAAATTCGCTGCCATCGTAATAACGCATCGACCAGATAAAACCCACCACCGCAAGCGCAACCATTCCCTGAGCAACCCAAAACCAAACGCCCTGCCACTGCCACAACCACTCACCCTGCCAAGCAAAGGTCAGAGCCAGCGGCACCAGCAGCAACACCACCGCAATGACGTTAAAGCTCAACCGATAGAGTGGCATTTTGCTCGGCCAGCGCGCCGCCACCCAGTTTTTTACCTGCAACGAGGCCAGTAGCGAGTGAATGACAAAATAGGCCAACCAGCTCAACAACAACCAAAAGAGATCAAACGACATAATAAAAATTCCAACCATAAAAAATGAGCGAACAATTTTAACCTAGCGATGAGATTGAAGTCATACAGGGAAGTTTCATCGCGCCGTTAGAGTGAGTACCGACATCACATTCACCACGAGGAAATCGACCGTGCAAAACAACTCAACCCATCACAACCGTCTGCTGCTCGCCATCGACAATCAGATAAAAAAACTCAACCGAGAAATCATTGCCCCGCAAATACCCAAACTAATACTGGAAGAACTTAAACCCATTATGTCACTGGTGGCCAAAGCGCGCGCTGCCTATCTCAAAGAGCTGTTTGTCATTGCCGAGCAAGTGGACGGCGAAGTCAGCTCACCACAACAAATTGAAAAGCTGCATAGCTTACGCACCATTTTTGAAGAGCTGGTACACGCCACCCAAGCATTAGAGACCGCCATTGAAAGAGGCTATCTGGACGTCTCCCAAAAATAGCACGCCAAAAAACCCGCTCCAACTCAACAGCAGCAACAGCCACGGCAAACCGGCACTGCGCATAAAGGAGACCTTTTCAGGAATTTGCTCTGACTCGGATTGCTCCCGCTTTAACGCCTTTTTGCGTATTTTATCTCGTTGCCTCGAAAATACCTTTTGCTGCTTTTTGTACTGCTCAATGCCTTTTTGAATGCCCTGGGCAATCACACGAGTCTGCTCTTTCGTTTGCCCAGGACGCTGTGTCTGTTTGGCGACGTTTAACGCCTCTTGCTCGGTCTCTGGAGAAACCACCTGTTTTTTTGCATAACGTGACATCTCGATTATTGCCTCAACAGAGTGATGAATTTACTGCTCACATAACCGCCAACACTGCCAGCCTGAACTCGATACCACGCTCCGACACTCTCCAAAACTTCCACCTGCATCCCACGGCGCAACTGCAAAATAGGCGGTTTGACCGTAGAGGGACGTGGGCGCAAATTCAACACCCGCGCATTCACCGTACCGAAAACCAGCTCGCCTCCCAAAACCACTCGTGGCGCAGGCGCGGTCGAGCGCCGTCCTCCTTGCAGGCGTTGCGCCTCTTGCACCGCACGATGCGCATTGACCTTGCCGTAGCCAAACCACCAAGAGTGACCATTCTGATCGTAATGACCAAAGTTGTTATCCAATTGGCCATCAGGGTTTGAATCCACAATTTTATCCGCGCTGTGCTGCAACACCTCTTTCACTTCTGCCGCAGTCAGCTCAGGATTGACGGACAACACCAACGCCGCAACACCGGCGGCAATGGGACAGGCCGCTGACGTACCGCCAAAATCATATCGGTAAGAACTGGGAGACGCACCCGCACTGCCCGAATTATCCGTTGTCACTATCTTACGTCCCCGTAATTTGATACGAACGTGTGAATTATCACTCCGCACAGGCAAACCATTACTGCTTGGCGCACAAATGGAAACCTCCGCGCCCCAATTACTGTAAAGGGATTTTTTCGCCTGACTAGTACAAGCAGACACCGCAATTACATCAGGATGCGCTGCATAGCCATTATGCCAACGCCGTGACCCCCGCCGTTCTTCCTGAACACCTTTAATGGGTCGATTATCGTTACCAGCGGCAAACAAAATGACACAACCTTTACCACCACGCCCCTCGCTGGCGGCGTAACGCAACACCTGAGATTGACGTGACGAAAGCGGAAGGTTCTCCTTATCCGCATTCCAACTGCATGAAATTATACTGGCACCGTGATCCACCGCCCACTCAAACATCTCCACCACAGCATCATCATCAACCGAATTGAAACGAATCGGCATCAAAGCACATTTTGGAGCCACCCCCACCACACCACGACCATTGGACTCGGCCACCGCCAAACCCGCACACGCCGTTCCATGACTCGTGCTTCGGCCTAGTGAAGAAGGGTCACGATCCCGCCCTGCAAAATCCACTGACGAAACCACCTTGTTTCGCCCTTGGAAGTCCACATGCTGCCACTCAATGGAGTCATCTATGACCGCCACCACGACCGAACGATCACCTTCGCTGATATCCCAAGCACGAGGCGCATCGACATGAGAACTGGGGTTTAATAACAGACCGCCGTTATGGTTCAAATGCCACTGTTTGACAAACTCCGTATCCGTCGGCGTATGACACGCTTGAGTCAGATAAGCCAAATTGGGTTCGGCCAACAGCACCTCTTCTTCTTCTGCCAAAACGTTGCAGAGTTTGATCGGATTCAAAGTAGCAGCCGATGTTAAGACAAACAGGTAGGCGTTATCAAAACGCAACTCTTTCAACAGTTGCAGACCGTAGCGTTCACTCAAATTCTCAATCGCTGCGTTACTGGCACTATTCGAGAAAGAGACCGTGACCCGATCCATCAAATAAAAATGGCTGCTCTGCTCCTCGGGTTGAGAGTAGACATGGGAGACAAATTGAACCTCGGCAGAGGTTCTTAGATCCTGCATGAGCTGTTCTAATTGACCCACATTCGTGGCCTGCAACAGATGGATATTTTGACGCGCCAAATAACGCACCAAAGAGAGTGGATGGAGTTCCAACAACGCCTCAATAGAAGCGCCCTCGGCAAGACGTAAAGTAATTTGATCCTCAACTTTTACCACCTCCAACGATTCAGCGTTACGCCACAACGTCAAAACAGCTTCTGTTTCGCTCATAATTCCTCACCTAAACACAGTATTACAGTAAAAATTCCGTCACCAAAGGCGCGTGATCTGACTCAGGAAAGAGCTTATCTCCGCCAATATTCAACGACTCATCTTGCAATAACGCATTGTGTATCTCACTCCGCTGGTGATAACGCCACAATGGGCGCGAAACCAAAATGTGATCCAACATGCGCTCTTCGCCCTGATAAATAAAACTGAAACGTTGTGACGGTGGCAGGCTGAGTTCGGTCGGAATCATCTCCCGCTGAATCAAGTCAGGATTGCGAGTTTCAGCCACATCGCCACAGATGGCCATCACCGGCACATCCTTGATCCCAGCATTAAAATCACCACAAACCGCCAGAAGACTCTGTTCATCTTGGTCAAAGATATGGTCGATAAAACGCCGCACTTCCAATGCCTGCCCCACTCGCTTCATACTGGAAACAAAATAACCCTCCGCCCAACCCGAAGCCGAACGCCACTTGCTGCGTCCAATGGTCTGGCCTTCTACTGGCGTGGGCAGACGTGATTTTAGATGAAGATTCAATAGATGAAGAGGTCTATCCAAACCCAGATCAATCTGAGCGTGCAGAATCGGTCGCTCCCAACGCACCGATGACGATGTTTTGTCCACCGGCTCGGCGGTGACAAATTGATAATGAGGTGAAGGAGCAAAATCATTGCGATATTGGGCGAAAGAGAGGATTGGATAGGCGCTTAAGATCACCAAATTACGCAGCCCGTAGACCTGCTTGCTGCGCTCGGTCTGCGTGTAAGCGCGATAATAATTTTCGTATTTTGTCCCCAAAAGCAGCAGATCCAACGCTTTTAAGATACGTCTGTTTGCTGGCCCATCCTGAGCATGCACCTCTTGCAGACACAAAATATCCGCATCCAACTTCAACAACAGCGGCTGTAATACTTCGATACGCCGATCCAGAATCGTACGATCACGAGCCGATTCATCCAAATTTTCCAAATTAAATGATGCAATGCGCAATTTCATAACTTCCCCTCTCCTTAGAAAAATCGTTCTCCATAGTAGCGGGGTTAACTTATAAAAAACAACAAAAAAGGCCAGCGCCTTCCAGCTCTGACCTCGACACTCATCACCCAAACAAATTACAAACCCAATAACTCAGCATGCACACCTTGGTTTTTCACTACCTGTAGTATGTCCATTGAGGTCAACTTCTCAGGATCATATTCCACCATCATCAGATGCGGTTGAGTCTCCAAATGTCCAATTCCCAATACACCATCATTGGATCGAACTTGATTGTCCAACGCTTGACAACTCTCTCTGTCGAGGGTCTCATCAATATGCACCGTAATATCAACCATCTTAATATCCATCGCCAACTCCTAACCCATTAACATCAGAACCCCTTAATCACAGCAACAGTCACCACGGCAATCGAGAGTCTTATACCTATCTAGACCGGTTTTGAAAAAAAATCCAGTTTTTCGATCATTTTTTACCGTATCAGCTAAAGATTTCCCTGCAATGGACGATGAACATCAGCTCATATAGGTTCTTGCTTCCTCGCCAGGATCCGGCAAACCAGCAATACGCCACACCGACAAACAACCACCGAACAGGTCATACACCTCCTGTTTTGACAAACTAACCGCACGGCAAACGAGACGCATTGCCGGTAATCCGCCCACTTCAAGATACTTTGCCCGAATGTGGTGAATCACGCGCCAATGTTTTTCACCCAAAGAGTCAATGCCTTGCTGCTGAGCAATTTGTTCTGCCAATACCTCTGTCCACAGATCAGGACTGAGCAAAAATCCCAGTTCATCAAACAAACCAGCCAAACTAGGCTTGTTGATTACCTGTCCCACATCAAGATTTAACATCATATTTCTCCAAGGCACCTTAACAATACTTCGGACAGTTTTTAGGCAGCGATAGCCCCATACAGGCTCACCTCGT
>CAZTQX010000140.1:0-5388 GCA_964615985.1 uncultured Gammaproteobacteria bacterium | reverse complement strand
ACTTTATGACCTAAGCAATCTGCCTGATCGTGACGGTGATGGCATTCATGATCTAACCGACAACTGCATATCGATTCTCAATCCCATGCAAATTGATAATGATGCCGATGGCCAAGGCAATCTTTGTGATCTCGATGATGACAATGACAGTCTGCCCGACACACTGGAGAACCAACTGGGTCTTAACCCTCTCGATGCCAGTGATGCTGATGCGGATCTGGATAATGACGGTTTTAGTAATCGGGTGGAATATTTGCATGGCTCTGTTTTAAACGATGTAACCTCTTTTCCCTCCGCAGCGTTAAGCACTTACCAAGAAGGCTTTGAAAATGGTTGGCCATCAATCTGGTTTAATCCAAGCCAAAATAATCTTGGCTGGAATATTCAAGCAGGTGGTTTTGAAGGGCAACAGAGCCTAGCCTCAACCCCATTTAACGCTGCTAATTTGAGCAGTGAAACCAATTTTACTGCCCTGTTTGATCAAGAAGGCTCTTTAAGTTTTCACTTTAAATCCTTTGGAGATTATGCCTTCGCATACAAACTACACGTTTTAGTAGATGGTGTAGTATTCCCCTACACTTCTTTTTACGATCCTAATTTCTGGCAACCAGCAAATATTACCGTCCCAGCTGGCTTGCATACCATCACGTTTAAAGTAGTAAGTAGTTTTCTTCAAGGAAACGAATCCAACAGTTATTTTTTGATCGATAACATTCAATTTGGCAGTGACATAGACCAGGACGGCATCATCGATACACTCGATAACTGTCCCATTGCGTACAATCCTAATCAAATCGATGCCGACCAGGATGGTCTTGGTTACGAATGTGATCCACAGCCCAGCATTGCAAACATCCATACTGACAGTGATAACGACCTAGTAGCAGATTTTTACGACAACTGTCCCAATCTGGCCAACTTATCTCAGGATGATTTGGACTCTGACAAAATAGGCGATCTATGTGATGAGGATATTGATGGTGACGGCATCGACAATATTACAGAACAACTCCACCTCTTCTTAAATGAACGCGACTCCAGCGATGCCTATGCTGATTTTGATCTTGATGGCATATCCAACCGAGATGAAATTCTACTGGGAAGCGCACCGGACGACCCCAGTGCAATACCAACAATCTCTCTGCTCGACTATTATCCATTGGGCAATATGACATGGAATTACAGCGACTCATTCAATAACCTACAAATCATCATGCAACCCACCAGCACAACGGGGCAATTTAAAGTTGAATATCGCGCAAATGGAATTTTGGCATCCATTGATTACATAGAACTGCGTGCAAACGGAATCTATTTGACCCAAAGCGCAATCAAAGATCCTGCTGGTAAATTAATTATTAATTATCAAAATTTTCTCATCATACCCAGCCAAATAGACCTAAAAGGCAGCACCACTTCCAACTGGAGTGCGGTCGCCCTCCAAAATAGGCAAACATCAACTCTACAAAATTGCAGCCAAACCATCAGCTCAATTTCAATCAAAAAACAGCCGTGGAAGGGCAACTCTTACCTCGCTGTCAACCTAAGAAATCAAGCCAGCTGCCCAAATAATGGCTCCATTATTGATCTTCGCTCCACCTTCCTTCAAGGCGTCGGTGAAATAACCATTGAACAGTTGACACTGGAGAGCTTAGTCACCAATTCATCAAACAGTATTAGCGCACCCACATCCAGCAACGGCAACGGCAACAGCAGCAGTGGCGGTGGCGGTGGCGGTGGCAGCCTATCTTGGTTGACCCTACTTCTGTTCGGCCTACGTTACCGCTCCCCTCAGCTCAAACGAGGTTAAGCCTCACACCACCTCAATCAACTCCACAGTATTACCGTCATCATCACGACAAAAGAGCGCCCGCCGCCCCGACTTGCTCAAGGTGTAAACCCGCCCCGCAGACTCCAGCGCCGTGATGATCTGTTGCAGATCCAACACCGACATCGCCAGATGCCGATCTCGACCACCGTGCGTTGGTCGTCCTACAACCGGATCAGGATTGGGCAGCTCCAGCAAGTGAATCTGCTGCTCGCCCACCTGCAACCACGCCCCCGCAAAACCCAGATCAGGTCGATCTTGGCAAACCTCTAACCCCAAAAGACCATGATAAAAAGCCAACGCCCTCTCGGTATTCTTCACCACCAAACTGACATGATGCATCGCTTGAATATTCACTGAAATCTCCTCTTTGCCGTCACACACCGCAATGGCTTATAATCCTGTCCCTTTGCACCGAGAGACAATATGAATCCGGATCTTGCTCGCCTACATCCCTACCCCTTCGAAAAGCTCAAGCAGCTTCGTGCAGGGACGGTGGCCAACGCCGAATTATCCCCCATTGCCTTAGGCATTGGCGAGCCAAAACACCCACCACCGGAATTTGTCCTGCAAACCCTGCGCGACAACCTCGACGGCATCGCCAGCTACCCGCTGACCAAAGGCAGCAGTGAGCTGCGTCAAAGCATCGCCAACTGGCTCACTCAGCGCTTTCAACTGCCCAACGAAAGCCTCGACCCAGAACAACACGTTTTGCCCGTCAACGGCACCCGTGAAGCGCTGTTTGCCTTCTCGCAAGCGTTGCTGAATCGCAACAGCCGCAAAGATCTGGTGTTGATGCCCAACCCTTTTTATCAGATCTACGAAGGTGGCGCACTGCTGGCGGGACTGAAACCGTGGTTCTACAACACCGTGGCCGAGAATCAGTTTCAGCCCGATTTTGATGCCATTCCCGATCTGGTCTGGCAGCGCTGCCAACTGCTGACCCTCTGCTCACCGAGCAACCCCACCGGCAGCGTGCTCAGTTTAGAGACGCTGCAAAAGCTGCTCAACTTGTCCGAAAAACACGACTTTATCATCGTCAGTGACGAGTGTTATTCGGAGATCTACTTCGACGAACAGCAACCTCCCGTGGGTCTGCTGCAAGCGGCAGCTGCAATGGGCAACCACGACTACCGCCGCTGTGTGGTGTTTCACAGCCTCAGCAAACGCTCCAATCTGCCGGGGCTGCGCTCCGGTTTTGTCGCCGGTGATGCTCAGTTGCTAAAACAGTTTCTGCTCTATCGCACCTACCACGGCAGCGCCATGTCGCTGCCGGTGCAACGCGCCAGCATCGCTGCGTGGAACGACGAAACACACGTCAAAGAGAACCGTGATCTCTATCGAGAAAAATTTGCCGCCGTGTTAAAAATCCTCTCACCGGTATTGGAACTCCAAGCACCCGAGGCGGCTTTTTATCTCTGGCCAAAAACCCCCATCAGCGACACCGATTTTGCTCTGGGTCTCTACCGAGATCAGAACGTCGGCCTGCTGCCTGGCAGCTATTTATCCCGACACGCCCACGGCCTCAACCCCGGCCAGCAGCACGTGCGTCTGGCGCTGGTGGCAGAGCTGAGCGAATGCATTCAAGCAGCGGAGCGCATCCGCGCTTACTGCAACAGCCTTTAAACCCAACCCTTTAAGAGTATCCAAAAACCATGAGCCATCAACATCTGCAACAGATCATCGAAGAAGCCTTTGAAAAACGCGCTGAATACACCCCCGCCAACGCCCCTGCCGACATTCGTGATGCGGTCAATCAAGCCATCCAACTGCTCGATCAGGGCGAACTGCGGGTTGCCGAGCGACGCGCGGTGGGCGATTGGGTGGTCAACGAGTGGCTGAAAAAAGCGGTACTGCTCTCCTTCCGCCTCAACGACAACAAACCGATGGATGCCGGTTACACCCAGTTTTACGACAAAGTTGAGTCCAAATACGCCGACTACACCCCTGAGCAATTCGCCGCTTCCGGTGTCCGCGTAGTGCCTTCGGCGCTGGCACGCAAGGGCAGCTACATCGCTTCCGGCACCGTTTTGATGCCTTCTTACGTCAACATCGGTGCTTATGTGGATTCCGGCACCATGGTGGATACTTGGGCAACGGTGGGTTCTTGCGCGCAGATCGGAAAAAACGTGCATCTCTCTGGCGGTGTCGGCATCGGCGGCGTTTTGGAGCCGCTGCAAGCCTCACCCACCATCATCGAAGACAACTGCTTTATCGGCGCACGTTCTGAAGTAGTTGAAGGGGTAATTGTCGAAGAGGGTTCGGTGATCTCAATGGGCGTTTACATCGGCCAAAGCACCCGCATTTATGATCGCGCCACCGGCGAAGTTCACTACGGTCGTGTACCTGCTGGTTCAGTGGTCGTCTCTGGCAACCTGCCTTCCAAAGATGGCAAATACAGTCTCTATTGTGCCGTGATTGTGAAAAAGGTTGATGCCAAGACGTTGAGCAAAGTGGGGATTAATGCGTTGTTGCGGGATATTTAAACCTGCACAAAGGAGCAAAAGCGGCGTGCCCACGGATGATCACCACGATGATGTGATGGGCACGCTGCGCTTTGCTCCATCCTACCGATTTTCACGAAAAACAGCCTCACTAACTTTTTCTGACTTATTTTCCCCCAAGCCAACCAACAGCTTTAATTCTCATTTTATTTTTTCCCAAAAGTCAATAGACTTCACTCTCCCAATTCAAGCAAAGCGACCAGTGGTTATTCGAGTCGTATGAGTTGCATGGAACAAAGGACAAATGAACAAGGAGATACAAGCATCAGACTGGATTAGCCTGCTGTTAGGAAATAAAGAATGGATTCTTTTTAGTTGATGTGCAGACGCACATCTCAAGGAACCTAAAAGGAAAGCAATATGAAAATTGGCGTAGTAGATGACCATAAAATGTTCAGCGACTCTTTGAGTCTCACCTTCCACTGCTTACTGAAAGGCAGTGAAACATCCAGCTTTTACGACCCCGAAGAGTTTCTCGATTCAATCGATCAAGGCAGCACCTTTGATCTGCTCGTCGTTGATATGCACATGCCCAAAATGGATGGCCTAAGCCTACTGCAAGCCTTGCAAGCGCGTGGTATTAAAACACCCGTTGTCATTCTCTCGGCAACGGACAACATCCAAGAAATCAACAAAGTATGGAATCAAGGTGCGGCGGCGTTTATTTCTAAAACAGGGAGCTGTAGAGAGTTGGTCGAAATCCTAAAACAAGTCTTGAAAGGTGAGCGTTATTTGTCTGATCCGCTGCAAAAATCGATACCGCAGCTGAAAAAATGCTCCAGAACGGAACAAGATCAGAAAACTCTAAACCATCTAGGCATCACTAAAAAACAGCTGTCCGTACTGAAATTGATCGTGAAAGGACATTCCAACAGCCAAGTTGCTTCGGTGATGAATGTCAGCGAATGCACGGTCAAATCCCATGCCAGCGCCATTTACCGCTCTGTTGGGGTGCGTAACCGCTGTGGCTGTATCGCTCATGTTCGAAACCTTAACTTAGGTCTTTAAAAGACGATCTAACTTCACAATTGTAACCAACCCAAAAGCCTGCTCATT
>CAZTQX010000139.1:0-5427 GCA_964615985.1 uncultured Gammaproteobacteria bacterium | reverse complement strand
CAGCCCCAATCTCCAGCCCCAATCTCCAGCCCCAAGACACGATCCAGTTCAGTGTTTTTGGCGGTTAAAATAACAATCGGCACCGTGGCCGATGTTTCTCGTATTTTTTTACAGACGCTGATGCCATCCAACACCGGCAGCATCAGATCCAGAATAACCAAGTCATATGAGTGTTGATTAAAAAGCTGCACCGCCAGCCCTCCGTCGGCAGTGATGTCCGCCTGCGCATGAAGGTCTTGCAGATGCAGCTGAATTAAACTGGCCAGATCGGCGTTGTCTTCCACCACCAATATTTTCTTTGTTTCGGACATATCACTTTCCAATCCAACCGGTTTATCCTACTGGGTTCGCGTGATTGAAATACGCACCACGGGGTTATCAAACCGATGTGACTGATTTAATGCCGAAGCGGTCAAACCGTCATCAACACTGATCACCCCCGCATGAACCAACACCTTATTGACAAGGTCGTTACGCGCGGCATTAAAACCTTCACCGCCCCCCGCAGGTCCGGGGATATTGCTCATCAGTTCATCGTTCAACTCGGTACCGGAGTCGTAAGCGGGCATGGCGCGCATCAAGGTCTCGCCAACGGCCAAATTAACCAAGGAGACCCCGTTAACGCCACTAAACCCATCGTTGCTGTTCACCAACATGGTCACCAGACTCATACGAGTGGCCTGATCTGCCGTCACTGTGACACTCTCCGAAGCCGCAGGAGGAATTGCCCCAGCGCCTGATTGTGACAAAACCGTATCGGCATCGGCCAGCGCTTCGGCCAACAGAGCGGCATTATCCCCTCCCTCAGCCAGATGCTCCAGCGCCACACTGGCGGGCTGAGCGCTCATCCACGCTCGATAAGTCTCGCCATGAAAAATCAGCGCAAAGGGCGACAGTGGCTGATTTTGCGTCAAGTTACTCACGCTCACGGTGTACATTGCCGGTGTTGCCGCCGGTGCCACCGTATTATTCGAGCTGTTACAGGCCTGCAAGCCAATCACCGCACTCAGCAGAGCCACCGTTGTTGCTGTTCGTTTGATCTTCATCATCACTCTCCGAGGCTTACTTGACGGTCAGGGTCAATTTGGCAATGGGGTTTAACCAACGATGCACCCGCGAGTCCAGATCACTCACCCCCGCCGTGGCATCAAAGTCACCTAAAACCCCCCTGTGAATGTGAACGCTCATATTCGTTTCTGCCGTGGTCACGCCGGTTCCGCCGCTGCCATTCGCGCCACCTGGATCGGCTGGAATCCCCAAGACATTGGGTGCGCCACCGCCGTTGACCAACTCATCGTTGGCCTCGGTTCCAGCATCGTAACCATTGATGTGATAGACGTAAGTGCCTGGCGTGGTGGGTATCATGATGCTGTTCAGACCGATAAAACCGTCGTTGGTGGGCAAAAATCATCGAAACCACCGAAAGATGCGTATTGGCCGCTGCGGTCATCATCATGCCGCTGGCCGAAGCTCCTGGAGCCAACAGACCCATCGCCGGATTTTCAATAACGTCCGCAGAGATCGCCGCCGTATCCGTAACCAAACCGGCAATATCACCACCCTCAGCCATCGCTTGCAGATTCGCTGAAGCCGCAGTGCCGGTTTGAAACAGATGCGTGCCTGCCGGATGGGCTGAGATCAACAAGGGAGTGAAGTGATTGCCGTGGCTCAAATTCTCAACGCTGAAACTGATGTCGGCAGCCATAGCGGAGGTGGACAAGACCACACCCATTGCGACAACCAAACCCCGTAGTGATGTTTTCATGATGCATTCTCGCTGTTGTTTTGTCTGTGGAGCTTGCATCATGATTAACAAAGGTCACGCGAGTATCTCTCATTGATAACAAAAGTATCACAACAAGGAAACATCAACTTGAACCACAAACCTTACTCCGAAGCCTGCGACCAGAACGCCCAACCGATTTTTGACCTACTGAGCAAAAAAATCCCAGCCAACAGCACCCTGCTGGAGATCGGCAGCGGCAGCGGTCAACACGCGGTCTATTTTGGCAAGGCTCTGCCCAACGTCACTTGGCAAAGCAGTGACTGCCGCGAAAACCACGCTGGCATTCAACTCTGGCTAGCAGAGTACGCACTGAAGAATGTGCTGCCACCACTGCCATTGGATGTGGAAAGCGACCCGTGGCCAGAGACGCACTACGACACCCTTTACAGCGCCAACACCGCTCACATCATGCCCACCTCAGCGGTGGAAGCGATGTTCAGCGGCGTTGGCAAGGTGCTGAAAAGCGGCGGCCTGTTTCTGCTCTACGGCCCTTTTATGGACAACGGCCAGCAAAGCAGCCCCAGCAATCAGCGTTTCGATGGCTGGTTAAAAACACAGAACCCACAACAGGGCGTGAGAGACAGCGTGTGGTTAAAGGAGCTGGCGGAAAACGCCGGTTTGAATTGGCTTGATGACGTGCAACTACCAGCCAACAATCGAATTTTGATCTGGCAGAAGTTGTAAAAAACAGCAGCGCCGCACCGCTCAAAACGGTACGGCTTAGGCCTTAAGCTGCAACAAATAACAACAAAATAGACAGCGAAAATGCAGCCGCTGTTAACAACAGTTGATAGCGCACCTGTTTCTTTTTCAAACCCATTGGGTTCATTTCTGAATTCCTCATTTTCATAACTCTCCATTGAGGGGTCAAGCCCCTAATTCCTTAATTAAACTAACTCGACAGATACAAACTTACCGTGATCCCCTTCTCACTGTTTCACTTTCCCCAACAACAGGGAACTGAACTACTTTTATACCAAATTAAGGCTTTCTTAGATAGCCCAACGGTGACAGCGATGACCCTATCGCTACCATTGGTCAGAATTTGATCAGAAAAAAGACAATCAGGCTTTCGACAACACCAACGGCGGCTGCAACAGAGAGGCACCGAGCTGATTCAATGGCGCATCATCCTTCAAACCCATCTGCACAAACAGCAACAGTTTTTGCGCTATTTCACTGCCTGCATTCAACAGATAACAACTCTGCTCCGCCTGAGTGACAAACACCTCACTCTGAATCAACAACGCCAGCAAGGTCTTCAACTCTGGCTTTTCTGCCAAGCGTTCGAAACGAACCCCCACCCCTTTGGGATTGTTCTCCAGATTCAATGGCTCAATAAAAGCAAATAGAGTACGCAACGGCTGACGGACATCCTCACCCTCGGCCATCGAAGCCTGACTGCCCGCCAAAAGGTAGGTAGCAAAATTCTGCATCTGAGCTTGGTTCATCGGCGCATCGTGAGCCTGCAACTCGCGCTCGCGTTTCAGGCGCAGCCTTGTGTCCGACCCCAAATGCAGCAGTCGTCCCAAGAAAAGGAAAAAACTCGCCAAACCATCGTAAACTTGGTTTAACAATGAATAATGGGGACGCACAATGTAATAACGCACAATGCCCAAAAAAAGCGCCAACAGATCAAAAATCGCCGCCCAAACCAAACTCACAGCCCACTGAACATCGTGCTCAGAACGCAACATCATGCTGCTGATCGCTCTCTCCACTGGGTTTTTCAGCGCCGCAATCTGTTCACGATTCAACTCCGCAAGCAGATGCATGGATGCTTGATCCACTGCCGAAGACTGCAAACGCCCCAGCAACAGCAACGCCTGATCACGCTGTGAATCGTCATTGTTAACCAACAACGTATTGAGCTGCTCGTAATAAGTAGAAAAACGCGCAAACTGATCTTCTTGCTCGGCCACCTCGACCTCAAACGCCTGATAACTCTCCAGCTTACGATAATACTCAGGCCCTTTTCCTGGCCCCAATTGCGAGCTGTAACCCCGTTCGGACTCTTCCGATATCTGTCGTTTCAGACGAGCCAACTTCTGACGCGCCAAGTTCATCTGCTGCTGCTCCAACTGCACCACGCGGCTCAAGCTCTCCGCCACTTGCGCTTTGATGCCCACGCCCAGATGTTTTTCATCGGAGCTGTCTTGCAGACCGGCGTTGTAAACGTAAGTGTACGCACTGACCGTGGAGAGGATAAAACCAGCCAGATAGACCAGCATCAACACCAATTTGCCAAAACCATGTACATAAGGCAACGCGATCAAGCTGATGGCGATGGCAAACTGCACCGCGATGGCAAACAGCAGCGCGTAACGCTCATCACCCACATACAAATTTGCCCCCGAATAGGTAAAAATGCCGTTAATGGCCGTCAAGAGCAGAATCACCACCACAATCAAACGCCCCATGTTCAGTGCGCTTTTCGATACCGTTTTATTCATCGTTACTTCCCCATAAGAACATCTTTTAGTTTCAAGAGCTGCCGGAATATCCTTATGCGTCAAAAAGCCAGCAATAAATAAGCATATACTAATATACTGTTTAATAACACCCCTTTGACGGTTTTGCGTCAAGATCCACCCTTAACAAACAAATTGTTTCAAAGTTATGTGAAACACATCACAATAGGAACGATAAGAGGCGGCAAAGAGAAGATCGCCTTCACCCTTCCATAAGGCCATCGGGCTTACTATAACTACATCGTTTTTCATGTTTTAAGGGAATACCTCATGCCTCAATTTAGTGCCATCGGCCTGATCACCAAACCCGACGTTAGCCAAGTGGTCGATACCCTGCGCAGCGTCTATCAACATCTGCACGCTCAGGGGATCAAGGTCTATGTAGAGAGTCGCAACGCCAAGCTGATCGACAACGGCCAGAGCCTCAGCCGAGATGAGATGGGGCAGCAGTGCGATCTGGTCATCGTTATTGGTGGTGACGGAACCTTGCTGGGTGCGGCGCGTTCACTGGCCGAATATGAGATCCCTCTTGTCGGAATCAACTTGGGCAACTTAGGCTTTTTGGTGGATGTGCCTGCCAGTGATCATCTCAACCACTTGGATCAGATTTTGGCTGGAGCCTACATCGACGAGTCGCGTTTTCTGCTGCAAGCCTGTGTCAAACGAGATGAGGAGGTTTTTTGCCAAGGGTTGGCCATGAACGATGTGGTGGTGCACATCAAAAACGTGGTGCGGATGGTGGAATTCGAGACCTACATCAACGGCCAGTTCGTCAATCGCCAGCGTGCCGATGGCCTGATCGTCTCCACTCCCTCCGGCTCCACCGCCTACGCCCTCTCCGGTGGCGGGCCGATTCTGCACCCCTCCTTGGAGTGCATCACCATCCTGCCCATCTGTCCGCACACCTTGAGCAGTCGCCCAATTGTGGTGGCCGCCGACAGCCAAGTGGAGATCTGCATCAGCGAGATGCGGTTTGAATCAACCCATGTGGTTTACGATGGTCAAGAGGGCTGCGACCTGCAACCGGACGACCGCATCGTGATCCAGAAATCACCCCATCCGGTGAGGTTGCTGCACCCGAAAGATTATGACTATTACCATATTTTGCGTGAGAAGCTGAATTGGGGCTAAACCAACAGGTGCAATGCCCGTTGGTTATTGCACCCTACG
>CAZTQX010000138.1:0-5473 GCA_964615985.1 uncultured Gammaproteobacteria bacterium | reverse complement strand
CTTTTACCTTCAGGAGGCTCAATACGAGAAATATAATCAAGTACCGCATGTGTCTCTTCATCACTGAAGCTTTGAATCAGTTTCACCATGGCAGGATTTGTATTACTTCGCTTACCTTCCTTAATTTCATTAAATTGCTTCAACATATACCCATAATGCTGAGACTGTAATAATGGAATGGCTGCCGCTTCAAGACCTTCGCCATGCTTACCATGACAGATGACACACGCCTTCTTGTAAAGCGCTTCACCTTTTGTCAGATTTTCACCTTTCCCTCTGCCATTATCTGGCGTCATTGGCAATGATGAAATATACGTCACAAGGTCAGATAAGTTTTGTTGCGACTTCAAGATCCCCGTCTCAATCACCTCTTTCATGACAGGATTATTTCGCTGCCCATCACGCATATTCATCAATTGCTTCAGCAAAACCGAGCGATGCTGCCCCGCCAATTGGGGATAATCACCATCATAGATGGAACCTCACGCCTCCATTTCATGACACTCCATACAGTTCGCCTCGTATAATGTCTCTCCACGCTTCGTATCAACCGTCAAAGCCAATATCTGCGTGGCTTCCTTTGAGACCCCTTTCCACGCCGCCTGAGACACGGTAACATTCAGAAAAAACCAACCAGGATTCAATCCTAAACTTCAACATAACCACTCCTTAACACCTCGCTTAAGACGTATGCTCTATTGTCCATAAATAAAGAATTTAAATTTCAGAAAATGGAGAATACCTGTTTTTTATCAGAAAAAAAAGCCTCTTTTAGGCAAAACTGCTTCAAATCAACTTTACTCTAATATGCAAAGCTTATCGGGTATAAAACAAGATTTTTATCGGAGTTCGCCCCGTAAACTGCCCTCTCCCATAGAGGTATACAACACATAAACTTCAAAAAATCGACAGCGTTCATCCCAAAGCCGGAGGAGTCACACGCAAAATTTCTTCAATGGTTGTCACACCCTGAGCCACTTTGTGCGCCCCCGCCAAACGCATCGGGTGCATCCCTTGGCGCAGCGCCAAACGCCGCAGGTCGGCAATGTCCACTTCTGGACGCACCAGTTGTTTTAACTCCGCTGAGAGCTGAAACAGCTCGTAAATTCCCGAACGTCCCAAATAGCCCGTATTGCGACACTCCAAACAGCCCACCGGCTCATAAACCACCTTTGGCGCTTTCAACTTCCACGGAGCCACCAGCCGCTGCCACTCCTGCTCCTCCATTGGACGAGTCGTTTTACAGTGCGAACAGAGCAGCCGCACCAGCCGCTGCGCCACCACTCCCAGCAAGGTCGAGTTAACCAAATAAGGCGGCACCCCCAACTCCAGTAAGCGCGTGATCGCCGCTGGAGCATCGTTGGTATGCAGAGTGGAAAGCACCAAATGGCCGGTCAAGGCCGCTTGCGTGGCCATCTCAGCGGTCTCCAGATCTCGAATCTCACCGATCATAATAATGTCGGGATCTTGACGCAGCAGGGTGCGCACCCCAGCGGCAAAATCCAGCTCAATGTTGTGCTGCACCTGCATCTGGTTAAAGCTCGGCTCCACCAGCTCAATGGGGTCTTCAATGGTGCAAAGGTTCACCTCTTGGGTGGCCAACTGACGCAAGCTGGAGTAGAGCGTGGTGGTTTTGCCTGAACCGGTGGGGCCGGTCACCAGCACAATGCCATTGGGTTGATGAATCAGCTTTTGCCAAATCTCACTCTCTTGCGCGCTAAATCCCAGCTCGGTGCTGTTTTTCAGCAACACATCAGGGTCGAAGATCCGCATCACCAACTTCTCGCCAAAAGCCGATGGCATGGTGGAGAGGCGCAGCTCAATCTCTTTGCCTTCGGAGTTGCGGGTTTTCAAGCGACCATCCTGTGGACGGCGTTTCTCCGCCACATCCATGCGCCCCAAAATTTTGATCCGACTGGTAACCGCCGCCATCACCGCCGAAGGCAGTTCATGCACCTGATGCAACATGCCATCAATGCGAAAACGCACGTTGGCTTGCTCACGACGCGGCTCCAAATGAATGTCACTGGCACGCTGTTCAAAAGCGTACTGCAACAACCAATCAACAATGTTCACCACATGCTGATCGTTGGCATCCAGAGCCGACTTCTGCCCCCCCAAATCCATCAACTGCTCTAAATTCTGCACCCCACCGCTGGAGGTAATGTGGCTGCGATCTTTGGCCGCTCCAGAAATGGAACGTGAGAGGGTAAAAAATTCCAGCAGATAACGTTCAATATCACGGGGATTGGCCACCACCAGCACAATCTGTTTGCGCAAAATGTGCTCCATCTCGTGTTGCCATTCAGTGACAAACGGCTCGGCAGTGGCAAACGTTACCTCGCTGGCGCTGACCTGCACCGGCAAGACATTAAAACGTTTGGCGTAAGCATAAGAAACCACTGCTGTCACGGCAGCCACATCAATTTTTAGCGGATCAATCCGGTAATAGGGCAAAGCCACTTTGAGCGCCAACCACTCCACCAAAAACTCCAACGACAAACTCTGTTCTGGTGTTTTACGATTGGGTAAATTGCGTTCGGCAATGGTGATCAAAACCTGCTGTTTCTGGTTGTCGCTCTGCCCCAACACCTCCAGCAAACCGACGTTGTCCTCACTCAACAGACCGTCGCTTAACAGCTCAGCCAACGCCCACGACAAGGTCAGTTTGCCTTGTTTTGCTAAACCCACCATGCCGCACGCTCCTCAACTTTGACTTACGATTACGGTTTTTTGGCTTCCAGATTTATCCCAGTAGCGCCTTTATTTTCTTCTTCCCAACTCCGCATGAAAGAGGTCAACATCTCCTCCGACACCATCCCCACTTGCCGCGCCACCACTTCACCCGTGGGTGCAATCATGTAAGTGGTTGGCAGACCTGGCACCGAACCGAGCGGGGTTGTGTTGGTGGGTTTCAGAGTGAAGATGGGGTAACTCATCATGTACTCATCCACAAATTCCTCCAACACCCCCTCTTTCAGCTCCTCAAAATCAATCCCCAAAACCACTGCTTTGCCATTCTGCTCATCATGAAAATGAATCAGCTCTGGGATCTCTTCGCGACAGGGAGGACACCACGTTGCCCAAAAATTAACGATCACCCATTGGCCTTGATAGTCAGTTAAATTGCGAGTTTTACCATCCATTTGGGTCAACTCCCAATCCACTGCCGAGGCACTCCCCACTCCCATTAGCAGCACAATCGCCACCAGAAAACGCTGCAATCTCATCTATTTATCTCCATAATTATTCAAAGCAGGCTCAAATAACGCCTCAGCTTCAGAAAGCCCTGCCGTTTTGAAGTTCAATCAGGCATAGAAAAAGCGCCCTGCGGCGCTTAACAAAAATCAACTCAGAAAAACTCAATCCCTGTTCACGGTGTTTTGATTTGACGAGCACGAATGGCCATCATCTTCGCCTCAGCAGCCATCCGTCGAGCCACGCTGTATTCGCCTGCGCGCAGACGCTGTTCGGCTTCCCTTAACAACGTTTCAGCCTCTTGAATCGCCTGACTCTCCGGCTCTTGTTCCAACGCCATTCGTGCCGAGTAGATCGCTTGGCGTGCATCGCTCATCTCCTGAATCGGAACTCCGGCGCACGCCGAAAGTACTCCGAGCAACAGAAACCACACTGCACGCTTTCCCAAATTCATACGATCAAGTATTCTCTCTTTCCTTACTTAATATTTAAACGTTCGCTTGAAACTATCATCCAGCACCGGAGAAGGTCAAGCAAACCCCATGCAAGCGAGACAATTAATGCCAAAATCCACCCAAACAAGCCTTTATTACAATCCCAGCTGCTCAAAGTGCCGCCAAACCCTAGAATTACTGCAAGAAAAAGGCATCGAACCTGAGGTAATTGAGTATCTCAAAACCCCGCCCAGTGTCGAACAGTTGCAACAGATTCTCGACCTGCTCGGTTTGGAACCACGCCAACTGATGCGCCAACATGAGGCCGAATACCTCGACAATCAACTGGACGACGAATCCCTCAGCCGCGAGCAACTGATCAAAGCGATGGTTCAATTTCCACGTCTGATTGAACGCCCAATTGTGATCAACAATGGCAAAGCCCAGATCGGGCGGCCACCTTCCTTGGTACTGGAGATCCTCTGATGGCTGAAATTTTGGTGCTCTATTACAGCCGCGAAGGTTGCACCGCCGAGATGGCCAAAGTCATTGCCCGTGGCATCGAAAGCGTACCCAATATGGAAGCCCGACTGCGCACCGTGCCAGAAGTCTCGCGAGTCTGTGATGCGGTGGCCGACAGCATCCCCGATCAGGGTGCGCCCTACGCCAGCGAACAAGATCTGCACGACTGCGCGGGGCTGATCCTCGGCAGCCCGACCCATTTTGGCAATATGGCCGCCCCCATGAAGCAGTTTTGGGACGACAGCAGCAGCGCCTGGTTTGGGGGCGAGTTGGTGGGCAAACCGGCTGCCCTATTCACCTCCACCGCCGGCCCACACGGCGGTCAAGAGTCCACTCTGCTCTCAATGATGTTGCCACTGCTGCACCACGGCATGTTGATTGTCGGCATCCCCTACAGCGAACCGCGCCTGATGGAGACCACCAGCGGCGGTTCCCCCTACGGAGCCAGCCACACCGCCGGAGGCCAAGGGGAATTGCCTTTAAGCGAGGATGAACAGGTGCTTTGCAAAGCACTGGGAAAACGGGTGGCAGAGATTGCCGCTAAGCTGAGCGCGTAACATCCCCATCACCACAACACCGTAGGATGGTTCAAAGCGCAGCGTGCTCATCACATCATCGCTCAAATGTTGGGCACGTCGCTACGCTCCTTTGCCACAACCTACACATCAGCCAAACAAGCGGCTTCCCAAGCTCGGTACGTTTGTCCTGTGCCCTTCACTTTCCAAGCAGTCGGTCCTGGCGTGGTTCTACCAGTACAAACGGCACCCGCTGCACTGGTGCTTGAAAAAGCATAATTTTTGGTGAACACCTTGTTTTTTCCCTGATCAACCAAAATGCCCTGCTCAACCAGCTTGTCATGAAGCTTCCAATAAGATGACTTCTTACTGCGATCACCAACATAACCGCTTCTGGCCAACGAACCTTTCTGCACAATAAACTCACTGCCCTCTAAGATTGCAGTCGCTGTTATGCTCTCTTTTTTAAGAGTGAGTTCAAAAATAGGCATTTCTTCTGTGGGTGTTAATTCACCTCTGCTTTGCAGAAGATCTGGTTTGGTGTTATCTCTAAACAAATCCACTCGCAACGCAGGCAACACCATAAACAACTGCCCAATAAAGGCTTCCATATTGGCCTGAGCTGCTTCTGAAAGACTCGGAAAAGAGGGATTGGTACTGTTTTCTAAGCTGATATTTCCAGCATCAACGGCCTGTTTAATCAACTTCGCTTCCAGATATTGCACATGGGCTTTGTGCAAATTATTTGCCGCCGAAGTGATCAACACCGCCCGACTCCACCAATCTTTTTTCGCATCATGACTC
>CAZTQX010000137.1:0-5590 GCA_964615985.1 uncultured Gammaproteobacteria bacterium | reverse complement strand
TGGTTTTGGATGTTGGGGTTCGTGCCTCACCCCAACCTACAGCACGGCCAATTGCTGGCTGATATTGAAAATCAATTGAGAACCCAGCAGCGCCGTGGCAAGGCCGATCACCAGTTGTAAACCGTTATGCAAACGGCTCAGCCCTGTTGCAGAGCGTCGCAGCGGGATGGCAATGGCAAACGACAGCAGTGCCATGCCGAGCATGGAGCCAATCCCAAACAGAGCGATGTAAAGCAGGCCGAGCAGCGGCGTTTGCACGGTGTTGAGGGTCAGCACAATCAAAGCAGCGGAACCGGCCATGCCGTGCATCAAGCCAATAAAAAGTGCTTTTAGCGGCAACAGCGGTGAGGTGTGTGGGTGGTGGTGTTTGGGTTGATTGGCGTGAGAGTGAAGATGAATGTGGTGCAGCCCATCGGCATGTTGGTGAGCATGAATATGCATTCGGCCACGAATCACTCGCCGGATCAGATCCAATCCCAGCAGAAGCAACATGCAGCCCACCGCCAACTCGAGCTTTAAGGCCAGTGATTCGGCGATCTTAGTATCGTTTAATAAGACAATGGAGCCGAAGATAAACAGGGTAAGGGTGTGGCCTAATCCCCATGCAGCGCCTTGTTTTAGAGCAGCAGAAGCAGAGAGTGAGGGTGTTTGTGTACTGAGGGTGGCGATGGCAGCGATGTGATCCGCTTCCAGAGCGTGACGTAGACCAATCAAAAATCCTAAGAGCAGCAGACTGATCATCGGGTGTTTTGATTCATTTGTGTGTTGATTTTAAATCTGGAATGGCAAATATAAGGATATGATAAATATGGTGCCGAGAAGAGGACTTGAACCTCCACGAGCCAAAGCTCACTAGCACCTGAAGCTAGCGCGTCTACCAATTCCGCCACCTCGGCAAAAGTGCGGTCACTTCAGCATTGCTGCGTGAAGTGGCGCGCAATTTACCCATCTGCCTTGAATATGTCAATCTATTTGTAAAAAAATATTTTTAATTGCCAATTAAGGGGATAAATATTATGACCTGCTGCCAATTTACGGCCATAATGTCCTCCGCCACGAATTGTGGTGTAGAGGCTATTGAAGTTATCTGGAATGAGTATTAATAAAAACACCCCCCGTGACCCCCAAGCTGATCGTGAAGCGCGCCATTACGACAATCCCATCGCCAGCCGAGAGCTGCTGTTGGAGCTGTTGGAAAAACACGGTGCGCCGTTGACCTATGACGGTTTTGTCGAAATTTTGAAATTGACGGGCGAGGAGCCGCTGGAAGCTCTGCGTCGTCGCCTGATCGCTATGGTGCGTGACGGCCAACTGATTAAAAATCGTCGCGGTGGCCATGTCTTGGTCAATGACGAAGATTTGGTGCGTGGGCGGGTGATTGCTCACCCGGACAGTTTCGGTTTTCTGGTGCCGGACGAAGGCGGAGATGACCTTTTCTTAGGCCCGAAAGAAATGCGCTTGCTGCTGCACGGAGATCGTGCCGTGGTTCGAGTGGCGGGTTTTGATCGCCGAGGCCGCCGTGAGGGGGTTGTGGTGGAGGTGTTGGAACGTGCCAACCATCAAGTGGTGGGACGTTTTTACAATGAAGACGGTCTCTCATTGGTGATTGCGGATAACAAACGCATCCATCAAGAGGTCTTTATTCCCAGCGATCAACGGGGTGCAGCACTGCACGGCCAGATTGTGATGGCCACCATTGTGCAGCAGCCCAATCGTCGTCATCAGCCCATCGGTCACATTACCGAAGTGCTGGGTGATCACATGATGCCGGGGATGGAAATTCAGGTGGCGCTCAACGCCCACAACATTCCAGTCAAATGGCCACAAGCCGTTGAAGAGCAGATTGTCGGTCTCTCCCCAGAGGTGCAGGAGAGTGATAAAGGCGGTCGTGAAGATCTGCGTCATCTGCCGTTGGTGACCATTGATGGTGCTGACTCACAAGATTTTGATGATGCGGTTTTTTGTGAAAAGCAGGGCAGTAACTGGCGACTGCTGGTGGCGATTGCCGATGTCTCGCACTACGTGCAGATCGGTACGCCGCTGGACGACGAAGCGCAGCTGCGCGCCACCTCGGTCTATTTCCCTGGTCGCGTGGTGCCGATGTTGCCAGAAGTGCTTTCCAATGGCCTCTGTTCGCTGAATCCCCATGTGGATCGCCTCTGCATGGTTGCTGAGATGATCATCAACCCACAGGGTAAGATGATTCGCAGCCGTTTTTTTGAAGGTTTGATGTGCTCTCATGCCCGTCTGACCTACACCGATGTGGCGGCGATGCTGGTGGACAAGGATCAAACCTTGCGCCAACAGAATCAAGTTTTGATCCCTCATCTTGAGCGCCTTTACGATCTTTATCATGCCTTGTTGGCACGTCGCCAAGAGCGTGGTGCGATTGATTTTGACAGTCGTGAAACTCAGATTCGCTTCAATGCCGATAAAAAGATTGAAGCCATCGTGCCGGTGGGGCGTAACGACGCACATCGTTTGATCGAAGAGTGCATGATCTTGGCGAACGTGGCGGCAGCGGAATACTTACAGACCAAAAAAGTGCCTGGTCTGTTTCGTGTTCATGGTGGCCCGAAAAAAGCCAAGCTGGAAGATCTGCACACCTTCTTGAAGGAGCACGGTTTGCGTTTGGCGGGGGGCGATAGCCCTACGGCGGAAGATTACGCCGAGGTGCTGCGTACGGTGGCGGATCGCCCTGATGCGCGTTTGTTCCAGACCGTCTTGTTGCGCTCTTTAAGCCAAGCGGTCTACAGCCCTGACGGTTCTGTGGGTCACTTTGGTCTCTCGTTGGAGAAATACGCTCACTTTACCTCACCGATTCGTCGTTATCCTGATTTGTTGGTGCATCGCGCTCTGCGTCATATCATTCATGGCGGTGATCAACGAAAATTGGCTTCGTTGCCGAAAAAAGCTCTGTTGGCTTTGAAAGGCAAGCGCGTACGAGCTTACGACTACAGCGCCGATCAGATGGTGCGTTTGGGTGAGCAGTGTTCGATGGCCGAACGGCGTGCCGATGATGCCACTCGTGATGCCACCGACTGGCTCAAATGTGAATACATGCTGGATCGGGTTGGTGAGGAGTTTCCTGGCATCATCACCACCGTCACCTCCTTTGGCTTGTTTGTGGAGCTGAACGACGTTTATGTGGAAGGCTTGGTTCACGTTACTTCCTTGAGCAAAGATTATTATAAATTTGATCCCAAAGGCCATCGCATGGTCGGTGAGCGTTCGGGTAAAATTTATCGCATCGGCGACACGATCAAGGTCAAGGTAACGCGGGTCAGTTTGGATGATCGTAAGATTGATTTTGAGCCAGTGGCTGATGATTCAGCGGTGGCGGCAAAATCAGAAAAAGCGGATTTTGAACGTTCTGCTCGTCGTCCTCGTCGGCGTAAACGTGCCCCGCGTAAACCTTCAGGTGGGAGTTAATGGCCAAGTCCAGTAGGCCGTTGATTTACGGTCTGCATTCTGTTGAGGCGGCGCTGCGTAACGACCCTAAAAACGTCGTCCAGCTCTCGGTGGACAAAGATCGCAATGATCGGCGTTTGCAGAAGGTGCTGGATTTAGCCGCTTCGTTGAATGTGCCGTTGGTGCAGTGCCACAAGCGGGATCTGGATCGGCTCGGCAGCACCAATCATCAAGGGGTGGTGGCGGAGTATCGCGCCTTGCAGATGCGCGGTGAGGGTGAGCTGTTCGAGCGCATTCAGGGGCTGCCCCATGATGCTCTGGTACTGGTTTTGGATGGCGTGCAAGACCCGCACAATTTGGGTGCCTGTCTGCGCAGTGCTGACGCGGTGGGTGTCGATGCGGTGGTGGTGCCTAAAGATCGGGCGGTGGGCATCACGCCGGTGGTGCGTAAAGTGGCTGCTGGTGCGGTGGAGAGTGTGCCATTTTTCCAAGTGACCAATCTGGCTCGAACCTTGAAAACCTTACAGGATCTTGGTTTGTGGGTGGTGGGTTTGGCCGGTGAGGCGGAACAGACACTTTATGATGCCAAGTTGCGTGGTTCGTTGGCGCTGGTGATGGGGTCTGAAGAGAACGGCATGCGCCGTTTGACTCGTGACAGTTGCGATCAGTTGGCCAAGATTCCCATGCAGGGACAGGTGGAGAGTTTAAACGTCTCCGTGGCCACAGGGATTGCTCTGTTTGAGGCCAAACGGCAACAAAATGCGGGTTAAATAGGGCGTCACAGAACGGTGTTTGGCTGTCAGCTGCATGATCGCAAGGGTTGGTGTCAAAAGGGTTTGCCCTTTTTTGTCGCCCTTATCACGGTGCTGCTTTTGTTGGGCGTATTGCGGCTCTGGGATCTAAAGCAAGCTGATTTAGCTCGACAGTCGGCGCAAACAAAACTGCATACTGATCTGTCTGCGAGTCGCATTCATCTAGAGCAAGCCATCAATAAGCGCATTTTTTTGGTCTACAGTTTGGCCGCTTGGGTGCGTACCACACCTGTTTTAAATCAAGCTTATTTTGAACGTTACGCCAAAGTACTGTTGCAGGATGTCTCTGGAGTGCGCAGCTTGCAGTTGGCACCGAATTCGGTGGTAACCTTTATCCATCCTCTGCAAGGCAATGAAGCCGCCGTGGGGCATGACCTGCTTGCGGATGCAAAACGTTCGCAGGTGGTGCGTAAAACCATTGCAGGGAATGCATTGCTGGTTTCAGGGCCGGTTGAGTTGCGCCAAAAGGGGCAGGCGATCATTGCTCGTTATCCGCTGTTTTTTCCTGAGATGGTCGGGGATACTTCGGTGGATGAGTATTGGGGGTTGGCGGTGATCCTGATTGACCTTGATCTGTTGCTGAGTGACGTGCTCTTGGAATCGGAGCAGATGGGGTTGGAATTGGCCTTGCGGGGCGTGGACGGTAAGGGTGCGTTGGGTGATCTCTTTTGGGGGCGGTCGGCGCTGTTTGAGGCTGAAAGTCATTCATTGTTGTTGACGATTAACTTCCCCAACGGCAGCTGGCAGTTGGCTGGGCGGCCCGTCGAAGGCTGGTTGAGAGGTTGGCAGGAGCGGAGTCTATTTTGGTCATTGGGTCTGTTGCTGGCTCTGTCGGCGGGTTATTTAAGCCACTTTCTTTTGGCCAGTCGTCACAGTACCAATCTCCTGTTGCTCACGGACTCTTTGACTGGGCTGTTTAATCGTCGTTATTTTCTCAGTCGTGCAACGAAGTACATTGATCGTGCGCGTGGTACTTCACAGCCATTTTCCATACTGTTTCTGGATTTAGATCATTTTAAGCGAGTGAACGACGGTTATGGTCATGAGGCCGGTGATCGTGTTTTGGTGGCGGTTTGTCAGCTTTTATTGAAAATGATTCGTGATACGGATTTTGCGGCTCGCCTTGGTGGGGAAGAGTTTTGTATTGTGTTTCCGAACACCAGTATGGATGAAGCGTGGTTAATATCAGAGCGTATTCGGCGAGCCATTGAGCTGGAGAGTATTCGGCTTTCCGATGGGAAAATGCTCTCCGTCACCATCAGTGCGGGTGTGGCTGATTTGATCTCCAACGATGATAGTGATGATTTGACCCAATTGATGGCGCGTGCGGATAAAGCGTTGTATGAGGCTAAAAATTCGGGGCGTAA
>CAZTQX010000136.1:1314-5767 GCA_964615985.1 uncultured Gammaproteobacteria bacterium | reverse complement strand
TGCGCACAGCTTATCCACAGGGTTGCTAACAGCTTATCCACAGGTTAAAATACGATTTAAATTTATATAATCTTCTGATATAGAAATATCATTCTTTTTTAGTTCTTCAACTTTTCGGCAAGCATGAAGCACCGTTGTATGATCTCTTCCCCCGAAGGCCTTGCCAATTTCAGGTAAGCTGTGGGCTGTTAGTCGTTTCGCAAGACTCATTGCGATTTGGCGAGGTCGGGTAATGGAGCGTGTTCGACGTTTAGAGAGCAAATCATCAACTCGAATTTTATAGTATTCAGCGACATTCTTCTGGATAATTTCGATGCTCACCAGCTTGTCCTGCAGGGAAATCAGGTCACCAAGTGCTTCTTCTGCAAAGTCTTGGGTAATGGCTCGACCGGTAAACTGTGCATTGGCAACCACTCGTCGCAGTGCTCCCTCCAGCTCTCTCACATTGGAACGAATGCCTTTGGCAATAAAAAAGGCTACATCACTGGGTAAGTCAATGTTGTTCTGCTCAGCTTTGTTTTTCAAAATTGCAACGCGTGTTTCCAGTTCAGGAGGATCAATGGCGACCGTTAACCCCCAACCAAAGCGGGATTTAAGGCGTTCCTCAAGGCCATTGACCTCTTTTGGATAACGATCACAGGTGAGAATGATTTGCTGTTTACCCTCTAACAATGCGTTGAAGGTGTGAAAAAATTCCTCTTGTGAGCGCTCTTTACCGGCAAAAAACTGGATGTCATCGACCAATAGAGCATCTAAGGATCGATAGTAACGCTTAAAAGCGTTCATGGTATTGCGTTGCAAACCCTTGATCATATCGGCGACAAAACGTTCTGAGTGTAGGTAGAGCACCCGAGCCGCAGGGTTCTTCTGCAGAATGCTGTTGCCAATGGCGTGCATCAGATGGGTCTTACCCAGTCCAACGCCGCCATAAATGAACAATGGATTGTACGAAGAGCCAGGGTTATCTGAAGTTTGTAAAGAAGCCGCTCTACCCAATTGATTCGACTTGCCTTCCACAAAGGTTTTAAAGGTAAAGAGAGGGTTTAAATTACTTTCAATCGGTTGCAGTGGAGAGTTGTCTTTTCTGAGAAAATTGAGGTGTTCTTGGCTCGGTAGTTCTGGAGACTTTTCCTGTTTTTCAATAACGGTCTTAACGGGTTGTTTATTGACCCCCACCTCCAGAGCAACAACGATATTATTGTCGTCTAGCTGGGCAACAATACGTTCAATATTTTCCAGATAGTTATCCCTAACCCAATCTTGTACAAAGCGATTCGGGGTAAAAAGATGCAAACAGCCCTCTTTTAACTCGGCTTGCAAAGGGCGAATCCAGGTGTTGAGTTGTTGCTCATCCAGTTCGGTCTCCAATAACGAGAGACAGCGGTTCCACAAAGATGTGCTCACAACATCACTCCTAATCGGGGGTTCTAGCGGGGTCAGCGGCGCAGTTTAACGCCGTTTAAAAAAGTTATCCACAGGTAAGGTGGTCGGGGTAAAGGTATCTCCCTATAAGGAATTGATTGACAAGTGGGGGTATTTGAATGTACGTTTCTCGGTTTTGCAGTTGCCGCTGATAGAACATCGTGGCCGTTGCTGTTTTCAATTGAGGTCGTAGCCATGAAAAGAACATTCCAACCCAGCACCCTGCGTCGTAAACGTACTCACGGTTTCCGTGCCCGTATGGCCACTCGTGGCGGACGCGCTGTTTTACGAGCGCGTCGTGCTAAAGGCCGTGCTCGCCTGAGTGCCTAATCTTCATCACAGTGATGTGGATGTGATTGAACCCGTCTCGGCAGCGTTTCCGCGCTCCGTTAGATTGCTCACGCCGGATGATTATAAAAACGTTTTTCAGCGGCCCATACGTGCCGGTGATCGACTGTTTACCGTTTTGGCGCGTGTCAACACAGAGCAACCCTCTCGGTTGGGGTTGGCCATTGCGAAAAAAAATGTGCGTCATGCCAACGGCAGGAATCGCATTAAACGCATTGTGCGTGAAAGTTTTCGTTTGAATCAAAACCAGATTGAACATCTGGACATCGTTGTGTTGGCGAAACACGCTGCTGCCAAAGCCGACAAGTCGGAGCTGAGAGAGAGTATCGAGCGTCAGTGGAGGTATCTACGTAAGCAGATAAAGCAGCGATGCGCGTCATCCTCTTAGGCTTGATTCGATTTTATCAAGCGGGAATCAGCCCTTACATTGGCAGTCACTGTCGCCACATTCCGAGTTGTTCAGAATATACGTTTCTTGCCATTCGTCGTTTTGGTAGCCTACGTGGGTTTTGGCTGGGCTTGAAGCGCATTTCACAGTGTCACCCTTGGGGTCGTAGCGGTTACGATCCTGTGCCTGAAAAATCTCATAAACATTGATGGGAACTGTTACAGACTCATGGAAAATCAACGCCTTTTTCTTTTTGCCGGTTTAGGTTTCTTACTGCTGCTGATTTATCAAAATTGGCAGATGGATTATGGCGTTGCTCGTCAAAACAGCGCCCAGACCAGCAGCCTTTCTCGTCCAGCTTCATCGGAGCAAATGCCTTCCGTTGCCGATGATATTCCTCAAGCGGCTCTGCAGAACGAGGCCGTGCCTGCCATGAGTGGTGGGGTGGCGCAAGAAGAGGTGATCAGTAAAGGTCAACGTCTGCAGATTTACACCGATACCTTTAAGCTGATTATCGACACTCAAGGTGGTGGGGTTAATCAGGTTCTATTACCTAATTATCCGGTCTCTCCCACTCAGCCTGATGTGCCTTTTCAGTTGATGGATGATCGTTCCGGCAGCTTTTTTATTGCTCAGTCGGGTCTGCAAGCGGCTGAGGGCGATGCGCCCACCCACCACGCTCTGTTTAGCGCCAAATCAGACGAGTTTCGTTTAGAAGAGGGTAAAGATGAGTTGCGGGTGCCGCTTTACTGGAGTGGTGACAACGGTCTGAAGGTGATCAAAACCTACGTCTTTCATCGTGACAGTTATCTGATTGATGTGGAATATCAGCTGAAGAATGGCTCTGATCAGCCGTGGCGGGGTCGTCAATATCGTCAGTTGCAACGTAAATTTGTTGGCGAAGATGAGCAGCCGAAGTTTATCTACACCTACATTGGTGGCGTGTTGTACAGCGAAGCGGAAAAATACGAGAAGATTGATTTTTCAGATATGGAAGAGGCAGATCTGAATCGCGCTTTCAAAGGCGGTTGGGCGGCGATGATCCAGCATTACTTCTTGGCTTCGTGGGTTCCCGCTGTCGATGAAGAAAATACCTTCTACACCAAGGTGGTCAACAGCAACTTTGGCAAACGTTATGTGATGGGTCTCTATTCACCGGCAGTCGAAGTACCGGCCAAGGGCAACCTAACCTTAAAATCTCAGTTGTTTGTTGGACCGAAAGATCAAGCGCGTCTGGAAGCGGTTCAGGAGAGCCTCAAGCTGACGGTTGATTACGGCATTTTGACCATCATTGCGCAGCCGATTTTCTGGCTATTGAAATGGCTGCACAGCTTCTTGGGTAACTGGGGTTGGGCGATTATCTTTGTCACTCTGATTATCAAACTGATTTTCTATAAATTATCAGAAGCCAGTTACCGTTCGATGGCCAATATGCGTCGTATGCAGCCCAAACTGCAAGTACTCAAAGAGCGCCACGGCGATGATCGCCAGAAGATGGGTCAGGCAACCATGGATCTCTATCGTAAAGAGAAGATCAATCCATTGGGCGGTTGTCTGCCGATGTTGGTGCAGATTCCGGTCTTTATCTCCCTCTACTGGGTGTTGCTGGAAAGCGTTGAGATGCGCCAAGCGCCCTTTATGCTCTGGGTCACCGATCTCTCGGCCAAAGACCCCTACTTCGTTCTGCCGTTGATTATGGGCGTGAGCATGTTTATCCAGCAGAAGCTTAACCCCGCTCCTGTTGATCCGGTTCAGCAGAAGATCTTTATGATCATGCCAGTGGCCTTCACCTTCTTCTTCGCCTTCTTCCCCTCGGGTTTGGTGTTGTACTGGGCGGTCAACAACGTCCTCTCCATTGCCCAGCAGTGGTACATCACCCGCCATGTTTTGGCCGATGAGAAGAAAAAGAAACTGTAAGCGACGTTTCGTGTGCTGAGTGACAATGACACCATTGCCGCACTGGCCACGGCTCCGGGTCGTGGTGGCATCGGTGTGGTGCGCGTTTCTGGCTCCAAAGTTTCTGAGGTTGCTCAAATACTCCTCGGGCAACTCCCCTCCCCTCGTTTGGCCTCTTATCTGCCCTTTCTAGACTCTGATGGCTCGCCTATCGACCAAGGTCTGGCGATCCGTTTTGTTGCCCCCCATTCCTACACGGGCGAAGATGTTTTAGAGCTGCAAGGTCATGGTGGGCCGGTGGTGATGGACATGCTGCTCAAGCGCATTCTCTCTTTGGGGGTGCGGGTGGCGCGGCCTGGGGAGTTCACTGAGCGCGCCTTTCTGAACGGCAAGATGGAT
>CAZTQX010000136.1:0-1214 GCA_964615985.1 uncultured Gammaproteobacteria bacterium | reverse complement strand
CAAGGCCAGTTGCTCAAGGAGGGCATGTCGGTGGTGATCGTCGGTCGCCCCAATGTGGGTAAGTCCAGTCTGTTGAATCGTCTGGCGGGGCATGAGGCGGCCATTGTCACCGAAATTGCCGGTACCACGCGGGATGTGCTGCGCGAGCAGATTCACCTTGATGGTCTGCCGCTGCATGTGATTGATACGGCGGGTTTGCGTGAGACTGAGGATCTGGTGGAGCGTGAGGGCATTCGTCGGGCGCGGGCTGAGATTGAGAAGGCGGATCGAATTTTGGTGCTGATCGACGATAAGGTCGGTTTGAGCGCGGAGGTGGAGCAGTTGTTGGCTTCCCTGCCTGAGCTGATTCCCAGAGATCGAATCCACAATAAAATTGATCTGAGCGGTCGTCAGCCTGAGATCAAGCAGAGTGAGGTGGGCACGGAGATTTGGCTCTCGGCCAAGGGGGATCTGGGCATTGAGCTGCTGCGGGAGCATCTGAAAGCGTGCATGGGCTACAGTCAGACGGCGGAGGGGCGTTTTACCGCCCGTCGGCGGCATCTGGATGCGTTGCGTTTGGCGCAGGAGCGGATTGCTTCTGCAGAGCGGGTGCTGCGTGAGCAAGGTGCGGGTGAGTTGGCAGCGGAGGAATTGTTGCTGGCACAGCGCTATCTCAATGAAATTACAGGGGAATTTGGCAGTGATGATCTGCTGGGACGGATTTTCTCTAGTTTCTGTATTGGGAAATAAGCTGTGATTGTGGATAAGTCTGTGGATGGTGGTGGATAGTTTTTTGTTGAATCGTTTTTGTCCGGTTACGAAGATGGTTGTCATAGGCTGGTTTTATATTACTTTTGATTTTATGTTATCCGAATAACACATGGTTCGGTGTTCATTTTCTCCCATCCCCATTCTTTTAAGAAAATTTACAGGGTTTAATAAATGAAGAATTTTGTTGAGTTTTTTGCTGGTGTGGGCTTAGTTCGTGAAGGGCTAACTAAAACGAATTGGTCGTGTAGTTGGGCTAATGATATATCTTCTGACAAGCAAGAAACTTATGTTGAAAATTTTGGTGGTGATGACTTTTGGCTTGGTGATATTTGGGATATAGCAAAAAACTCGAATATAGTTCCTGATGATGCATTTCTGTATACAGCATCATTTCCATGTACAGATTTATCAGTCGCAGGTGGACGAGCGGGATTGGCGGGGAAAGAATCAGGAGCTTTAAATGC
>CAZTQX010000135.1:0-5815 GCA_964615985.1 uncultured Gammaproteobacteria bacterium | reverse complement strand
ATCATTTTCAACAAATATTGGTTTTCGGTTTCCCGCCAGGAGCAGCTGCGTCGTTTCCATTCACGCAAGCACGACCCACTAAAACAGTGGAAACTCAGCCCCATCGACATTCAATCACTGGACAAGTGGGATGCTTACACCAAGGCCAAGGAAGCGATGTTCTTCCATACCAATACCGCTGATGCGCCTTGGATCGTCATCAAATCAGACGACAAGAAGCGAGCGCGTATTAACTGTATGCGCCACTTTTTGCATAACCTGGATTACCCCAATAAGGATAAAGTTGTCGCCTGTGCGCCCGACTCAAATATTGTGGTCAGCGCTAAAATCGTAGCAAATAACCTAAACCTGGATGAGATTTGAATATGAGTAATAATAGAGAGCGGTTGGCAGAAGCCATCAAAAAAGCGGAAAAAGCAGCCAAAAAAGCCCAAAAAGCAGCCAAAAAAGCCAAACAATCAGCAGAAAAAGTAACCAAGATGAAACGTTCCGTTGGTGAAACGACTGAACGCTATTCAAACATCAAAGAAAAATATCTAAACAAGCGTGCAAAGAAGGCGGCAAAAAAAGCCGCAAAAAAGGCCGTAAAGAAAAAGAAGGCCGAAAAAAAGGCTCTAAAAAAATCACAAAAATGAGGCTAACGCCTTAAATTAAAAGCTGCTGCTCTTAGAGAGAGCGAAACCAGAGCCACAACAGCAGTGACCACGCTGCCAACAGCAGCGGCCAATCCCCCCAAATCATGTAACCGTTGCGCCCCTCACGGGGCTGCACCACGCCCGCCATACTCCACTGCACAAATTTCGGCCCGCGTTGCAACAGATTGCCCTTGTAATCCACAAACGCTGAAATGCCCGTATTGGTCGCTCGTACCAACGGTCTAGATAACTCCAATGCCCGCATGCGCACAATCTCAAGGTGTTGCTCTGGAGCCAACGAGTCCCCAAACCAAGCATCATTACTGACATTGACCAAAAAATCCGCCTGCGGCAACGCATTGGCCACCACCGCCCCGTAAGCGCTTTCGTAACAGATGGAGACTCCAGCAAAATGCCCCGCCACCGCCAACGCAGGCTGCTGAGCCGAACCGGAAGCCAGATCGGACATGGGGATGACAATAAAACGGGAGAGAAAATCCAACAGAAACCGCAACGGCATGTATTCACCAAACGGCACCAGATGCTGTTTATGATAGTTTTGATCCGGCTGCACCAAACTCAATACGCTGTTGTAATAACGCCGATTCGGCTCATCGTAGAGAAAGGTTCCCAACAGCAGATCTTGATTGTTTATCTTCAGCTCCGTAACCAACGGCTGCAGCAGCGCCTCGGCGTTATGAAAATAGAGCGGCACCGCCGTCTCTGGCCAGACGATCAGATCTGCGTCACTCTGCTGCCGACTCATCTCCATGTAACGAATAATGGAACTGCGCCGCTGATTCCGAAATTTTTTATCTTGTGAGACATTGCCCTGCAACAGCGCCACCGTGATCGGTTCACCCACCGGCTGACTCCAATCAACTTGCTGCAAAACGGCACCGCTACCCCAAAGCAGTAGCAGAGCCACGGCACTGAGCGCCCTCGGCTTAGACCTGCGCTGCCAAGCGGCAGAGCAAAACAGCAGCAGCAACACCCCCGAAAGCAGGCTCAACCAACTCAAAGCCAACACCCCAAACAGCGGCGCGTAACCGGCCAACGGCGTATCCAGATGGGCGTAACCCAACAGCAACCAAGGGAAGCCGGTCAGAAACCAGCCACGAAACAGCTCCAATAAAACCCACAACGCCGGCCCCACCAGCAGCAGGCGTACCCCCTTGTCTTCAGGATCAACGGGAAAACGGGCAAAGAGATAGCCCAACAGAGCAAAAAAAAGCGCTAAAAAGAGCACAAACAGCAGGGTTAAAAAAGCCGCCAGCGGAGCCACCGCATCGCCAAACAGATGCAGGCTGTGATAGACCCACGAGACCCCGGTTCCAAACAACCCCACCCCAAACAGCCAACCATTCCAAGTAGCCTGTTTGGGTGACAACGGCAACCACAACCAGAGCAACAGAGCCGGACTCAGCAGCGCCAGCAGTCGCCACTCAAACGGCGCAAAAGCCAGCGTCAACGAGGCACCGAGCAACAACGAGGCAACGCCCCGCCAGCGTCCATCAGCCAACATCAAACAGGTTTGCTCTCATCATGACGCACCACTTGCAGCAGATGCACCCGTCGAGAGTCCGCTCCCAACACCTTGAAGTGCAAGCGCCCCATCTGTAACGACTCACCACAACGTGGCATATGCCCCAACTGATTCATCACCAGACCACCGATGGTATCGAACTCCTCATCGCTGAAATCGCTGTCAAAATAACGATTAAACTCGTCGATGGTGGTCAGCGCCTGCACCGTGTAACGCCCCTCGCTGTGCGGGCGAATGTTGATGTCCTCTTCCAGATCGTGTTCATCGTCAATCTCACCGACAATCTGCTCCAGCACATCCTCAATGGTCACCAGACCGGAGACACCACCGTACTCATCCACCACCACCGCCATGTGGTTCTGACTGCTGCGAAACTCTTTCAGCAAACGGTTGAGACGCTTGCTCTCAGGAATAAACACCGCCGGACGCAAAATGTCGTTGATCTGGAACTCACCCTGCTCACCTTCGGCACAGTAACGCAGAAAATCTTTCGCCAACAGAATGCCCAGCACCTGATCTCGGCTCTCACCGATGACCGGAAAACGAGAGTGACCGGAACCGATCACCAGCGGCAAAATCGCCTCCAAGGGCGCGTCTTGTTCCACCACCACCATCATCGAGCGCGGCACCATAATGTCCCGCACGCGCATGTCGCCGACCATAAAGACCCCTTCGATCATCGCCAGCGCATCGCTGCCAAACAGCTCACGGCGCTGCGCGTCACGCAGCATCTCGATGATTTCACCACGATCTTTAGGCTCTCCACCCAACACTTGAATAAAACGGTCTAAAAAGGAGCGGCGACTGCGACTCTCAGCGGGATCTTCACTCATGGATGTGTTGGCCAAACGGCCCCTGTTTCTCCTCGGTCAGCGGGTTTACGATGTTTCATAGGGATTAGGATAGTGCAATTGAGACAGAATAGAAATCTCTAAGGACTCCATCACCTGCGCATCAGCAGCGTCAATGTGATCAAAGCCCAACAGATGCAACAGACCGTGCACACTCAAATGCGCCCAGTGCGCCTCCAGCGGTTTCTTTTGCTCGGCGGCTTCACGTTGTAGCACCTCAGCGCAGATGGCCAGATCGCCCAGATAGCCCTCATCCAGCCCCTCTAACTCGGGAAACTCACTCTGCCACGGAAAAGATAAAACATTGGTGGGTTGGTTTTTAGCACGATAATCAGAGTTAAGTTGCTGACTCTCAGCAGCATCAACAATCCGCAGTGACAACACGGCGGCTTCTCTATCAACGGCGCTCAAAGCCGCCGCTAACCAACTCCGAAACTGCGCTTCGCTGGGCAACGCTACTACTTCGCAGCCCACCTGTAACTCCAACTGAAGATTCATCAGTGATCGCTGCGCTCAAAACGCTCGTACGCACTGACAATGCGCTGCACCAACGGATGACGCACCACGTCGCGCGCTTGAAAGTGGACAAAATTGACCCCTTCAAGACCCTGCAAAACATTGTTCACCTGCTTGAGGCCCGATAACACATGTTTGGGCAGATCAATCTGAGTCACATCGCCGGTCACCACCGCCGTGGAACCAAAACCAATACGGGTCAGAAACATCTTCATCTGTTCGACGGTGGTATTTTGTGCCTCATCCATAATCACAAAGGCGTGATTCAAGGTACGCCCGCGCATGTAGGCCAACGGTGCCACCTCGATCACATTGCGTTCGATCAACTTGGCCACTCGCTCAAAACCCAACATCTCGTAAAGCGCATCGTAAATGGGGCGCAGATAGGGATCGACCTTCTGAGTCAAGTCACCAGGCAAAAACCCCAATCGCTCCCCCGCTTCCACCGCCGGACGCACCAGCACCAAGCGGCGCACCCGCTCCGACTCCAACGCTTCCACCGCACAGGCCACCGCCAAATAGGTTTTGCCGGTTCCCGCCGGCCCCACCCCAAAAGTGAGATCCGTCTGCTGGATGCTGGCCACATACTCTTGCTGATTACGACCACGAGGGTTGATGTAAGCGCGTTTGGTCTGCACCACCACTTTGCGCTCGTTTTCGCCGCCCTCCAGCAGCAATTCAATGCCCGACTCTTGCAAGGAGAGATGCACCATTTCAGGGGTCAAACTCTGTTCGGCGGTCTGCCGATAGAGATCTTTGATCACCTCTGCGGCGGCCAGCGCCACCGTTGCATCGCCTTTAAGCTGAAATTGGCAGCCACGGTTGTGGATCTCCAAGCCCAAACGGGTCTCCAGTTGACGCAGATGTTCATCAAAGGCACCGCTCAGATTGGCCAGACGGTCGTTGTCTGCCGGTTCTAACAACAGTTCCAAGGTATCAGAGGAAGGTTTCAAGAGAGTTCACCACGCAGGGAGTTGTTCAACGCTTCGGTGATGGTGACGGTAACAAATTGGCCAATCAGCTCAGAATCACCACAAAAATTCACCACCCGATTGTTTTCCGTCCGTCCCGCCAATTGAGCGGGGTCTTTTTTCGAAGGCCGCTCCACCAGAATTTTCTGCTCACTGCCCACCATGCGCCGACTGATCTGCAACGCCATCTCATTGATGCGCTGTTGCAGTCGCGCCAGACGGGCTTTTTTCTCCGTCATCGGCACCTCATCGACCATTGAAGCCGCAGGCGTACCTGGGCGAGCGCTGTAGATAAAGCTGTAAGAGTGATCAAAACCGACCTCTTCGATCAGCTTCATAGTGGCCTCAAAATCCGCTTCAGTCTCACCAGGGAAACCGACAATAAAGTCTGAAGAGAGCGTGATATCAGGACGCGCTGCCCGTAGACGACGAATTTTAGATTTGTACTCAATGGCCATATGACCGCGTTTCATCGCCGCCAAAATACGATCCGAACCGCTCTGAACCGGCAGATGAACAAAACTGACCAGCTCCGGCACCTCACGAAAGGCTTCAATCAAACTGTCGCTGAACTCCACGGGGTGGGAGGTGGTGAAACGAATCCGCTCAATGCCCTCAATGGCCGCCACATAATGAATCAGCAGCGCCAGATCGGCAAACTCACCGTCGTCCATCAGACCGCGATAGGCATTAACGTTTTGCCCCAGCAGATTGATCTCCCGCACCCCCTGCGCCGCCAGTTGCGAGACCTCCACCAACACCTCATCAAAAGGACGACTGACCTCTTCGCCACGGGTGTAGGGCACCACGCAGAAGGTGCAATACTTACTGCACCCCTCCATCACCGAGACAAAGGCGGTCGGGCCTTCAGCACGCGGTTCGGGCAGATGATCGAACTTTTCAATTTCAGGGAAGGAGATATCCACCACCGAGTGATGATCCTGCTGCACTTCAGCCACCATCTTCGGCAAACGGTGCAAGGTCTGTGGGCCAAAGACCATATCCACATAGGGCGCACGTTCACGCAACGCTGCACCCTCTTGGCTGGCCACGCAACCACCGACACCAATCACCAAATTGGGGTTTTTCTGCTTCAATTTGCGCCAGCGCCCCAGCAGAGAAAAAACTTTCTCCTGCGCTTTCTCTCGAATCGAACAGGTGTTGAGCAGCAGGATGTCCGCCTCTTCAGCGGATTGCACCAATTCAGTACCTTGCTCGGCATTGAGCACATCCAGCATTTTAGCCGAATCGTACTCGTTCATCTGACAGCCGTGGGTTTGGATAAACAACTTACGC
>CAZTQX010000134.1:0-5988 GCA_964615985.1 uncultured Gammaproteobacteria bacterium | reverse complement strand
TTTTTATGCCATAAAAAAAGAGCCGAAATTATTTCGGCTCTTAATAGAAACAGACTGAGTTCAATTAACGCCAAACTTGATCAGGCATAAGACGGTCAATTTTAACCATTTTTTTCGTCCATTTAAACTTATCAATTTCATAAGCCATAACGGATCCCTCAGGGAATGAGAAGGTAGAAACACTGCTACTCTTCAAAGTAAACTCTCCCGATCCTGATGAGACATTGCCTGTTAAGGTACCTGACACTTTCGATGCTTGTGTCTCCGTACCAGAAACCAATACCCATACCGAACTAACAATCCGTGCCTTAGATTTTCTAAGAGACTTAATGTTAGCCAATGTTTTTTTATCTTTATTTAATGCTTCAACTACTGAAAAATTATCTGCAAACTCAAGCTTTAGCAAAAAATATTCAGCATCTACAGAGGTTTCACTGCCAGCTTCACCTGAAACACTATTATTACCCCCTATTAATGCCGTAAATTTTCCGCCTAATTTTTTTCGTTTCTTAGTCGAAATCTTAACTGGTTTATCTCTCTGAATCACCTGAATTGAACCACTTTTCCAACTAAACTGTCTGTCAAAACGAGGAACTTTGCCAACAGGGGTTAATTTCTCACCAATTGAAGCAAGATCAGCGCTATCCGCACCCGCTCGACGGTATTTTACCGAATTAATCTTGATAAAATTTTTCAGAACTTCTGTAGAACCACCCGCATTCGATACAGGCACAGCACCAAAAAAGGTGACCGCTAACATCAGTGTTATTGTGTATAAGCCGATTTTTTTCATACCATCTCCTCAGATCTCACGATCTTAAAAAATCACACCTGCTACCACTATTGTAAAACTGCCAAACCAGCATCGCACCTATGGGACTGAAGTTCAATCCTAACATCCCAAAAAAGTGGCAGGGTCTTTCAACACAAAATTATGGGACAATAGCCCCCTTTTTTGCAGACAGACCTCATCGTTATGGCAGCCGCACAACCCGCTCCTCTGCTGGTCAACGCCAGCACCCTGAAACAACCCGCTTGGGGCAAACTCCACGGCAGCGCCTCGGCACTGGCCATCGCCGAGGCCAGTCGCGCCCACGACGGTCTTTTGTTGGTCATCAGCCCCGACATGAAAACCGCCCAGAGTCTGCAAGAGTCCCTGCGCTTTTTTCTGGCAGAGAGCTGCCCCACCTTGGTCTACCCCGACTGGGAGACGCTGCCCTACGACCACTTTTCCCCCCACCGTGAGATCGTCTCGCAACGGCTGGAAACCCTCTACCGCCTGCCACAACTGCAACAGGGCATTCTCATCGCCCCCGTGGCCACCGTCATGCAGCGTCTGCTGCCCATCGAACATCTCAACAGCCACTCCCTGCTACTGGAAGTCGGTGAGAGCATCAATCTGGATCAGATGCGGCTGCGACTGGAAAAAAGTGGTTATCGCTGCGTCACTCAAGTGATGGAACAGGGCGAATTCAGCGTCCGTGGCAGCCTGCTGGATCTCTTCCCGATGGCGAGCAAATATCCCTATCGCATTGATCTGTTTGACGACGAAATCGACACCATTCGCACCTTTAACCCCGAAGATCAGCGCAGTCTCGATCAAGTGAAGCAGATTCATCTGCTGCCAGCGCGGGAATTCCCTCTTGATGAAGCGGCCATCAAACGTTTTCGCACGCGCTTTCGAAAGACCTTTGATGTGGTGGCCAACGACTCGCCCATCTACCGCGATGTCAGCAACGGCATCGCCCCCGCTGGGATCGAGTATTATCAACCGCTCTTTTTTGAACAGCTTTCACAACTGAGTGATTACCTGCCCGACAACACCCTGAGCCTCGCGCTGGACGGCTGCCAAAGCGCCGCCGAGCTGTTTTGGCAGCAGCTCGAAAGCCGTTTTGAACAGCGCCGCCACGACAGCGAACGCCCCCTACTGGCTCCCGAACAACTGTTTCTGCCCAGCAGCGAGCTGGAAAAGGTCTTGGCCAACAGCCTCTCATTACAGAGTTTTAAACAAGAACAGGGTCACAATTTTGTCAGCGAGCTGCCACCCAAATTGATGATCGACAGCCATCAGGAAAATCCGCTGGCGGCGTTGAAAACCTTTCTCGATCAGTTCGATGGCAAAGTGCTGCTGTTGGCGGAATCCGCCGGACGACGCGAGGCGCTGCTGGAGCTGCTGCGCGACAATCAGCTCACTCCGAAACAGAGCAAAAGTTGGCCGTGGTTTCTCAACGCCAAAAGCAGACTCTATCTTGGTGAGGCCACTCTTGAAGAGGGACTGCATCTGCCGCAAGCGGGCATCAGCGTCATTGTCGAATCGCAACTGTTGGGCGAGCGGGTACGGCAAAACCGTCGCCGCAGCCGCCCGACACGGGATGCCGATGCGGTCATCGCCAACCTCACCGACCTGCATCTGGGTGCGCCGGTGGTTCACATTGATCACGGTGTTGGCCGTTACAGCGGCATGGTGACCTTGGAGGTGGGTGGGCTGGAGACAGAATTTCTGCTACTGGAGTACGCCAAAAACGACAAACTCTATGTGCCGGTTTCGGCGCTGAATCTGATCTCTCGCTACAGCGGTTCCAACCCCGACAACGCCCCGCTGCACCGTCTCGGTGGCGAGCAGTGGCAACGGCTGAAACGCAAAGCGGCAGAGAAGGTTCACGACGTGGCCGCCGAACTGCTGGAGATTCACGCCCAACGCGCTGCTCGTGGCGGTCACGGTTTCAAGATCAACCCGCTGGAACAGGCCACCTTTGCCGAGGCCTTCCCGTTTGAAGAGACCCCCGACCAACTGGCGGCAATCAACGCCGTGCAAGCGGACATGACTCAGAGTCAGTCGATGGATCGGGTTGTCTGCGGCGACGTCGGTTTTGGTAAAACCGAGGTGGCCATGCGCGCCGCTTTCACCGCCGCCAACGGCGGTCGTCAAGTGGCGGTGTTGGTTCCCACCACCCTGCTGGCGCAGCAGCATCAGCAGAATTTTCTGGATCGGTTTGCCGACTGGCCGTTTCGAATCGAATCCCTCTCCCGTTTTCGCAGCAAAAAACAGCAAGACGAGAGCCTCAAGGCGCTGGCGGAAGGCAAAGTGGACATCATCATCGGCACCCACAAGCTGCTGCAAAAATCGATCAAGTTCAAAAATCTCGGCTTGGTGATCATCGATGAAGAGCACCGCTTTGGAGTGCGGCACAAAGAGCAACTGAAAACGATGCGCGCCGAGGTGGACATCCTCACCCTCACCGCCACCCCCATTCCGCGTACCCTCAACATGAGCTTGGCGGGGATGCGCGATCTCTCCATTATCGCCACTGCTCCCGCCCATCGCCATGCGATCAAAACCTTTGTCAGTCAGTGGCAAGATGAGCTGATCGAAGAGGCTTGTCGGCGTGAGCTGTCACGAGGGGGACAGATCTACTTCCTGCACAACGAAGTCAAAACCATCGATCTTATCGCCAGCCAGATCGAAGCGATTCTGCCCGAAGCGCAGATCCGCGTTGCTCACGGTCAGATGCGCGAACAAGAACTGGAACAGGTCACTCTCGACTTTTATCACCAGCGGTTCAATATTTTGGTCTGCACCACCATCATCGAGAGTGGCATCGACATCCCCACCGCCAACACCATCATCATCAACCGCGCCGACAAATTGGGTCTGGCACAACTGCATCAACTGCGGGGTCGAGTGGGTCGTTCGCACCATCGCGCTTACGCCTACCTCTTCACCCCACCAAAAAAACTCATGACCAGTGATGCACAAAAACGCCTCAGCGCCATCGAAGCACTGGAAGAGCTGGGGGTCGGTTTCACCTTAGCCAGCCACGATCTGGAGATTCGTGGTGCAGGCGAGCTGCTGGGTGACGGTCAGAGCGGCCAGATTCAGGAGATCGGTTTCACTCTCTATCAAGAGCTGTTGGCACGCGCAGTCAAAGCCCTAAAAGAGGGCAAACACCTCTCACTGGATCAACCGCTGCAACCAGAGAGCGAAGTGGATCTGCATCTGCCCGCTCTGCTGCCCAGCGACTACGTGGTCGATGTTCACAACCGTCTGATTCTCTACAAACGCATCGCCAGTGCAGCAGACAAGAGCGAATTGCGCGAGCTGCAAGTGGAGCTGATCGACCGTTTTGGGCTGCTGCCAGAACAGGCCAAAAACCTCTTTCATCTCTCGGAGTTAAAACTGCGAGTGAAAGCCCTCGGCATTCAAAAGCTGGATGCCAACGCTCATGGCGGACGATTGCTGATGGACGATCAAGCCGACATCGACATTGGCAAGGTGATCCAACTGATCCAACTGTTGCCGAATGTCTATCGCTTTGAACCGCCACATGTATTACGCTTTAGCGCAGAATTGGCGGAGGTCGAGACACGCTTCGACTTTATCGACACACTGCTCAGCAAACTCAGCAACAACCCCTAACTTGACTCACTGCAAGACGGAACTCTATGAACAGACTCATCAGCGCCTTTATCCTGCTCAGCACTTTGACCTCCGGCAACACGGTGCAAGCGGAAGCCGAAAAAGAGCAGCGTTATTACGATGTGGAGATGATCTTTTTCCGCCATCGTGGCCCCATTGACCCCAACGAACAGTGGCCTGTGGGTTACTTTCCGGTAGAGACCGACAAGGCTCTGGAGCTGCACTGCGGAAAAAAGCAGGCAGGTTTTATCGGTCTACCTGAGTCGTCTTATCAACTCACCAAAGAGGCCAACCACCTTAAGTGGTCAAAACGCTACCAACTGCTGCAACATCTGGCCTGGCGACAACCGGGGCTTGCCGCAAAAAAAGCCATCTCAATTAGAATTCGAGCGGGCAAACCTTTGGGGTTGCGACCTGAGCTGAACAACACTGCGGGAAGTCTTGATTCCAACGGTTTCAATTCCATGCCTTTAACAAAAAACCGCGACACAGCAGGGGATAAAATGGAATTGGCTAACCAGTTTGTCTACCCTCTGGAAGGAACGGTCAAAGTGGTATTAAAACGCTACCTGCACCTCTACACCGATTTGACTTACAACCAACGAGAGCAAATTCCGGTGGTCACCTCTGAGCCAATCATGAAAAAACAGAGCAACGCTGTCCCAGCAACGGCAGATACCCAAGTCACCCCCCTGGCCAACACATCAGCCCAAGCACCACGCTTCTATTTTCAGTCTTACCCCGTGCAGGGACATCGAAAAATGCGCAGTAAAGAAGTTCATTATCTAGACAACCCCCGCATCGGCATTATTATGTTGATGACTCCGGTGAAGAATCCGTAAGACAAAAAAAGGGCGAATATAGAATTCGCCCTTACGATTGTTGCTGAGTCGCTGTTTCATTCAACAAGCTCTCTAACGGAATGGATAAGCTTGCATGAAGCGCTCTAATCATCTTGATTGACAAAGCACGACGATGATTCAAAATCTCAGAAACCCGACCTCGACCACCAAGGTACGGTTCTAAATCTTTACGAGATAAATTCATCTGCTCCATACGAAACTTGATCGCTTCTACAGGATCAGGTGGCGATATTTGATGATATTTATTTTCATAAGCCTCAACCAATACCAGCAAAATATCCAACTTATCCCCTTGCTCACTGCCCTCGTCAGCACCCCATAAAAATTCGATTTCTGCTAATGCCGCTTCATAATCACGCTCATTTTTTATAGGATGAATATCCATCATAATTCTCCGCATCAATTGCATCATACTGTTTATGGGTGCCAATAAATTTTACAAAACACACTTGCCTAGCGTAATCCATCGCCACAATTAATCTGTACTTATTGCCCGCAATATTGAAAACCACACGGCTATTTTTCAAGATACTCGCCGTACCAAATTGGGCTTTTATCTCTTGTGGAGAACACCAAGTTGTCTTCAATACCTCAGCATGCCATGCCTCCAACGCATTTTTCGCATCCCAATAGGCAGACGATGACCCCCAAAAATCTTGGCTCTTAATGGATTCCTAGGTCTTAGCCGAACAACAGCCCCAACAGAGA
>CAZTQX010000133.1:0-6037 GCA_964615985.1 uncultured Gammaproteobacteria bacterium | reverse complement strand
GATCGAGCCTGCCGACTGTGCGGCAGACCGTTATACATTAAGCCAATTATTTAACTGGCTTTACCCGCATAATCCGCAATACCCGGATTATCCAACACCCCAATCAACTCAGGGTTATTAATCTTCGGCAGACGCAAGACAAAATCCTTTTTATCCCGATTGGCCAAAATATAATCCCGCACCACATCCCACATCAAACGCCCCTCTGGGGTACGGTTCACCGTTGCCCAACCAGAGACTTTATAGATTTTTTTCGGATCGAGCGGCGTACCGTCATCCAGCACCAATTTGGTGATGCGACTGCCCAACGATTTCGACGGATCAATGGCGTAATCCAAACCACCCACTCGCACCATGTCACCACCGGATTGCAAATAAGGATCAGGGTCAAACAGATTATCCGCCACCCCTTCCAAAATATCATGCACCGCTTTGCCGCTCATCTCGGTGACGTAGGTTTCGGCGTAGGTCATGGAGCATTGCGCCATCACATCTTCCATCGTCATCCAGTCGCCTTTCAGCGTCGAGGTTCCCCAACGCACCCCAGCGGAAAGTGAGATGTCCGCCTTGTGTTCATAACGCAGCGCATTACACAAAACCTGATCCCACGTGCCGATAAAATTACCGCGCCGATAAAGAGTCCGATCCGCAATGGCCAGCTTTTCACCCAGAATCTCTTCGTAGGTTTTGCCCAAACGCGACTCATTATAAAAAAGATCTTTACGCCGAGACTCGACAATATTTTTATCGTATTTAGTCTGACGCATCTGATCGATAAAGGCTTTCATCTCTTTATCCGCAGGCAACCAATCGGTGATGATCGGCAACATTTTATAAGAGATCTCTTTCAGCTTGCCGTCCTGAATATCAAAATCCATCACCCCAACGTACTTGCTGTTGGAACCGGCGTTGGTGACCCAACACTCATTGCCCTCAACGTTTTTCACCTTGATCGGTTTAGGAATGCCATCGTGAGTGTGTCCACCCAACACCGCATTCAGACTGGGTACTCGCTCGGCCATTTTAATGTCCACATCCATGCCGTTGTGGGAGAGTAAAACAATCGCATCGGGTTTCTCTTTGGCGCGAATCTCTTTAACCATCTCGATCATGTCATCTTCACGCAGACCAAAAGACCAATCGGGGAAAAACTCCTGCGGATTAGCGTTGCCGGTACGAGGAAACGCTTGGCCAATCACACAGATACGAGCGCCGTTAATCTCTTTGATAACGTAGGGTTGGAAGGCGTAACCGGCATCTTCGTCATACAGACCGCTGCCGTCGTAACGCTCCACCATCTCCGCGTAAGAGTCGCTCATCAACGCCTCTTCTTTCACCCGCACGTTTTGACCAATAAAGTCGCCCTTAAAGAGCGCCACATTGCTCAACACTTCATCTTCGCGGTAGGTGAACTCCCAATGCCCCACCATGACATCCAAACCCATTAGGTTGGAAGCCTCCACCATATCCACACCCCGGGTCCAGAGCGAAGTACCGGAACCTTGCCAGAGATCACCGCCGTCTAGGGTCAGGGTGTTCTGTTGACCACCGGCCTCTTTACGCAAGCTGTTTAACAAGGTTTTAATGTGGGCATAACCGCCGGTGCGACCGTATTTACGCGCTGATTCTTCAAAATCGAGATAACTGTAAGCGTACGCTTGCGGGGTGTGGGGTTTGTAGCCCATCGCGGTGAGCAATTTATTGCCCACCAAATGCGGTGGACGACCAAACGCATCACCCACGCCCAAGTTCACATTGGGCTCACGAAAATAGACCGGCAGCAATTGACCGTGCACATCAGTGATGTGCAACAGACGTACGTTGCCTTTCATCGGCACATCGTAAAACCCTTCCGGCATCGGTGTGTTGGCCAGCGCACGGCTGGAAAAAGCAAACGGCAAAGCGCCAGCAGCAGCCCCTGTTGCCATCAACTTAAGAAAATTACGACGATCTATTTTTGACATTTTTTTCACCCACAATGCAAACCCATTCTAGAGGTAAGATAAGTTAAATAAACGCTACGAAATGCATCGAATCAACGATAAGAGGCTGAATTTACCCTGTTGCGCCAAGACAGTAAAACTGTTAATGCTTACTTTGGCCAAATGAATAAAGCACTCTCCGTAATTACCCTCAAAGAACCTAAGGTTTACAAGCATTGATCCACCTGCAAGCGCCAGCGAATCTGTAACTGATCAAAAATCGGCTCCATCCACGAACCCGCCGCCGCCACCTGCTTGGCTGACCCCTTGAGGGAAAACTCAATCCGACGACGTTCATCGGTGTTGGGCAGACTGGAGAGACTCACCTCAGGGAACAGCTTCAACAACTGCTCCATGTGCGGCACCAACAAATTTTCAAACGCCCCCGAAAGCTGATAAATCCGCTGAGCAACGACCTGCTGATGAAACAGCTCGGCGTATTCATGCTCCAACACCCACTCAATCATCGGCCACGCCATGTTCGGAAACCCTGGCACAAAATGATGCTTGGCAAAACTAAAACCGGAAACTCGATTCACAGGGTTAGGGATAATCCGACTGCCTGCGGGGAAATCCGCCATCAAAATGCGCGTCGGATATGCTCCCTCAGCAAACTGCGCCTTAATCTCCGACCGTGCCTCAGGGTGCCGAACCAGCTCCACTCCCGCCGCCGCCGCTGCGCACTGACGGGTGATGTCATCAGGCGTTGCGCCGATGCCACCAAAACTAAAGACCACATCTTCGCTGGCCAAGGTCTGTGCAAAACAGTCTCTCAAACTCTCAAACTGATCCCCCACCATCCGCACCCAGCCCAACGACAGACCGCGTTCAGCAAGCAGCTCAATCACCTTGGCCAGATGACGATCTTGCCGCCGCCCATTGAGCAATTCATCCCCCACCAACACCACACCAAACGCCATTTCGGTTCTCCTTATGTGACCCATTAGAAAATATTCCCCGTACGAAAGGGATATAGTAGACTCCACGTTCTTCGGTTAACCACCGCCGTTGAAGCTTGTTTTTTCTATTTTTACCCCTATAAATGGTAATCGACACTTTATAAAACCGCCAATTTTGGAGAGACACATGGCCGTTATTGAACTGACAGAGAGTAATTTTCAAGCAACCATCGACAATAACGACATCGTCATTATCGATTTTTGGGCACCGTGGTGTGGCCCTTGTCGCTCCTTTGCGCCAATCTACGAAAAGATCTCTGAAAAACACCCCGATGTGGTGTTCGCCAAACTGAACACCGAGGAAGAGCAAGGCTTAGCGACCCAGTTTAATATCCGCTCCATCCCCACCATCGCCCTGTTCCGCGAACAGATCATTCTGATGATGCAACCCGGCGCACTGCCCGAATCCGCACTGGAAGACATCATCAAACGCGCTCAAGATCTGGACATGGACGACGTGCGCAAAGAGATTGCCGAACAAGCTGAGAAAGAAGAAAAATCCGCGTAACAACGAATATCAAGCAATTGTTTTAACAAATATTTTTGAGTTACGCTGATAGTTGTACAACGCCTGCCGCTCGGCAGGCAGTTGCGCTAAATCCCCCTCAACAAACCCCCGCTCCACAAACCAATGCGCCGTCTGTGTGGTCAAAACAAACAATCGCTGCAAACCCTGCTCTCGCGCCGCCTGCTCCACTCGCTGTAGCAACTGCTCCGCCTTACCGCGACGCTGATAAGCCTCATCCACCACCACACAGGCCAGCTCCGCCCAACCCTCCTCTCGATGCGGATAGAGCGCCGCACAGCCGATCACCATGCCGTCACGCTCAACCACCATAAACCGCTCCACCTCCAGCTCCAACTGCTCCCGCGAACGCCGCACCAACACCCCACGCTCCTCCAGAGGCTGAATCAGCTCCAAAATGCCACCCACATCGTCGATGGTCGCCGAGCGCAACCCCTCATAGAGACCCGCCGTCACCAGCGTGCCGCTGCCATCCCGACTGTACAACTCTTGCAACAGCGCCCCTTCACGTCGTCCCACCAGATGCACCCGCGCCACCCCCTGCTGACAGGCTTTAGCGGCACTGTTCAGATGCAGACGCATCACCTCACTCTCTAGCTGCTCTCCCAAAGAGCGTGCCTCTGACGGCGAGAGCTGATCCAACAACACACCGCTCTGATCCAACACCCCGTCTTGCCCAGTGATAAAGATCAACTTATCCGCCTGCAGAGCAATGGCCGTTTCCGTCGCCACCTCTTCCGCTTGCAGATTAAAAACCTCGCCGGTAGCGGAGTAACCCAACGGTGAGAGCAGCAATAGATTATTCGCCTCCAGCAACAGGTTCATCGCCTCGGCATCAATGCGCCGCACCACGCCGGTGTGGCAAAAATCGGTACCGTTATGAATTCCCCACGGTTTGGCGGTGACAAAATTGCCCGACAACACCTGCAGGCAAGCTCCCGCCATCGGCGTATTCGGTAGCCCCATCGACAGCAGCGCCTCGATCTCCACCCGCACCGCGCCGCAGGCCTCTTTCAACAGCGGCAAAGTGGCCGCATCGGTGATGCGCCGTCCCTGCTGAATATGGGAGTCGATGCCCAAGCTCCGCAGTCGTGCCTCCACCTGCGGACGCACCCCAAACACCAGCACCAGCCGCACCCCCAAACTTTTGAGCAAGGCAATGTCGTGAATCAAACTGGCAAATTGCGGCTCCAGCAGCGCCTGCCCATCAAAGGCCAGCACCACCGTGCGCCCACGGTGGGCGTTGATGTAGGGAGCCATCTGCCGCAAGGCCATCGGATCATAGAGACTCATCTTCACCCCTCCTGACAAAAATGCTTGATCAGACCCACCAACAGATCCACCGTTGGCTGCAAACTGTCCAGACGTAGATACTCATCAGGCTGATGCGCTTGGGCAATGTCTCCTGGCCCCATCACCACCACCTCCATGCCCATCTGGGTCAAATAAGGCGCTTCGGTACCAAAGGCCACCGACTCTGCGGCATGGCCACTGAGACGCTCCGCCACTTGGACAATCTCAGAATCCTTGGCGGTCTCCAGCGGCGGGATGCCATCGAACAGGCTCTCGAACTCCAGCGTCAAGCCGCTGCCACGCAGACGTTCGTGCAGCCGCTCATGGATCAAACTGCGCGTCTCATCCAACTTCATGCCGGGCAGCGGACGCAGATCAATGGAGAGATCACATTGGCCGCAGATGCGATTGGGGTTATCGCCACCGCAAATATGGCCGAGATTCATGGTCGGCACTGGCACCTCAAAGGCGGGGTTTTGATAATGCAATTGCAACTCATCGCGCAGCAATAGCAGCTCGTTCATAACCCGATTCATTCCCTCCAAGGCGCTGTTGCCATAAGCGGGATCGCTGGAGTGTCCCGCCTGACCGATGAGGCGAATGCCCTCCATCATCACCCCTTTGTGCATCCGCACCGGTCGCAACGAAGTTGGCTCGCCGATAACGGCAAAATCTGCCAAAGAACGACCGCTGGCCAGCAGTGCCTTGGCTCCCGCCATGCTGCTCTCTTCATCAGCGGTGGCGATCACGGTCAAGGGTTTGTGCAGTTGTTTGGCCGCAAAGAGGCTTGCCGCCTCCAGAGCCAGCACCAAAAAGCTCTTCATATCTGCCGTGCCGAGACCGTAGAGCTTGCCGTCGCGCTCACTGAGTGAGAACGGGTTGCTCTGCCACAACTCTTCGTTGCACGGCACCGTGTCGGTGTGACCCGAAAGCAGCAAGCCGCCAGCGCCTTGCCCCAAGGTGGCAACCATATTGGCTTTGTTGGGCTGACCGGCGAGAGGCAAAATCTCCACCTTAAAACCGGCTGCGCGATACCACTCCGCCAGCCGTTCGATCACCGCACGGTTGCCCATATCGAAGCTGGCATTGACGCTGCTGACGGAGGGCAGCTCAATGAGAGCAGCGATTTTTTTCAGTAAAGGGTTGGTAAAGCTCATGGAGAACAGCATCCGGCACAGGGGAAAGGTGCCAGTATAAAACATTCGGCTGAAAGCGGTAGGTCGTCCAACAGAGGTGTTCAAACTACCTTTTTGAAGATTTCAGTCCCATAAGAAAAA
>CAZTQX010000132.1:2147-6131 GCA_964615985.1 uncultured Gammaproteobacteria bacterium | reverse complement strand
GCTGTTCCACAACAAAAACCCCAAACTGTCGTGTCGTGCAGAGGCTTCAGCACCCTCTCGTCCCTGCAATACTTTTTGCACATCAAGCCGCAGTTGTTGAAAGCTGTCGGTAAATTTACCCAGATCGTGCAAAGCCAAAAAAAAGATCATCCACTGCCGAAATGGCTCCTCATCCATACCACAAAGGCGCGCCAACAAGGTCTGCAATCGTGGCTGCTGTTTTAACAACACCTCACCCACTGCCGCCACGTCCAAAGAGTGGTAAGGCAATAAGTGATAAGTAGGCGTTTGATCTGCTGACTGTTTTCCCGCTTTACCCCAATACCGATAAAAATCTTCCATACTTTGCTCCAAAATATTCCTTGCTCTATTTTTATAAAACAACTTAACATGAATTTAAATAGCACCCCCCCACTTGACAAAAAACAACCAACCCCCATACTACAGTGTAATACATTTAAAATAAGGTATTACAAAAATGCAAGCATCCAACCTCACCAGCAAAGGCCAGGTCACTCTACCTGCCGCCATTCGCAAGCAACTGAATCTAAAAACAGGGGATCGAATCGCCTTCACCTTGCAGGGCAATAAAATCATTGCCGAACCCATTTCAACAGAAATCAGCTCACTGTTTGGCCTAATCAAAAGTGATAAAACCGTTTCCTTAGAAGAGATGCAGGAAGCCATCGAACAAGCAGCATCTAAAATATGATTGGGATCGACACAAACGTTCTGGTACGAGTTCTGATAGATGATAAAAATTCACAACAGCAGTGTGAAAATGCCAGAGCTTTATTGCTACAACACGATAAAATCTTTATCAGCACCATCGTCTTCATCGAAACAGCTTGGGTTCTACAGCGTATTTACAAAGTCAAAAAAGACCCTCTAATACTCCTGATAGAACGACTTCTATTACAAAGCAAACTTATTCTTGAAAACAGACCATTAATCGAAAAGGCTCTAACGCTTTATCGACTGGAAAATTTTGACTTTTCTGATGCGCTCATTCTCAGCAGAAATCAAGAAAAAAAGTGCCACCTCTACACTTTCGACAAAAAACTGGGGAAACACAGCACTGCTGTCTACCTCAACAAAAAAAACCTCACCCAATAACATGAACTTCTACAACATAACCGAACACAACCTCCACGAAACCAACCAACTGCTAAAAAAAAGTTGCGAACAACGCAATATTCTCTACCTGGAAATCACCCCCGAAACCTTCGACTACCAACGCACTCCCCGCCCCGAAAAAGGCGACCTCATCTACCGTGTGGCCACCGACATCGCCGCCATTCGACTGGAACAATTTCTGTTTAAAATCGGAGTCTGTGGTCTCTATAAACAACCCTTTTTTGAATGCCTAGAACAGAATATTTTGCTGCAAAAAGCTGGAATACCCGTCCCCAAAACCATCCATTCACTGCGCTCAGATCGTCGCCTGTTGCCAAGCCATGTGGAATATCTGGGTGGTTTTCCATTAATTGTTAAAGTACCTGGCTCAGAAGGCGGCATGGGGTTAATGCAGGTGGACTCCTACCCCGCCCTCACCTCACTGCTGGATTACCTCAACGGCTCACCGCTGCTGATGAGTTTTGTTGAACACCGTCACTCCTACCGCCTGCTGGTTTTAGGCGATGAGGTGATCGCCACAAAAACCCTCCACTGCGCGCAGCAAGAGTTTCGCAGCAACGCCGTCGGTGGCCATACGGATTATTTCAACAGCGTCCCCGCAGCGGCCAAAGAGATGGCACTGCAAGCGGCGGCTCTGTTGCAGTTGGAATTTGGCGGAGTGGATATTTTAGAACAGCCCGATGGGGCGCTGATCTTTGCCGAGCTGAATTTTCCCTGCTATTTTGCCGATCAACAAATCGAAGCAAAGATTGATATCACCGGCAAAATATTGGATTATTTAATCGCAAAAAGTAAAACAACAACCTAACCTAATGGAGAGTCTTATGACCACACGCCGCCAATTTTTGGCCTACCTCGCCACCGGCCTACTGGCCAGCGCACCGATTCATCACGTTTTGGCTGATGACGACGACGATGATGATGACAGAAAAAAACGCAAGAAAAAACATCACGATGATGATGACGACGATGACCATAAAGACAAACACCATGACCGTGATGATCATGATGACGATGAAAAACATCATCACAACAGCTCGCGTTATCCCACCCAACCGACGCCTTCCCCCGTGGACACCACCTCATCTGCCACTCAACGTCGCATGAGTCCACAAGAATGGCAACGTTACATGCAATCGCAGATGCCCATGCAGCCCCCGATAATGAACCCAGCACAGCAAGCTCGGCAGATGAAACAACGCGCCATTCAAGCCGAACAGCGCAGCAAACAAAACGCCGAACAGAGCTTTAAACAGCAGTAAAAACGCTTTTTTTGCAGCCACAAAAAAGCCCCGCCCTGTTTTCACAGAGCGGGGCTTTTACGGTTTTAGCGTTTAAAGATTAAGGTGCTGAGGCAGAAACCGAGGCACCGGAAATCAAGGTACGAGTGGTGGTTCCTGTCACCGCATCGTAGCTCATTTCGTACACTGAAACTCCCGCGTTCAACTGTGCTTGAGTTCCCCAGTAACGGACTTTCAGTTTGACTCGGCCACTGGCTTTCACTTCCTGTTTACCTTCACCCACCTGCTCAGCGGCAGCAGCAGGATCATTAGGATCACCGATGTAAAGTTCAAAGCGCGTTTTGGTTTCACGAGCCGGAGCAACAGGAGCCACCTCTGGCAAACCACTGACACTCACCTTGATGAAACGACTGGTTGCTGCATTTGCTGCCGCATCCAAAGCATCATCATCCAGCTCGCGAGAAAATACCCCGTTGCCGTTTGGATCATAGGTCTTCCAGTTGGCATCCACCGCTAGACCGGTCGTGGCATCAAAGCAACTGTCGCCATCGGCATCGTTGATGTCCGCATCACGGCAAAAAGTGGCCAATAACAGACCACCGTTGGTATCAAACTCATCTTTACGATGCTCAACAGAAGAGACTCCATCTTCATCATCCTGTTGCATGCTGCGCACAAAGCCACCGGTATCGTCCGCTCGACCTTCAATCGTGGCCGCTTCAGATTTGGAGATCACCAAACCATTTTTGAGCTTGGTTTTGGATTCATTCTCGCTGAAACTCAGCTCCACACCGCTGATGGCGCTTTCAGAAGGAACCTCCTTAATGCTCAGCAGGGTCTCTTTCAGCTCAGTTTTATTACGCTTGGTCTCCTCCTTACTGCCGGTCACCGTCATGCTGTCACCGTTAACGGCATCGGCAATAAAGGTGTATTGAAACGACTCAATCTCGGTGTCTTTACTGATCTCTTCTAATAGAGAGACCCGAGACTCATCATCAGACCATTGCAGAGTGAAATCAGCGGCTTCATTTTCAGCAAAATCGCGCAATTGAGTCACTGTTCCAGCAGTTCCAGTTCCAGTAGTTCCAGCATTCGTTGTGCCGTTACCCGTCTCTGTGACTCCGGTAGTGGCAGGTAGCACCTCAACGTATTTCAACGGAGCCGCCACCATTTTCAAACGGTAGAGATAATCGCTTGGCAATGCCGTCGTCAACGTGGTGAACTCAAAATCGTTATCAATCGCAATCAGGCTACCAACATTAGGCCAAGCACTGTTTGGCCCAACCCCATTGGCACGATCTCGTGCAGCCAACAACGCCACATCAATTTCTGCTTTGCTGAGATCGTCATCGTCTAAAATTTTGGCTTCCAAAGCGGCATAAACGTTGTCTGCCATCGCCTGTGTGTAGGTCAATTCAAAGGCACCTTTCGCCACCGAACAGACCGCATCAACTACCGTGGTTTGACACTCGTTCACCAACTTATCCCAAAGTTTATCCACCAAGACAAACTGATCGGCAATCTGCGCCTGACGCGCTTTCATATTGCGGGAAAACGTTTGCAAACGCTGATAACCCAAACTGGTTGGAGCCGCAGCGGCTGGAGC
>CAZTQX010000132.1:0-2047 GCA_964615985.1 uncultured Gammaproteobacteria bacterium | reverse complement strand
TGGAGCCGCAGCGGCTGGAGCGGCAGCGGTTGCACCACCAGCCGTTGCAACACGCAACGTTTTCACCACCACACCGTTGCTCAACAACGACTTGGGAATATTAATGCTGTAAGTTTCAGGGACATTCTTCAACAACCCCGTATCAACCGGTGCCGAACCACCACCGCCGCCACACGCTGCCAATACCAATGCACTCAACACCGGCAAGCTCATCTGCCATTTCTTATCCATAACGCTCTCCTTGGGGGATTACTAAGCAACTGATTTATGAGACATCATAGAACCTGCATCTTATTACACCAAGCCCCAACGTTCTGATTTGAGAGCTGAGTCTCACTCTTTATTCCCTAACCACGCCGCACCACGCACCCCACTGGAATCCCCATGCACTGGCGCAAGCAGACGAGTGGCAACGTGATCCGAAAACACATACTTACCCCACAGCTTCGGCACGTTGTCATACCAACGGCTCACATTAGACAGCCCACCACCCAACACAATCACATCGGGATCCAGCACATTGATGATCTGCGCCAACGAGCGCGCCATGCGATCTTCATAACGCTGCAAAGTCGCCTCACAGACCGCATCTCCCAACTCTGCCTGCGCCACAATCTGCTCCCCTGACAGCGGTACAGAAGTCACCGCCAAATGATCCCGTGCCAAACCGGTACCGGAGATCCAGGTCTCAATGCAGCCCTGCTGACCGCAATAACAGCTCGCCCCAGGCAGCTCATCAGCCCGTGGCCACGGCAATGGATTGTGCCCCCACTCACCGGCAATGGCGTTCGGCCCTTGCAGCACCTGCCCATTGACCACCACCCCACCACCGCAGCCAGTACCGACGATCACCCCAAACACCACCGCCGCCCCTGCGCCCGCACCATCGGTGGCTTCTGACAGAGCAAAACAGTTGGCGTCGTTGGCCATCGGCACCGAACGCTGGAGTAACTGCTCGATGTCCCGCTGAAAATGTTTGCCATTCAGCCCCACATTACTGGAGTTTTTATGCAGCCCAGTGGCAGGCGAAATCGCTCCCGGAGTACCCATACCAACACTGCACGGCTGCCCCGCCTGCGCCTCCAAAGCCCTCACCAATTCCACCATCGCTTGCAACGTGGCAGGGTAGTCACCTTTGGGTGTTGGCACTCGCTGTTTTTGTACGATCACACCCTCTTCTTGCATCAACACCGCTTCGATCTTAGTTCCGCCTAAATCAATTCCAATTCGCATCTTATTCCACCCTTTTAGACTTGATAACACCCAGATACCTTGCCGTAACACAGCCGCTTTACCCTACCCTAAAAACACAATAAAAAGGATTTAAACACAACTTTATTTTCTTTAAAAAACAGGTAAATCCCCGTCAAAAAGACTTGACAGTCAAGACAAGTTTTTATAGTAAAACACTGCAACAAAAGCTCAAAAAAGGATCACTTTGTTCTTGACACAGCACACTTATGCACAAAACCATAAATAGTATTTAAACCTTTATTTGAAACAAAGAGAAAGGTTAAAAAAATCTTCAAAAAAATTCAACCCATTGTTTTTTAACAAGTTTATTTTTGTGGTCAAAAAAACACCATTTTGTTTAAAAGCCTGCTACAACGCCCTCAACAGGCTCCAATAACAACTAATCCACAGAGTTATCCACAGCCTTTGTGGATAATGATATTTTTCCCTAAATTATTAAGCAGTTAGAACAAAACAGCCGTCATTAGTACTTAAAGTATCTGCAAGCTACACTTGACAAAACCCAAACAAGATCAATGCAAAATAACGTCAAAATTTCAACGAAACCATCTTGACATCCAAAATTTCACTGCATTCGTCAAACAATCAAAAAAGCCTCTGTTTTCATGCAAACACAAGATATAGAGTTAAACCCTAATAAATCGCCATGAAATAACCCTATTTCTCATCTCAGCCAACCGCAGTAGCAGTGGTATAACAACGATTTAAGGAAAGAGTCAGCATCCCAATTCATTTCAACAAAACACAACATGTTGTGTTTTGCGATAACAACTAACGCATGGTATTGTGCCGC
>CAZTQX010000131.1:1250-6284 GCA_964615985.1 uncultured Gammaproteobacteria bacterium | reverse complement strand
GCGTCGCGTTTGATGTAGTCGGCGATTTTGCTCGCCTCCTCTTTGCTCAACTCACCCAGTTCAATGGCGCTCTTTTTGGCTTCTTCCAGAGATTTTTGCAGCACGGGAATTTGTGCTTCAGCATCGTGAATAAGAGCGCCTGCACGTTCCAGCATCCGTTCGTAGGCATCGATTAGGTGATTGTTCTGTTCTTGTTTCATCGCAGTTTCTCCCAGTGTGTGGATCACAATAAGCAAAGGTGAGGCTTCTCACCAGAGTCTAGCCCATTTTGAGCACCATTTTGTTGAGATTGAGCAGAGATAGCCCATTTTCTGGTTTGTTCAATCCGCGTAGCCTCGGTATGATTGGCCTCTTTTTTCGCGATGATAACGGCCTGATTTCCCATGAACGAGCAATACGATCCAGAGGTTTTAGAGTTGGCCGCCCAGCAGTTTTGGGCCGAGCAGAACACCTTCCAGAGTGTGGATAACGACAGCAGTAGGGAGAAGTTTTACTGCCTCTCCATGTTTCCCTACCCCAGTGGTCGCCTGCACATGGGGCATGTGCGTAACTACACCATTGGCGATGTGATCAGCCGTTATCAGCGCATGTTGGGCAAAAATGTCTTGCAGCCGATGGGGTGGGACGCTTTTGGTCTGCCAGCAGAAAACGCCGCTTTGAAGAATAAGGTGCCACCGGCCAACTGGACCTACTCCAATATCGACTACATGCGCGAGCAGTTACAGCGTTTGGGTTTTGCCTACGACTGGAAGCGTGAGCTGGCCACCTGTCATCCTGAATATTATCGTTGGGAGCAGTGGCTCTTTACCCAGTTGATGAAAAAAGGTTTGGTCTATAAAAAGGTCTCTCAGGTGAACTGGGATCCGGTGGATCAGACCGTGTTGGCCAATGAGCAGGTGATCGACGGCAAGGGCTGGCGTTCGGGCGCTGTGGTGGAGCGCCGCGAAATTCCGCAGTGGTTTTTGCGCATCACCGACTACGCCGATGAGCTGTTGGAGGGTTTGGATAACCTGCCCGACTGGCCGCAAGCGGTGCGTACCATGCAGCAAAACTGGATTGGTCGTTCCGAAGGGCTGGAGTTGCAATTTGGCGTTGAGGCTGGCGAGCCGTTGACGGTGTTCACCACTCGTCCCGATACGCTGATGGGAGTGACCTATGTGGCCGTTGCAACCGAGCATCCGTTGGCACTGCAAGCGGCTGAGAAAAATGCCGAGGTGGCTGAGTTTATCGAACAGTGTCGTGCCGGTGGCACCGCCGAGGCGGATCTGGAGACGATGGAGAAGCGCGGCATTCGTCTCGGTATTGATGTGACGCATCCGATCAGTGGTGAGCCGGTGCCGGTGTTTGCTGCCAATTTTGTTTTGATGAGTTACGGCACGGGTGCGGTGATGGCGGTACCGGCGCACGATCAGCGTGATTGGGAGTTTGCCCATAAATACGATGTGTCTCTGAAGAGTGTTATTCGGCCTGCGGATGAGGACGGCGTTGATGTCAGCGAGGAAGCCTTCACAGATCGGGGCGTGCTGTTTAACTCTGGTGAATTTGATGGTCTCGATTTTCAAGCGGCTTTTGATGCCATCGCCACAGCGGTTGAGGCTGCTGGCAAGGGGCAACGACAGGTGAACTACCGCCTGCGAGATTGGGGGATTTCACGTCAGCGTTACTGGGGGACACCGATTCCGGTGATCAACTGCCCCAGTTGCGGTGCGGTGCCGGTGCCGGAGTCGGATCTGCCGGTGAAGCTGCCCGAAGAGGTGGTCTTTGATGGCGTTGGTTCTCCGATCAAAAAGATGCCGGAGTTTTACAACGTCAGTTGTCCTGAGTGCGGTGAGGCGGCGGAGCGTGAGACCGACACCTTTGATACTTTCTTTGAGTCCTCTTGGTACTTTGCCCGTTACACCTGCCGTGACAACGGCGAGAGCATGTTGGACAGCCGTGCCGATTATTGGCTACCGGTGGATCACTACATCGGTGGGGTGGAGCACGCCATTTTGCATCTGCTCTATGCGCGTTTTTTCAATAAGTTGATGCGGGATCTGGGGCTGTTGAGTCACGATGAGCCGTTCAAAAAATTGTTGACTCAAGGCATGGTGCTCAAAGACGGCAGTAAAATGTCCAAATCCAAGGGCAACACCGTCGATCCGCAGCAGCTGATTGAAAAATACGGTGCCGATACGGTGCGCCTCTTTATTATGTTCACCGCCCCGCCCGAGCAGTCGCTGGAGTGGAACGACTCTGGTGTTGAGGGTTCCTCGCGCTTTTTGAAGCGTCTTTGGCGCATGGCTTACCAGCATCAGCAGGTGGGGAGTGTCGGTGAGGCTCCTGCTCAGTGGAACGAATCACAGCAGGCGTTGCGCTTGAAACTGCATCAGACCATCGCCAAGGTCAGCGACGATGTGGGGCGGCGACAGACTTTCAATACCGCCATCGCGGCGGTGATGGAGCTGCTCAATGAGGCGGCTAAATTTGAGGGGCAACAACCAGCGGATCACGCTCTGCGTCAAGAGTTGTTGGAAGCCACGTTGCTGATGTTAGCGCCGATGGTGCCGCACGTCTGTCATGAATTGTGGCAGGTGTTGGGACACTCCGACACCATCGCCAATGCCCCTTGGCCGCAGGTGGATGAGTCAGCTTTGCAGCAGGCGACGATGCAGATGGTGGTGCAGGTCAATGGCAAGTTGCGCAGCAAAATTACTCTGCCACTGGATGCGGACAAGGTTCTGTGTGAAACGATGGCACTGACGGATGAGAATGTGCAGCGTTTCACTGAGGGGAAAACCGTGCGCAAGGTGATCGTGGTGCCAGGTCGTTTGATCAATATCGTGGTCTCCTAATGGTCGCGCTGCGTTTTCAGTTTGGGGCGTTGCTGCTGGTTTCTCTGCTGCTGGGCTGTGGCTTTCATTTGCGTGGCAGCATTTCCACACCGCAGGGGGCGTTGCCACCGCAGATGGCAAGTACCTTTATTGATGCCTTGCCGGGCAGTCTGATTGCAGACGGTCTGCGTCAGCGTCTTTTGGAAAGCGGCGTGTTGTTGGTGGAGGAGTTAGAACTGGCCAGTGCGGTGTTGAGCATCAGCGGTGAGCAGTTTTCTCGGCGGGTACTCTCCATTGATGACAGCGGCAAGGTGGGGGAGTACGAGTTGCGTTATCAAGCGACTTTCAAGGTCTATCAGCCGCAGTTGGCTGAAACGCTTGTTGAACCTAAGCAGACTTTTTCCATAGAAGCACAAACCTTGTCGGTTGAGCGTGTTTATCAATACGATGTGTCTGGGGTGCTGGGTAAAAGCCAAGAGGAGATTTTGTTGCGTGAAGACATGCAGCGGGATCTGGCGCGACTGATCTTTTATCGTCTGCAAGCGGCGGCGAAGAGGTAGGTTGTGGCAAAGAAGCGCAGCGACGTGCCCAACAGGATTGCCGCGATGATGTGATGGGCACGCTGCGCTTTGCACCATCCTACTTTTTGGATGATGTGTAGGTTGTGGCAAAGGAGCGTAGCGATGCGCCCAACAGGGTCTGTCGCCATAGGAGATTAATCTCGATCTGTGACGCTACGGTAATCCCGCTGTTTGGCTCCGGTATAAAGCTGCCGTGGTCGCCCGATTTTCTGCTGCGGATCGTCCATCATCTCCAGCCAGTGGGCGATCCAGCCGACGGTGCGTGCCATGGCAAAAATAACCGTGAACATGTTCAGCGGAATGCCCATTGCCCGTAAAATAATGCCGGAGTAAAAATCCACGTTAGGGTAGAGGTGGCGCTGGATAAAGTACTCATCTTCCAGAGCGATTTTCTCCAGTTTCATTGCCATCTCAAACAGCGGTTGATTCTCTGCGCCCAATTCATCGATCAACTCATGACACATTTTGCGAATAATGGTGGCGCGCGGATCGTGGTTTTTATAGACTCGATGGCCAAAACCCATTAAGCGGAATGAATCTTTTTTGTCTTTTGCCCGCTTGATGTAGTGTTCAATGTCCTGTTCTGAGTTGAGCATCTCCTCCAACATTTTAATCACCGCTTCGTTGGCTCCGCCATGCGCTGGCCCCCAAAGAGAAGCGATACCGGCGGCGATGCTGGCGAACGGGTTGGCTCCCGAGCTACTGGCCAGACGTACGGTGGAGGTGCTGGCGTTCTGTTCATGGTCGGCGTGCAGGATCAGGATCAGATCCAGAGCTTTAACAAAAGTGGGGTTGGCTTGGTACGGTTCGGAGGGCAGTGAGAACATCATCTGCAAGAAGTTTTCCGCGTAGCTGAGCTTGTTCTGTGGATAAATAAACGGTTGGCCATTGGAGTATTTGTAGCAGTAGGAGGCCATCGTTGGCATTTTGGAAATCAAGCGGTGAGCGGAGATTTCACGGTGGCGTGCTTGAGTGATGTCGGTGGAGTCGTGATAGAAGGCGGAGAGTGCGCCGACGGTGCCAACCATAATCGCCATCGGGTGAGCGTCGTGGTGAAAACCGGAGTAGAAGTTTTTCAGCCCTTCGTGAACCATGCTGTGGTGTTTGATGATGTGGTCAAACTCGGCCATCTGTTCGGCGTTGGGTAGCTCGCCATAGATCAGTAGGTAACAGACTTCGATGTAGCTGCTCTGTTCGGCCAGTTGTTCAATGGGGTAACCGCGATAGAGCAGAATGCCCTCTTCGCCGTCGATGTAGGTGATGGCACTGCGACAACTGGCGGTGCTGGTGAAGCCAGGGTCGTAGGTAAAATAGCCACTTTGCTGGTATAGGCTGCTGATGTCGATGACGGCAGGGCCGTGCGAGCCTTCTTTGAGGGGCAGCGTGATGTTTTGGTTTTTGGCATCGGTGAGGGTAATCTCTGTTTTTGACATAATCTAATCCTTGTGTGAGTGAAGGGGTAAGCCTCTATATGAATCTCTATTGTATCGACAGTTTCCCTAGTAAAGATGAGTTGATATGATCATTTGGTGCCGTTTTTTCAATTTTAGCAGTGTTTTAAGCTTTTTATAAGTTATCGGTTTTATTGGGTTTTTTGGCATATTCAGTGCTAATAAATGCAGAAATGCAGAAATGCAGAA
>CAZTQX010000131.1:0-1150 GCA_964615985.1 uncultured Gammaproteobacteria bacterium | reverse complement strand
TTGGGTTTTTTGGCATATTCAGTGCTAATAAATGCAGAAATGCAGAAATGCAGAAGTGAAGAAACAGATGACCTGTACAGAATATTTTATTCCAGAAGTAAGAGAAAGTAATGTACCTTCGGTGCTGCCCATCGTATTGGTTGATGACAGTCTAATCGTTGCTGCCACGTTACAGAGGATGTTGCAAGGTTCTGAGTTGTCACTGCACTGTTGTTCTAACCCAGAAACAGCACTGGAGTTGATCCGGAGGGTTTCACCGGTGGTGATTATTTTGGATCTGGTTATGCCGGTGTTGACTGGCTTGGAGTTACTGGAGCTTATCCGTATTGAGCCTGTTGTGAGATGTGTTCCAGTAGTGGTGCTTTCTGGCCAAATTGGATCGGGTATTAAGTCCAATGCGTTTGCCTTGGGGGCGAACGATTTTCTCAGCAAACTTCCCGATAAAGTGGAGTTGTTGGCTCGATTGCGCTACCACGGGCGCGGCTATCTTGCTCGTCAGCAACGGGAAATCGTGTACGAAAACTTAAAAAGAACGGCGAAAGAACTCAGGGTGAGAAACAGGGAGTTGAAACGTCTTTCCAGTGTGGATGGCTTGACGGGGATTGCAAATCGTCGTCATTTCGATGAGTACTTGAGTGCGGAGTGGTTAAGAGCGTGTCGTATGGGATCTGTTTTGTCGGTGATCTTGGTGGATATTGATTATTTTAAAGTCTATAACGATGCTTATGGTCATTTGGAGGGAGACCAGTGTTTGAAGAGAGTGGCGATGGCTCTGTCAGAGGTGACTTCTCGTGGTGGGGATCTGGTTGCGCGTTTTGGTGGTGAGGAGTTTGTTTTGGTTTTGCCTCTGACCTCCTTGGAGGGTGCCATTAATTTGGCGAACAAATTGCGTCAAAAAATTTACGCCTTGCGGATTCCCCATGTTGGCAGTGAAGTTGCTGATCGTTTGACGATCAGTGTGGGCGTGTCGGCCTTAATGCCAAAAACCAGCCAGATAAAAGATGATTTGTTGGCACAAGCAGATCAAGCACTCTACATTGCCAAAGGTCTGGGTCGAAATCAGGTTGTTGCATTTGAAGAGTAACCTTTAATTCCTTGAGAGTTCTCTCATAGTTACAGTTTTATGCTTAAATGGTGTTAGAATGGCTCG
>CAZTQX010000130.1:0-6371 GCA_964615985.1 uncultured Gammaproteobacteria bacterium | reverse complement strand
CTCTCTGTTGGGGCTATTGTTCGGCTAAGACCTAGGAATCCATTAAGAGCCAAAAAATCTAACGGAATACTTGGTTTGCAGTGAGGAATACGAAGCGAAGCATCCAGATTTATCAAGTATTTTAAGCATAACCTTAAAATCTGGGTGGATTGTATAGGAACAAACTTACAGCAGACAACAAAATAACCCCAACGCATCACTGAAATGAACTCAAATAATCCCTCAACATCACACCCCACAACCATCACAACGATTGAATCCTAAAAATTCCCCCTTATAATCAATACCATTCCATTCAGCCAACATCCAGAGCCAAACATGTCCCACACCCTTGAAGAACAAACCATCGCCCTAGCCGCCCTCTTCCAAGCCGTGCATCAAGTCAAAGCCTTTGCCCATCACGGCAAGGGCGACAACGATGCCTTTGAACCCCTGTTGCAGAGCCTGTTTAAACTTGAGGCCAACGACGTGGACGAGATCTACGGCGGCAACGACAAACTGCGTGATGGCCTGATCGTCCTGCGCAACCAACTGCAAGGCGGAGAAGCCAAACGGGATGTGGATCTAACCCGCTACGTCATGACCCTCATGCACCTAGAACGCAAACTGATCAAAGACCAAACCATGCTGAACCGCATCCAACGCGGCATTCAAGCGGCGCAAGAGCAGTTGGAACATTTTGGCCCCCTGCACGAAAACATGATCGCCCGACTGGCGGGGCTGTACGGCGACACCATCAGCACCCTGCACCCACCGGTGATGGTCAACGGTGACAACAGCCACCTGAACAACAACGACACCGCCTCACGCATTCGGGTGCTGCTGCTGGCGGGGATTCGGGCGGCGGTGTTGTGGAGACAGTGCGGTGGCAGCCGTTGGCAGTTGCTGTTTAAACGCGGCAAGATGGTGGCTTGTGTGGATAATTTATTGCGCGTTACGACTCATTAACGGTTCACCCTCAATTACACGATGAATTTAACAGGGTATTAATATGTCATTCTCCACCTTGCTGGAACACGAAGCCACGCTGCGCCTGAGCTTTTTTATCGGCGTATTTCTGATGATGGCCGTGTGGGAGAGCCTCAGACCCTGCCGCACGCTGCTGGTCAGAAAACCCAAACGCTGGCTGAATAACCTCGCTCTGGTGGTGGTCAACAGCGTGGTGCTGCGGCTGATCTTTCCCACCGCCGCCATCGGCATGGCCACCTTTGCCCAACAGCAGCAGTGGGGGTTGCTCAATTACCTCGAATTGCCTCCCGCTCTGGCGGTGATCTTGGCGGTGATCCTGCTGGATCTGGTCATCTACCTGCAACACGTTTTGGTTCACGCCCTGCCGATGTTGTGGCGGCTGCACCGCGTTCACCATGCCGACTTGGATTTTGATGTCACCACCGGCCTGCGCTTTCACCCCTTGGAGATCCTCTTCTCAATGGGGGTGAAGTTTGCCGCCATTATTCTGCTCGGCCCGGCGGCGGTGGCGGTGCTGATCTTCGAGGTGATTCTCAACGCAGCGGCGATGTTCAACCACAGCAACATCAGCCTGCCGCCCAAACTGGATCGGGCGCTGCGCTGGATCTTGGTCACGCCCGACATGCATCGAGTCCATCACTCGGTGGAGGACGATGAAACCAACAGCAATTTCGGTTTTAATCTGCCGTGGTGGGATCGGCTCTTTGGCACCTACCGCGATCAACCGCGCCTTGGGCAGACTCAGATGAAAATCGGCATTCGTGGTTTTGAAAGTGTGAACCAGTGCTCACTTTTGCATCGTCTGTTATTGATCCCTTTTCGGAAAATGTCCTCAGGTTATGTCCTCAATCGCCGCAGTTGGCGACAAGATCCGCCTAAATAAGTCACCGCTTATCTTGTTTTCATACTCTGTCTCTTACTCAATCAGGGAAAAAAAACCGCCGATCTTCTAATCCGATACAGCCTAAAACGAGCGCTCTATACTCCGCCTCTTCAAAGGAAACCCCATTTGACGAGGATAAATCGCGTGAAAAGAGCAACTCTGATCTTTTCACTTGTGGCTCTGCTGAGTGCCTGCATTGGCAATAAAAACAACACCAGCACCCCACAAGTGGACTCACTGCCCAGCAGTGACAACGGCAGCGCCCCCAGCGCTGAAATTCATTTTCCCACCGCCATTGCGCTCACCAACAGCCCGCAGCTGCGCGTCAGTGGCAGCGCCCAAGACAGCGATGTCATTAAAGGCGTTTGGGTCAACGGCATCGCCGCCCAAAGCGACGATCACTTCGCTCACTGGAACGCCGCCATCGACCTGCGCAACGGCGACAACCGCATCGTGGTTGAAACTCTGGATCAACACGGCAACCGCAACCGCAACGCCGCCAAAAGTCTGATCAAACTGCAACGGGTCTTTCTCGGCTCACCCGCCAGCCTGACGCTGGATGCCCGTCAGCAGCACGCCTTGCTGATCGACAGCGGCCAAGATCTGCTTATCAGTATCAATCTCAATAGCGGTGAACGACGCATTCTTTCCCACAGCGATGCTGTCTTGCCGCTGAACAAAACCCACAGCATGGCGCTGGACTCCGCCCACCAGCGGATGTTGGTGTTAGACCCCAAAGGCTTGATGGGCATTGATCTGTTAAGCGGCCAACGCCAACGCCTCTCCGGCAGTCAAAACGGCACTGGAGCGCCTTTTTCTTGGCCCGACAGCGTGGTGCTAGACCCAATCAACAACCGCGCCTTGGTGTTGGACTCCTACCTCAAAGCGCTCTTCGCAGTGGATCTGGAGACGGGCAACCGACAAATTCTGTCAGACAACCAAAGCGACAGCAGCACGCTGCTGACCTGGCCGGTGGGTTTGACGCTGGATGCGGATCGCCAACGGGCGTTTGTGGTGGACACCTATCAAGACAGCCTGATCGCCATCGACCTCAACAGCGGCCAACGGCAAAAGGTCTCTGCCGCCCCCAGCGACCCCGACACCAGCATGGGCTTTCCCGAAAGTTTGGTCTTTGATGCCGCCAACAACCGCATCGTGGTGTTGGATTCATTGTTAAAAGGGCTGATTGCCATCGACCTCGACAACGGTCAGCGACAGGTTCTCAGCAGCAGCGAGATCGGCAGCGGCCCGCAACTGCTGACCCCCATCGACCTGAGCCTCAACAGCAACAGCGGTTTGGCCTTGGTGATCGACAGCAACCTCTCCGCCCTGATGAGCATCAACCTCGCCAGCGGCGAACGGCGCATCGTCTCCGGTGGTCGTGTGATCGGCGCAGGACCGGCGATGATCACCCCCAACAACACCGTGCTGGATAAAAACAATCGACGGGTGTTGGTGGTGGACGCTTATCAAGATGCGCTGCTGGCGGTGGATCTGGAGACCGGCAACCGCACGCTGCTGTTTGAGAGCGGCATGGGCAGCGGCCCCAATGTCAGCTCCCCTGCCAACATCACTATGGACAACGAACACAACCGCGCGCTGATGGTGGACGCTTATTTGGATGCTCTGATCTCCATTGATCTGGAGAGCGGCGAGCGGCAAGTGATCTCCGATCAGCAGACCGGCAGCGGTCCGAACCTAAAACTGCCGCAAGGCATCACCTTGGACATGGCCAACAATCGGGTCTTAGTGGTGGATGCCTATCTCAAAGCCCTGCTCGCCATTGATCTGGAGAGCGGCAATCGCACCGTACTCTCCGACAGCCAAAACAGCTCAGGCCCCGATTTCAGCGATCCGGTGGGCATTGCGCTGGACAGCCATCGACAACGAGCGCTGGTCACCGATGCCAATCTCAATGCCTTGGTGGCGATTAATTTAACCAATGGCGAACGGGTCATCGTTTCGAAATAGTTCTCTCCTCTTCGGCTCCCGTCTGGGGGCTGTTTTTTAATCCCGAAAATTCTTAAACTGCAACGGCAGACCCAGATCTTCCACTGCCCGCAACAACGCCATCACCTGCTGTAAGTCGTCACGTTTTTTGCCCGTCACCCGCACCTGCTCGCTCTGAATCGCCGCTTGCACTTTGATTTTGCTCGCCTTGATTTTTTTGACGATCTTTTTCGCCGTCTCGGTCTCGATGCCCGCCTGCACGGTCAAATATTGGCGCACCCCTTTGCCGACGGTTTCGATTTTGCCCTCTTCCAGACAGCCCGCTTCCAAACCGCGTTTGGTCAATTTTTGATAGAGCATCGGGTGGATCTGGCGAATCTGAAAATCACCGTCGGCGATGATCGTCACCTTTTTATCGTTTAATTCAACCTGAGCACTGCTGCCCTTAAAATCGTAACGGGTGCCAATTTCACGGCTGGTTTGATCAATCGCGTTGGCCAACTCGTGCATGTCCACTTCAGAAACCACATCAAACGATGGCATAACAGACCCCTTCTGGTTCATTGCTGTAGAATAATAGGCCTTTCTAATACAGAGAGTCCCCTCATGTCCAGACGTTTTATTGCTCTTGGTGCGCTGCTGGCGCTGTTGGCGGTCGCCATCGGTGCTTTTGGCGCTCACGCCCTCAAACCTTTACTCACTCCTGAAGCTCGCGGCTGGTATCAAACAGGGGTGACGTATCACATGTTTCACGCCCTTGGTTTGATTCTGATCGGCCTGTTGGCGCAACTGCAACCACAGGCCAAGCTCAAGCTGGCGGGATACAGTCTGCTTGTGGGCGTGGTGCTGTTTTCGGGCAGTTTGTATCTGATGGCGATCACCCAAATTCGTTGGCTGGGAGCCATCACGCCGTTGGGTGGATTGGCCTTTTTGGTCGGTTGGGGGAGTTTGTTTTGGAGCCAATGGCGTAGAGGGGATGATTAGAGAGGTGATTTAAAGGGGTTAATTTAAGAGGGCAGCCACAGGGGGCTGCCCCTACTTAAGGATATTCCTCTCGAATACGACCGTTCTCCGAGGTCACAACCGCTGTCACCGTTTGCTTAGCCAACTCCCGTGCTTTAATTGCTCCTCGTTTCAAAGCAATTTCGGCATTAATCATATCTGCTGACCGTTGTTTTAACTCAGAATGCTTTTTATCACTGCTCATTATTTTTGCACTCTTCTGCAAAAGACTTACGAAGCCTTACCACAGCATTTTTTATACTTCTTACCACTGCCACAAGAACAAGGGTCATTGCGCCCCACCTTGGCTTCACTGCGGCGCACCTGCGAGACCTTCGGCGCTCGGGCATCGAGGAAAAACCACTCATCGCCTTCACGCTGAAACAGGCTCTCTTCGTGGTGCGCTTCACGATTGCCCTTGTAAATGTAGTGGGCAATAAACTCGATCAAACCCTGTTCATCACCCGGCTGACCTTTTTCGGTGTTGACGATTTCCAGCCCCAACCACTCGGACTCTTCCGCCCAACTGCGGGTCTGTTCCAGATCAATATCAGCACGGGTTTTTTCATGTTGGGTTTTGACGATGTAATCCATATCGGCCATCGTGTGAGCGGTGTAGCGCGAGCGCATTAACGCCTCGGCGGTGGGGGCTTTTTTTGCACCACTGATGTAGACCGCACAACAGTCGTCGTACGCTTTCTCTGACCCACAAGCACAGTTACTCATTTTTCACTCTCTCCGTTTTTATCTAATATGTTATTTGAATTATTTTGTTGCAACAACGCCAATAGCTCCGCCGCACTGCAACGCAGATTATCGGCGTTTAAATGCTGAAACAACTCGGCGTACTCACCCTGCGGCTGGAAATGCTGCCACGTGAGATTAAAACTGATCTGGCGCAGGGAGCGAAACAGCAGGTAGCCCAAAGTGGCGATCACCAGCGCCCCCATGCTCTGCCCCGCGCTCCAAGCGTAAGCGGCCAAAACATAGCTGCTAAAGGCTGCCACCACAATCAGGGTGTTTATTTTACGGGCATAGAGGCTGATCTGCTCAAGCTTCTGCTCTAGGCTCATGATGACAGACCCGAATCATCGCTTTCGATGCGTGGAAAACGCACATCCACCACCCGCTGACCGAGCAGCAAAACGTAACCCTGTTGACGCTCCACCCCATCGAGGCTGAAATCAAACCGATAGAGCCGCGCCACTCGCACCTCGCCTGCGGCATCGCGCTTGAGACGCATCTGATTCAACATCACGCTCTCGTCCAGCAGTTGCACGTTTTGGCGCTGACAGACCTGCTTGGCGCGAGCAACGGCATTTTCACGCGCTTTTGTGCCGCCCCACCAGAACCAGATGATAAACACCAGCAGCGCCAGCGTTACTTCAACACTCATAGAATCAACCTTTATTTAAAGCGATTTTAAATTAAAAAATGCGGAGGGGTTTAAACTAAAATACTGAGATAGTATCTGTATCTTATACACAACTCAGAGACCACGAGAATAAGGCGAAAATCGTATGCCGACTTCAACTCGAACAAAACAAATAGACAACAACATCACAAA
>CAZTQX010000129.1:2612-6390 GCA_964615985.1 uncultured Gammaproteobacteria bacterium | reverse complement strand
CCCTCCGGCTGCTGATTCAGATAACACGCCGGATAATTCCGTGCCGGTCCTTGGCTAAGGCCACTGTAGAGACCACTCGCCTGCAGCGGCGCATCATTGTAACTGAGGTACGCCGTCACTGCACGGCTCGGCAATTCGGGTCGCAGTTCACTGGAGAAATTAAGCAGCCCCAAGCCCTGCACACTACCCACACCAGCCTCGATGTGATGCGGATCAGCAATGGCTCGTCCCAACATTTGATAACCGCCACCCAACGCCAACAGCTTACCGCCCTGCTTTAGATGAGCCGTAATAAACTCATCCCAGCCTTGCTGCCGTAACCAAAGCAGATCCGCTTGTGGTTGCGGAGTGTGGGGCAAAATCAGCAACGTCCCTCGCTGGAAAGCCATCGGTGTTGCAGCAAAATTCAAGGTACGCTCTGCTGCCAAACCCGCAAAAACCGCTTCAGACTCGCCCTTGGGCAGTTGAATAATATTGATGTTATTTCTGCTATCCATAAATACTGCCATTGTAACGTCCCAACAGAGATGAGAGCTATTTAAAATCGGCACACAACTTGAGTGAGCTAGGGTCATTTTTTGAGATCAAGCGATGACAAGTCATCACCAAAAAGGCGACCAAGTTGGATTTTCACTGCTGGAGCTGGCCATCGTGCTGCTGGTGGTCTCACTGCTGGCCTCCGGTATGTTAATGCCACTCAAGACCCAATTGGAAAACCAACAGATCCGCAGCACAAAAACCACCCTGCAACGGCTCTCAGAGGTCATCATCGGCTACACCCTCAGCCAAGGTCATCTGCCCTGCCCCGACAGCGATGACGACGGCCAGCAGAACCGTCTCGCCAACAGTCGCTGCCAACAGAACAGTGGCGGCCTGCCGTGGCGTGACTTGGGCATTGAGGGCCGCGATGCGTGGGGGACGATGATTCGCTTCGCCGTCAGCCCCGACTACGCCGACCAGATCGACGGGGCGGCGGGTTGTGCCACCGTCACCAGCGGCCTCTCGTTTAGCCTCTGCTCACAGGCGCAGATCCTCGTCAGCCGAAATCTGGATGGCAGCGACCAACTGGCAGAAGAGGTTCCCTTTCTTCTGCTCTCGCTGGGGATGCCGCGTGGCTTTAACTCCAATTTAGAAGCTGAAAATCTGGACGGAGATCTCAACTTTATTCAACGCGATCACAGTCTGTTGGCTGGAGCGGAGTTTAACGATCTGCTGCTCTGGGTACCCGACAGCCTGCTGAAATACAAAATGATCACCGCCAACCGACTGCCATAGAGAAAACCATTTGAACGCCACTCTAATTATCGCCCGACTCAATCTGAAACAGATTCAACACGCCGGTCTGCTTCCTGCTCTGGCCATTTTCGGCTTACTGGCTCTGGCCATCAGCGAATTTGCCGCCACCATCACCCTCACCGAACAGCAGACCACTCAGATCGGGATTTTATCAACGCTGTTGCGCCTCAGCGGTCTGCTGATCTCCGCCATCGCCTTGATCAACATCAACCATCACGAACTCAACCACGGCAACACACCACTGCTGCTCTCCACCCCAATCACCCGCAGCCAACTCTATTTTGGCAAGTGGCTTAGCATCCTCTGCCTCTCTTTTGGCATCGCTCTCTTTAGCAGCCTACTGCTGCTTTTTTACAGTCAAAACAGTGTCCTGCTCTACTGGGGCTGTTCCTTTTTTCTGGAGCTGATGATCATCAACAGTTTAGCTCTTTGGCTCGCTTTCGGTCTGCGCAGTACCGTGTTGGCCACTCTGAGTCTGTTTCTCTTTTATCTGTTCGCTCGACTGGCGGACAGTTTAGTGCTGATCGCTGAAGGACCTTTTTTTAACCCAAACTCTTGGGCGGATCAATTTGCTCTCACTTTTTTAACCGCTCTCTCGTGGCTGCTGCCTTCGCTGAATCAGTTTGCGCTCAGCCAATGGCTTATTGAAAACGCCATCTCATTAGATCACTTTTATCACTCACTACTGGAAGCGTTTCTTTATCTTCTTCTTCTCAGTTCTGCAACACTGATTGATCTGCATCGCAAGGTTTTTTAATATTTTATGTCAACTTTAAAATCCCTGAAAAATTTACCGAACTGGCTGCTACTTAGTCTGCCTCTGCTGCTCATCGGCTTAATTTTACTGCAAAAAACAGCACCTAATCAAATGGTTAAAATAGAAAACTTATCTGAACCACCCAACATCATATTATTAAAAAACCTGAGTTTGAATGAACCGGCTCTCACTTCTCGACTGCTGGCTCTTTGGTTGCAAGACATTGATTATCAAAGAGGAAAAAGTTTAAATTATGATCAACTTGATTACAAATATTTAACAGCGTGGTTAAACTCCATTCAAAGTCTGGATCAAAACAATCGTTATCCACTGCTCAGTGCCAGCCATATTTACAGCACCGTCAAAGACCCCGAAAAACTGCGGAAAATTATCGCTTTTGTGGAGCAACAATTTAAATCAAACCCTGAAAAAAATTGGCCGTGGATGGTGAAAATGGTGTTGTTAGCGCAGCACAAATTGCACGACAATAAATTGGCTCTTAGATTAAGCCAAAAATTAATGAAATTAACTCAGGGGGAAAAAGTACCCAGTTGGGTCAGACAGATGAGCCTGTCTGTTTTAATCGCTGATGAACAGAAAAACGCCGCAGCAACCTTGATTGCCGCACTGTTGCAAGGAGGGGAGATTAAAGATCCGGCAGAACGCCGATTTTTACAACAGCGTTTTATTGAACTGCAAACCAACCAGTAGGGTGCGGATTCAATATCCGCCCCTGGATGGAATATCGCCAATGGTGAGCAGGGCCGATATAGAATCGGCCCCTACGCTTACAGATCGATCTGCAGACCCAAAGAGGCGTAACTGGTGTCGTTCTTCAACACCGTCCATTCCAATTCCAATTGAGCGACACCGACCCCAATACCGATACCCGCACCGCTGGAGGCACCTGTTTCAGAAACAGTGGCGGTACCTCTGATCACGTTTTGATTCACAAAACCGGTTTTCACCTTAAAGTAGAAAGGCCCTGCGGTACGCAACGTGGCATAAACCGCACTGCTCTCCACTTCCACATCTTGACCACTGCTCACACCCGGACTCATGGTACGGCTAAGTTCACCCTCAACCGCCAGATCCCCAATCACAATACCCATAATTTCATAACCCACCAATAGGCTGGCGTTGGTTGGCTGACTCTCAATGCCGTTGACTAAGACTGAAGCCGCATCATCAATGATCATACGACCGGTTTTAGCTCCAAAATAGAGACCACCAGCAAACAGTTGCGGACTCACGAGCAGGGCAGACAACAGAGCAAAATGACGCAGTGAAGGTTTAAACATGGGTACTATCTCCAGAAGTGTGGTTTTTGTGTCAAGTATTGTAGCGTTTTTGTCAAAAATAGGGGGATAACAAGTTCACAAATCGGATTTAAACAGAGTTAATCCCCATAAACCAGTTTTGGCAGCCAAGTAACCAACGGTGGCCAAGCCGCCAATAACAGCAAAGCAAACAGCTGAATCATGATAAACGGAACCACGCCACGGTAAATCTCCGAGGTTTTTACCTCTGCAGGAGCCACGCCACGCAGATAAAAAAGCGCAAACCCAAACGGCGGAGTCAGGAAAGAGGTCTGTAGATTGATCGCAATCATAATTCCCAACCAGATTGGATCAATGCCCATCGCCAATAGAATCGGCCCCACAATCGGCACAATCACAAAAGTGATCTCGATAAAGTCCAAGACAAAACCGAGCACAAACATCA
>CAZTQX010000129.1:0-2512 GCA_964615985.1 uncultured Gammaproteobacteria bacterium | reverse complement strand
TCTTTCGGCAGGGCAGGCATACTTTCGGGTTTCACCTTCGCCATGACGATAATGTAGAGCAGATAAAGCCCCACCAACATCAGACCGGGAATCACCGCCCCCATAAAAAGATCCCCCACCGAGACGGTTTTTGGTGAGTAGACCCCCATGTCCAACTGCGCCTGTTGATAGGCCGAGGAGAGCACATCCCCCAACAGCACCAAAATAATCGACGGTGGGATGATCTGCCCCAAGGTACCCGAGGCGCAGATGGTGCCGGTGGCGATGGCCGGATCGTAACCGCGTTTCAGCATCGTTGGCAGCGACAACAACCCCATGGTCACCACCGTCGCGCCGACGATGCCGGTGCTGGCGGCCAACAACATGCCCACCAGAGTCACTGCGATACCGATGCCACCCGGACGGCTGCCAAACAGCATCCCCATCGTATCTAGCAGACTCTCGGCCACCTTGGAACGCTCCAACATCACCCCCATAAAGACAAACAGCGGCACCGCGATCAAGGTCTCATTGGTCATAATGCCAAACAGACGATTGGGCAGAGCGGCCAAAAAGGCGCTGTCAAAACTGCCGGTGACGCTGCCGATGGCGGCAAAAATCAGCGCCACACCGCCCAAAGTAAAGGCCACCGGATAACCCACCAGCAGCACCACAATCAAAGTTAAAAAGAGCAGCAGAGCCATTACGAATTCTTCTCCAGCAGCAGCGGCAGACGGCGGGCAATCTCCGCCGAGCCTTGCAAAATCAACAGCAGCGCCATCACAGGAATGGCGGTTTTCAGAGCAAACACCAGCGGCAGACCACCCGCCTCACGGGAGCTTTCCAGCAAGCCCCACGAGTTGCCGACGTAATCCCAACTGAGCCAGAGAATAAACAGGCTCATGGGCAGCAGCAGAAACAGCGTCCCCAACAGATCCACCCACGCACGACCACGTGGGGAGAGTTTTTGATAAACGATGTCCACGCGCACATGACCGTCCAATTTCAAGGTGTAGGCGCTGGCCAGCATAAACAGCAGGGCGTGCATGTAAACCACCGACTCCTGCATGGAGATCCAGCCGAGATTAAAGCCGTAGCGCAGCACCACGATCAGAAACGTCACCAGCACCATCAACAGACTCAACCACGAGACCCAACGGCCACTGGTTTCGGTGATCTGCTCACAGAGATGAATAAACGCCACTCTAGTGATCATAAAGTTGCTCCAAGACGACAGGGTTCACGTGGCGCTGCTGAAACAGGCGACGATACTCTGCGGGGTCTTTGTCACAGGTCAACTGCGAGACTTGGCGAAAGTGCAGATTCAGCAGCCGCGAGAGCCAAAAACGCAACGCCGCCAGTTCGCAAATCTGCGGCCAGAGTTGATGTTCAGACTCGGTAAACGGGCGCACCGCTTGATAAGCCGTGACAACGGCACGACTGCGCGGCAAATTCAACGCGCCATCCGCTTGACTGCACCAGTCGTTCAGCACCACCGCCAGATCGTAGAGCAGAGCGCCGTGCATGGCGCTGTTAAAGTCGATGATGCCGCTCAGTTGTTCCCCATCAAACAGCACGTTGTCACGAAACAGATCCGTGTGCAGCGCCCCTTGGGGCAAATCCAGTTCGGCATCACTTTGGTGCCGCAACACAGCGCTCTGCAGAGCAGCAAAGTACTCTGGCGCTAAGTGGCTCTGTAGCTTTTCCAAGGTAGCTTGCCGCCAGAGATGGCCGTCCAATTTGGGTTCATGCAGAGGAAAGGTTTGACTCACCTGATGCACATTGGCCAAAGCACGACCCAGCTCAGCACACTGCGCCAGCGTTGGAGCCAAGACACTCTCTCCGACAATGCGCTGACTCAGCACCGTTGGTTTGCCCAAAAACGGACGCTGTAGACGGCTATCTTGAGCAGCAATGGGGTGAGAGACGGAGAGTTGATGGGAGGCCAGAAAGGCGCTCAGTTGCAGGCTGAAGTTGATCTCATCGGCATTGTGTTTTTCATAGAGGGTCAGAACAAACGCGCCTTTGCTGGTGTTGACGAAGTAGTTGCTGTTTTCGATACCGGCACTAATACCGGAGAAATCAAGCAGGCTCCCAACATCAAATTGGGACAAAAACGTTTGCAGCTCTTCTGAGCTGACGACGGTAAAAACGGACATGAAACACTCAAACTGGGATTTATCATCCCAAATAACCATAAAAGGCCGATCAGTTTACCACCGAATCAGAACCCATTGCGGTACTTGAAAGTTTTCGTCCAGCTCAAAGCGTTTGGTTTCCAGATCGCCATCGCCATCGCGGTCGATGAGGTAGTAGGGAGGGCCTATGCTGGGGGTGATTTTCAGCATGTAGAGTTGGTTGTTGACCCGATACTCTTTGACCTTTTCTTCACTGCCGGGGCTAATGATGATCTGAGCATCGGCGCTGGCAGCCAGTGACAGGGGGCTAATAAGGCATAAGAGCAGTAAGACAGCCTGTTTCATGATGATCTCTCCTGATGAGATTTTCTGAGGTGCTTACTTTGAAGATAGCT
>CAZTQX010000128.1:0-6403 GCA_964615985.1 uncultured Gammaproteobacteria bacterium | reverse complement strand
CACAAGGGGGTCAAAAACAGGCAGTGGCAGAGTGGTCAGTTTGTTATAACGCTTCGATTTGAGCCATACTCGAAAAACATAACCGCCTAAAACCCATATTGCTTGCCACTTAATTCTCCAACACCACAGGCTGCCCCTCTAAACCAAAATCAACCAACTCAAGCTGACTAACGTCTGGCAAAGAGACAGCCGAATCATAAAAAAGTGCATCAATATCCAAATCAGCACACCAACCATCATCAACCGACCGCATCACCTGCTCCTGCATTTTAGGCTTAAGCACAAAACTGTGGCTCTGATTTGCTAACACCGTACCGGCTTTTAAACTCACCTCGGCATAAGGCAAACCCTGCAACTCCCCCGCAGCGCCGTACTGTAAAAAAAACTCTTCGCCAGCCCACTGCTGCTGATCATTCAGGTCATTGGCGCGACTGTGTTGATATTGAAACATCATCGGTGTGTTATTAATTAAACCATCCGCCGCCAAGACAAGGCGTTCGCCAGCCAAAATAGAAGCTCCTGCAAATACCCCATCCTCAGCATGATAAAGATGATAACGAGGCACATGCAGATCAAATTCACCGCGCGCCTGACAAAGACGACTGTTAAATTCCAATAGACCATCGTTGTCTCGATCTTCAGCACGATAGAAATAACCTGCATTAAACGCAGCAGCAAAACGTGCCTCAAACCCAACTGATTCAGAATTATTAGCTTGATAACTAACCATTTTCCCAGCATCACCCTCTAAATCGGTTAACATAAAGTGCAGTGATTCTGCGATAGAAAAACTCTCATCATTCTCCAATAAAGTATCCTTCACCACAGCAATAAAACCCACCTCATTCTGCCCAACACTGTTTTTTCCACTCCACAACGAACCTTGAGCAACGCTTGATGAGAGCATCAGAGTAGAAAAGTTCATCTTAAAATGACCGTAAGGCAACTCTGCACTGACTGCCGATACAATCTCTAGTTCGATTAACAATGCAGTAGAATTAGCTGCTGAAAAATTCAACTCTGGCGCGGTAAAATCAGACACCCAAACTTTAACCTTTTGCGGAGAATGATTGTCCAAACGGGTAACCTCAAGAGTCCACGCTTGATCTGGATTATTTATCTTATTATCTAGCTGACATTCTTGTTGGTTTATCCAAACCTGATACGCACCTTGGTTTATCCTTTCAGCCATCTGGCTCTGGGCTAACAAACAGAGTAAAAAATTAATCCGTTGCAATGGCTGCATCGAAACATCTTTTATTCTGGTCTCAATTTCATCTTGATGATAATCAGAATTCAGGTCATTTAAGCTGCGTAATGTTTTCGGACTACGCTGGGAAGACATCTCTTTAGGATGAATAAAATTCAAACGCAGGGGTAGAGCCAAACCCTGAATAAAAATCGCTTTTTCTGTTGTATTTGTTTCGCCACCAGGAAAAAATAGATTGGGATCAACAACCCCATCCTCCGCACAGCCGATAAGAAAAAAAATAAAAATACAAAAATAAGATTGCCGCATAACCATTCCCAAAAAATGAGCAGAAAAAGCAGGTCAAGTCAACAATCTAACGACAGTGGGAGGCTGAAATTAAGGCAAAAAAAATGGCCTGAGAACAGGCCACCTGATAAGGACATAAACAGCAAACAATTAGGAAATTTGCTGGTAATAAAGATTCTGAGGGTGTTTTGCTTCGGCAAAAAAGTACCAACGCTCTGCAATCAAACCCACGTACTGAATCAAAAAGGCCGCCACCAAAACCGCAGGTGCAGCATTGCTGTAAGCAATGATCAAAAAAGCGACAGGCAGAGGAAAGACCATTAACAGAAACAGCGTTCTAATATTTCTCACCAACAGTTCCGATTTACCATGAAAAAATTCACGGGTATTAAACGAACCGCCCATCGAACCTTGGGATTTTTGCACCACTTTGGTATGACGCACCCCAATGGCGGTCTGTGGAGTGGATTTGTAGCGTAATTTACGATTGCGCAACAGTGATGCCCCACGCCCCAACGCTGCCAAGGTCGTCAGAATCAACGCCCAACTGAGATAAAAAGAGATCAAACTCGGAGCCGTGTAAGCAGCAAAAACCGTCGCCAAGGTGAAACCCGAAGCGCTGCCCAACAGAGTAAAATTCAACACCGTCAGAGGCGTGTGCCACTCCTGCAAAAACTTCAAGCAAGCGTAGATCATCCCTGTGCAGACAAACAGTATCATGGCCACAAAAGTTGCCACAAAGCCCACCAACAGGCTGGCATCAATGGGAGTCGAGGCGGTCAGATAGAACAAGGGCTGAGTCCAGCCCTTGTAGTGAATCAAACCGTAAAGCGCCAAAAACAACATAAAGGTTGGCAACACAATCACTTCACGAGACAACCACGAGGTACGCCACATGGCCATTGAACGCCACGCGCGCTCAGGATGCCCCAGATGGAAAAACGAAGCGATCAAACCGCCCCCCATCAAAATCAACGCCAGCAGAGAACCCCAACCGTAAAACGATTGATCATCTTGCGCAGGCAAAAAATCGAGCAGCGAGTAGAGCTGCCCCGTAAACATAGCCAAAAACAGCCCTTGACCGGCACCGATCAAGGTTGTCAAAAAAATTACCGAAAATGCGGGATGCATAATAAAACACCTAAACTATCGTTAAACCAAAAGGTTGAGCCTACCAACTGGTGGTCTCATCCAACGTCTGTTTGTCACTGGGAAGATCGGACAACAAACCCTCTTTTTTCAGCGGATTGTCCGCCCGAATCAACTCATCCTGATGAATGTTCAGCGTCGTCTTACGACGCGGCAGATAATGATTGGCCGGATGAGTACTCCACTCCGGCATCAACTGATAACCCGCTCGCTCACGAATCGCCACCGACACCTCAGAATCAGGATCATGCACATCGCCAAACAGACGTGCACTGGTGGGACAGGACATCACACACGCAGGCAGACGCTCCTCTTCCGGTTTGCTCAGATCGTAAATTCGATCCACGCACAAGGTGCATTTTTTCATCACCTTCTGCTCTTCATCAAATTCACGCGCCCCGTAAGGACAGGCCCAAGAGCAATATTTACAGCCAATGCACTTGTCGTAATCCACCAGCACAATGCCATCTTCTTTGCGCTTGTAACTCGCTCCTGTGGGACAGACCGGCACACAGGGTGGGTCTTCGCAGTGCAAGCAGCTTTTCGGCAGATGGATCGTCTCCGTATTCGGAAACGTACCCGCTTCGTAGGTCTGCACCCGATTGAAAAAAGTACCCGTAGGGTCTTTATCGTAGGCGCTCTGATCCGTCATTGGCCCTGCGGCTCCGGCGGTGTTCCACTCTTTACAACTGGTCACGCAGGCATGGCAGCCCACGCAGACATTCAAATCAATTACCAACGCTAATTGAGTCATTTTATTCTCTTCCTTTGTTAGCGTTTACCAAAACCAAACAGACGCGACACCACATTGCCCACCTTGGTGGGCATACCCGGCACCGCTTTCACCGGCTTGAACTGCGGATAGCTCTGTTTTGGCTCATCGTCGCCCGCCTTGTAAATCTTCACCCGCACGTCGTACCACGCCGCTTGACCGGTGATCGGATCGGAGTTGGACATATGAGCGCCAGCCTCACAAGCGGGCAGCTCTTCCGAGATCAGATGATTCAACAAGAAACCCTTTTGCGACTCATTGGCCTTGGGAGACAAACCCCAAGAACCGGCCGCTTTACCAATGGCGTTCCACGTCCAGATGGTACCTGGCTCCACCGCTTCGGAATAACGACACATGCAGCGAATCTTGCCATGCGGTGATTCCGCCCACATCCAATCGCCATCGCCAATCTGCTGCGCTTGGGCGGTGCGTGGATTGACGTACATGTAATTGTGGGTGTGAATTTGGCGCAACCAGGCGTTTTGCGAATCCCACGAGTGGTACATCGCCATCGGACGTTGAGTCAAGGCATTCAACGGATACTGCTGCGTATCCACCAACTGCGACTCCAGCGGCTCATGGTAGAAGGGCAGTGGATCAAAATAGGTCTCCACCCGTTTACGCAAGCGTTCCGGCGGCACTCGCCCCCCCGGGTTTTTGTCTTGAGCAGCGAGACGGAATTTCTGCAACACTTCCGAATAGATGTGAATATTGATCGGCTCTTCGTAATTGGTCAGGCCGTGAGCGTGCGCCCAGTTGAGATAACCTTTGTTCCAGTTACGCATGTACTGGAAAGATTTGGGCAGCTCGTGGTGATAGACGCAGTTGTTCTTCTCGTACATCTCCCACTGACGCGGGTTGGGTTCACCACGCATAAACTTCTCGCCGCCCTTGCCACGCCAACCGGAGAGGAAACCAATCCCCGAACCAGGTTCGGTCTCAAAGTTGATAATAAAATCAGGGTAATCGCGGTATTTACGCTCCCCCTCTTTGTTCACAAACGCAGGCAGACCAAGGCGAGTGCCCATTTCCACCAGCACATCTTGGAATGGTTTGCAGTCGCCTTTGGGTGGCACCACTGGAATGCGCACTGAATCCACCGGCCCATCAAATTCAGAGATGGGACGATCCAACATCGACATGGCATCGTGCCGCTCAAGATAGGTCGTATCAGGCAAGACCAGATCAGCAAAGGCCACCGTCTCGGAGAAGTAAGCATCAGCGACGATCAAGAAGGGAATTTTGTATTCGCCGTTCTCATCTTTATCCGCCAACATCATCCGCGCATCCTCGGTGTTCATCGAGGAGTTCCAGGCCATATTGGCCATAAACAGCAACATGGTGTCGATTTTATAGGGATCACCACGCCAGGCATTGGTGATGGCGTTGTGCATCAAACCGTGAACGGAGAGCGGATATTCCCAAGAGAAGGCTTTATCCAGACGTACCGCCTCACCCTCTTCATCCACAAACAGATCGTCGGGATCCGCAGGCCAACCCAATGGCATGCCATCCAGAGGCGTGTTGGGTTGCACCGCATCAGGTGAGGAAGGCGGTTTAGCACAGGGTGGAATAGGACGCGGAAAGGGCGCTTTATGCCGAAAACCACCAGGACGATCAATGGTGCCCAACAGAGTCATCAAAATGCTCAAAGCACGAATGGATTGGAAACCATTGGAGTGCGCCGCCAGACCGCGCATGGCATGAAACGCCACCGGATTACCGGTAACGGTGTCGTGCTCCTTGCCCCAAGTGTCGGTCCACTGAATCGGCAATTCGATCTTCTGATCCCGCGCCGTCACCCCCATTTCGTAGGCCAAACGACGAATGGTTTCCGCTGAAATGCCGGTGATGCCTGCCGCCCACTCAGGGGTGTAGTCCTCCAAGCGATCTTTCAGCAGTTGGAACGAAGGTTTCACTGCCGTGCCGTCTTCCAGCTCAAACTCACCCAATAGACGAGGATCTGCATCAGGCGTGCGAGTAAAGACCGCTTTATCGCCCTTGCCCGACCACCAAAGTTTGTTCTGTGGCTCGAAACAGCCCTCTTCTTCGGGCACTTCACGACGGACAAACATGCCGTTTTCCGTGCTGGTTTCGTCTAAGTTCACCAGTTCAGGGGCGTTGGTGTAGTCGATCAAAAACTCACGGTCGTAGAGACCCTGTTTAATCAGCTCATGGTTCAGCGCCATGATCAACGCGCCATCGGTGCCCGGCTTGATCGGCACCCACTCATCGGCAATGGCCGAGTAGCCGGTGCGAATCGGATTAATAGAGATAAAACGACCACCATCGCGCTTGAATTTGGACAGTGCCATCTTCATCGGATTGGAGTGATGATCCTCAGCGGTACCGATCATAATAAAGAGCTTGGCACGCTCCAGATCAGGGCCACCGAACTCCCAGAAGGAGCCGCCGATGGTGTAAATCATGCCAGCGGCCATATTGACCGAGCAGAAACCACCATGGGCGGCGTAGTTGGGGGTGCCAAACTGTTTGGCAAACATGCCGGTCAAGGCCTGCATCTGATCACGACCGGTGAACAGGGCAAATTTCTTTGGATCTTCAGCACGGATTTTGCTCAGACGATCTTCCATGATCTGGAAGGCTTGCTCCCAGCTAATTTCATCAAACTTGGCTTCACCACGCAGTGCATTGGCGCGGCGCAACAGAGGTTTCGTCAAGCGTCCAGGAGAGTTCTGCTTCATAATCCCCGATGCGCCCTTGGCGCAAAGCACGCCTTTGTTCAAGGGGTGATCAGGGTTACCCTCGATGTAACGTACCTTGCCATCACGCAAAGTGACCTTAATGCCGCAGCGACAGGCACACATGTAACAGGTGGTTTTTTTCACCTCTTCTCTGTTGCTCTGTTGTTCAAAATCTACTGTTGTATCCATCTACAATCCCATTTAAAGCGTCGTTTTTCTAAAAAGTGACGCTATTTTGGCTTTTTAGAATATAATAATCAAAGAATTTTAGTTTATTCT
>CAZTQX010000127.1:2502-6429 GCA_964615985.1 uncultured Gammaproteobacteria bacterium | reverse complement strand
CTTTTATACTGCTACTAAAATCATCATTGGCAATTCGATTGGCCACCGACACCGCCATTTTAATCGCCCCAGTAATGCCTCTGGTAACAAAAAAGGCCAAGGATAATCCAACCAGCAATGAAATAAACGTCACAACCAATAATAAAAGGTGAGTGCTCTCTATTACTGACTCCACTGTCACCCCAACGTCATCCAGATCATTCCAAACAATGGCTTGAATTCTGAGTGCATCATCGGTAATCAACTCCTGCAGCAGTTCTAATTTCTCAGCAACCAATCGATCACGCTCTTTAACGGCAAGCACTAAATCTTCAAAGTCGGTTCGATAATGATGCAGCTCCCCATCAATCTGCTGCAACCAGCCCCGACGACGTGAGTCAGTAATGGCATCATCCAACTCATAAAAACCACTTTCGGTTGCCAGCATCTCCATTCGAAAGCGTTCCGCGTCCTGCTCCAGATGGCTCATCATATAACGCCCCAGAAAAATATGAGCATTCATAAAGGCCTTTAGAGCAATCAAAGCGCTTTCGGCCACCACAAATCGTTTATCCACAAACGCCGTCTCGGCAATGTCGGTCAATAATTTTTCCGTTTCAGGGCCGTGCTGTGTTGTTAGCTGATTCAACAGATCGACTTGCTGATTCATCTGCGGCACCACCTGCTGCAAAAAAATACGGTTGTATTGCTGATCTCGGGACAATAATAAGGCAATCTTATTACGATCTTGCTCACTTTCCACCAAAGCCGTTAAACGAACACCAATCTCCTCTCCAGTCATCTGTAAAAGATCGAAGCGTCCCACATCAAAGGGGTCACCTGTTCTCAGGTAGGTTTCCACCAACATCTCTTTTTTCAACACATTTTGCAACAGTGCTGTGGCCTCATTGGCCTCTGGTGCCAAAACTCGGGTCAGTAAAGAGACATCCTCATCAACAACATCCAATTTCCACCATGTCACGCCACCTGATAACAGCAAAAACAGCGCAACCACCACTGGTGGTACCATAATTTTGCTGGCCAATTTCATATTCATCATTTTTAACAACATTGCTTAACTCCCAACCCAATATTTAACAGGGTTAATTCAATAAGTAAGAGTTAGCTTTTATTAAGCAGCGTAATATTCTCTGCAATCAGCTGCATCTGTGCCAACACATCAGGAGGACCTTTACCATTCAGTAAGGCAATCGAAGGACGTGGCGTAATAATTTTCAGCGCCACTTTAATTCTTACCAACTCAGCTAATAAAATGTTGGTGGTATCGTACACATCCGAAGCGGTAATGGTTCCACTGGGAAAATTCGGTGCTCGCAACGGCTCAATGTTTAATTTACGTTGCAAGCGAGCCAGCAGATGCATGTTTTTAAAACTCTGCAAGTTGACATCTTTTGGTCGCTTACCTGCGACCACTAACGGTGCAGTTGTTAAACTGGAAACACCTAATTTAGCTGAAATCTGCCCTAATTCTGCCAAAATCAAACGGCTATTACGAAACACAAAAGAGGGCTCAATTTCTCCGGCCACCGCATCCAAAAGATAGGAGGCACGCCACATATTTTCATAGACATCAGAGGGTCGTTTACCGGCCACAAACTTTGGCTTTGAAATGGTCTTAGTAATATTTAATTTCTGTTTAAGACGGCGTAGCTCAGCCAAAACACGATCACTGATTGCAAACACTTCGGTCGGTGATATGTGTCGGATTGGAATGGTACCAACCGTCATTTTCGTCATGTCCTGCTGTGCTTGAGCACGAGCCACTTTTTCCATCACCTCCAAAGCCTTAGCATAGACATGGATTGGTTTTTTCTTAATCTGCACCCCAGGGTGACGTGGTTGATCCTGCACCCCCAGCTTATTCCGAATCAAATCAATCTCGGCAATCAGGCGTTGCGTATTTTGATAAACATGACTGGGGGAGATCTCCGCAGCAAAAGCCAAATTAGAAAAAATCAGCGAACATAACGACAATAAACTGGCAAGAACAAGATATTTTGCAGATTTCATAATTAACCTCAAAAGCGGCACGAATAAGAAGAACATGTGATCTTATTCGTACCAATGAGGCAAATCTCTTGCCATAAAGAGAAAAGCGTTACTCAGAGTTGAGCAATCGAGCCACCGGTTTAAAACTGCGTCGATGTTCAGCAATCACCCCAAACTCAAGCAACGCCTGACGATGGGCCTTGGTGGGATAACCTTTGTGTTGGGCAAAACCGTACTGCGGATAAGCTTGATCCAGAGCCACCATCTGTCGATCTCGATAAACTTTAGCCAAAATGGAGGCGGCGCTGATCTCCGCCACCAACGAATCACCTTTCACAATCGCCTCACAGGGCAAAGCAAGATCAGGACATCGATTGCCATCCACCTGCACTAAATCAGGGGTAATTTTCAGCCCTACAACAGCGCGCTGCATCGCCAACATCGTCGCCTGTAAAATATTGATCTGATCAATTTCGGCAGCACTGGCCTGAGCAATGCAAAAGTCCAATGCCTTCTCCTGAATCTCGACAGAGAGAGCTTCGCGTTTTTTCTCACTGAGCTTTTTTGAATCCATCAACCCTAAAATCGGGCGTTCTGGGTCTAAAATCACCGCCGCTGTCACCACCGAACCCACCAGTGGGCCACGCCCAACTTCATCCACTCCTGCCAAAATCATGACGCCAATACCACACGATTTCGTCCTTCAGATTTGGCACTGTAAAGCGCCTGGTCAGCTCGTTCTATCAACTCCTTTGCCGCCACACCCGTACGCGGTACCATGGAGGCCACACCGATGCTGACCGTCACCACCTTCTCGCCTTTGATATGGGGAATCGCCAACGCTTCAATCAACTCATTGCAACGCATGGCATCATTATACGACTCAACGCTGTTGGGCAGAATCACCGAAAACTCTTCACCGCCAAAACGCGCCACCAGATCCGCCGGTCTCCTAAAGGCACTCGCCAAGGTGGTGGCAATTTTGATCAAACATTCATCACCGGCAAGATGGCCGTAGTGATCGTTATAGGCTTTGAAATAATCGACATCAATCATTAACAACGAGAGCGGCGTTTTTTCCCGAACCGCCCGCTGCCACTCGCTTTCAAAACAGTCGTCAAAATGGCGGCGATTGGCAATGGCGGTCAACGCATCCACCATCGACAGACGTTTTAGAGCAACATTACTTTTTTGAATCTGCGCTAAATTTTTTGCCCGTTCCCGTTCATAACGAGAAAAAAACCAAAAAACAATCACCGTCAGCAACAACGAAAGCACGACGAGTACAGTATGCATCCTCCCAAATTGCTTGAGCTCCAGATCAACCTCTTTCTGTAACCCCGCCTCTAAATGGTCGGCACTAACCAGCAACCGTTTAAAAAGCGCGTCATAACGCTGATCGATTTCACTGCCAATACCCGAGCTTTTGAAATTTTGAAAACGCTCCAGGGTCATGCTCCTAAAACGCTGTAACTGCACTAAAATTGTCTCAGCATTGGCAACCAACAGAGGGTCTTGAAGGGCTAAAAAACGCCCCTCATAATTTTCTCCGCCATGCAGCATCGCGTTCACATACCAAACCGCACGATCAAGGTGAGGCAAGACAGTGCCAAGACTTTCCTCTTTATCGTTGCTGATCAACTCTTCAAACCACAAATGAGCCGCAGTCGCTTCTAATTTGACCACCATTGAAGCATCCAACAGGGGAACGTAACGCTCCATGACCCGATAACCAAGCGAAAAACTGAGGTTAAGCATGGCAAGCATTAACAGCAACACCAAGGAGATGAGCAACACCAACCTCGATGGCACATAATGACGCCACTTGCCTTTCAACACCCCTTTTTTTCCTAACAACATCGCAAAAAACCCACTACATACAATATTAAAATTCATAATAACAGCAACAACCCTCAATATCAGCACGAACAATATCAG
>CAZTQX010000127.1:0-2402 GCA_964615985.1 uncultured Gammaproteobacteria bacterium | reverse complement strand
CAATATCAGCACGAACAATATCAGGTATAATTTCAGCCTCTTTAAGCATCAGGTTACGTTAAGCACAACATGAACTTTATCGAAACGCGCGGCAACGATGGCCAACAAGCGTCAGAGGTCAGCTTCTCCTCTGCCATTCTCAGCCCCATGTCCTCTTTTGGCGGTGTTTATGTCCCCGCCAGCCTGCCCGATCTGGGCATGGCCTTTTTACAAAAACACCTCAACAGCGATTACAAAATCTTGGCTCGCGAGCTGCTCAACGCTTTTGAAGTCGATATTGAGAGCGACGTCATCAACGCTGCCCTCAACACCTACGATGCTTTCGATGATGCCAGCAATCCCGTACCGGTGGTCAAAGTCAATAACAACACCTTCGTCAGCGAGCTCTATCACGGCCCCACCCGTGCCTTTAAAGACATGGCGCTGCAACCCTTTGGGGTTGTTCTTTCTCGCTTGGCACAGCAACGAGGCGAACACTATCTGATTATGGCCGCCACCTCCGGTGACACCGGCCCTGCTGCACTGGAGACCTTTAAAAACCGCGCCAATGTCAAAGTGGCTTGCCTCTACCCTGACGGTGGTACCTCCGATGTGCAACGACTGCAAATGGTCACCGAAGATGCGAAAAATCTCAAAGTCATCGGCATTCACGGTGATTTTGATGATGCCCAGTCGGCACTCAAACAGCTGCTCGGCTCTGAAAAATTTCGAGCCAAACTGCAACAGAAAAACAGCCAACTCTCGGCGGCCAATTCGGTCAACTTTGGCCGCATTATTTTCCAGATCATCTACCACATCCACAGCTACTTGGAGTTGGTGCGCCAACAAGCGATTAAATTGGGTGACAAGGTCTATCTGGACGTACCCAGCGGCAACTTTGGTAACGCCTTGGGTGGTTATTACGCCATGAAAATGGGGCTGCCGGTGGAACAAATCCTCATCGCTTCCAACAGCAACAACGTCCTCACCGAACTGATTCAAAACGGTCGTTACGACCTGCGCAACCGCACCGTGATCGGCACCACCTCACCGGCAATGGACATCCTTAAATCGTCCAATGTGGAACGGATTCTCTACGACCTGTTTGGCGCAGAGCGCACAAAAAAACTGATGTTGCAATTGGATAGCGACGATCATTACGAATTAACTCAAGATGAACTGGCTCAATTACAAGCCATTTTCAGCGCCGATTTTTGCAGTGATGCCGAAGGCAAGCAGATCATCCAAGAGCACTTTAAACAGGGTTATTTAATGGATCCACACACCGCCACCTGTTTTAAAACTCAACAAACTCATGCCAAAAGTGGCATAAAAACCATTATCTACTCCACTGCGGAATGGACAAAGTTCTCCCCCACCATCGCCAACGCCCTCACCGGTGAAGAGGGTACCCACGACCTGGATGCGCTGAAAAGCATCTCTCGTGAAGCCAACACCCCCATTCCAAAACGCATCAGTGAGCTGTTTGATAAAAAAATTGCTCAAGACAGCGTGATTGATAAAGCTCATATCGAAGCAGAGGTGCTGGCCTTTTTGTAGGAGCGGCTTTAGCCGAGACAGTGGCCTGTTATTTTCGACAAGCCACCACATTGTGTTCCACATTCAACTCAAAAACCCGCTCCGCTCGCTGCGGCAAGCTCTGCAAACAGTGACGAGTCAGACGCTCAAAATGGTCAATAAAACGCCGCAATTCGGTTTTATTCATCAAGCGATTTTTTTCATCACTCTGCTGCGATAACTTCTGCTCTTGCAGCAAACGCCACTCATAAACCATCTCAAATAACGGTGGATTCAGCAGCAGTAAATACTCTATTTTTTTAAACAACGTCTGATACTCAGCCGCCAAACAATCGTTTACATGATTACGCCAAACAGCCTCAGCATCCTCATTTTTTTCCAGATTATTAATGGGCGCAAGCAACTGCTCTGCTGTTTGTGGCTCGGCTCCGACGCACCAACCTTCTAAAATAATCAAATCAACAGACCCCGCCACTCGCTGCCATTGTGATTCAGGCAAACGATCATCACGGCTTTTATCAAAACGAGGAATCAAACAAAAACCATCATCATTCTGCCGCTGCAATTTTTCAATGCACGCCAATGCCAGAGCCACATCGTGCGTGCCGGGTACACCTCGTATTGCCAGCAGCGGGTGAATTTGCTCGGCCAGCCGTTGGCGCTGTTGCCGAGGCAGATAAAAGTCATCCAGCGATAACGTCACCACAGACAGTTCTGGAGAAAGCAGACAGATCAACAATTTCGCCAAGGTGGATTTTCCCGAGCCTTGCAAACCTTGCAGACCCACAATCAAGGTCGAAGCCTTCTTTTTCTGTAAGGCTGCAAGATCATCTGCTAAATCTTGAAACCATAAATCAATATTTTGACAATAAGAAGCAGGAAGT
>CAZTQX010000126.1:0-6449 GCA_964615985.1 uncultured Gammaproteobacteria bacterium | reverse complement strand
GGATAATAAATACCTACTTAAGATTCTAGGGATTATTTAAGCCCGATTGCCCTGACCCCCTTTCCGTTTAGCAACCAGTATGATAAAACATGAAACACTTTCCCAACAGCAGAAGATCCCTCACCATGCCCACTCTCACCAACAGTCCCGCTTGGCAGGCTCTCAAGCAGCACAAAACTGACATCGAATCACTGACGCTGCGCGAGCTGTTTCAGCAAGACCCACAACGGTTTGAAACCTTCTCTCTCACCTTCGATGAATTGCTGCTGGATTTTTCCAAAAACCGCATCACCAGCAAAACCCTTGAAAAACTGCACAGCTTAGCCCAAGAACGCAATGTCAGCGGCTGGATCGAACGCCAGTTTAGCGGCGACAAAATCAACAGCAGCGAAAATCGAGCGGTACTGCACACCGCTCTGCGCAACCGCTCCAACCGTCCCGTATTGGTCGATGGCAAAGATGTGATGCCAGAGGTCAATCGCGTTCTGGCACAGATGCGCAACTTCACCGACCGAGTACGCAACGGCCAGTGGTCCGGTTACAGCGGCAAAAAGATCACCGATGTCATCAACATCGGCATTGGCGGCTCCGATCTGGGGCCAAAAATGGTCTGTGAAGCACTGAAACATTACGCCCAAGGTCCCAAGGTTCACTTTGTCTCCAATGTGGACGGCACTCACGTCAGTGAAACCCTCAAACAGCTCAACCCTGCCACCACCTTGGTGGTGATCGCCTCAAAAAGCTTCACCACCCAAGAGACCCTCAGCAACGCCCATGTGGTACGCGACTGGTTCTTGGCCAGCGCCAAAGATGAGGCTCACCTAGCCAAACATTTTGTCGCCGTCAGCACCAACCTCAAAGCCACACGAAAATTTGGTATTGATGATAAAGCGGTGTTTGAATTTTGGGATTGGGTGGGGGGACGTTATTCACTCTGGTCATCGGTGGGTTTAAGCATCGTCCTGAATCAAGGCATGGATCAGTTCGAGCAACTGCTCAACGGCGCTCATCAGATGGATGAACATTTTCGTAGCACACCACTGGAGAAAAACCTGCCAGTGACCTTGGCGCTGATCGGCGTTTGGTACAGCAATTTTTTTGGCGCACAAAGCCATGTGCTGCTGCCTTACGATCAATACCTCTGCTACTTCGCCGACTACTTTCAACAGGGCGACATGGAGAGCAACGGCAAAAGCTGTGACCGTGACGGCAACGTGGTGGACTACAACACCGGTCCGATTATCTGGGGCAGCCCAGGCACCAACGGCCAACACGCTTACTACCAATTGATTCACCAAGGCACTCGCTTGATCCCCGCCGATTTTATCGCCCCCGCCAACAGCCTCAACCCTGTTGGAGAGCAACATGCCATTTTGCTCTCCAACTTTTTTGCTCAAAGCGAAGCGCTGATGCTGGGTAAAAACGAAGCGGAAGTGCGAGCTGAACTGGAAACCGATGGCCTAACAGAAGCAGAGGTTCAGGCGCTGCTGCAACACAAAGTATTCCCAGGCAATCGCCCCAGCAACTCCATCATGTGCAAACAGATCACTCCCACCACTCTGGGGATGTTGATCGCCCTCTACGAACATAAAATTTTTGTCCAAGGGGTCATCTGGAACATCAACTCCTACGATCAATGGGGGGTCGAGCTGGGAAAACAACTGGCACAACAAATTCAACCAGAACTGAAAAATGATCAAACCATCACCAGTCACGATGCCTCTACCAACGGTTTGATCAACTACTACAAAATGGCACGAAAACAGTAGGGTTCTGTCAAAAACTCACCCCCCTCGTCGGCTTGTTGACTCAACCTCAACAAGCCTCTTCCGTTTTTAGGTACTCATACTACCCCACCTTAACTATAAAACACGCACAAAAAACAAGGCAATAGCAATGCCAACCCTGTCGACAAAAGAATACCGTTGATCCAAGACCCTGCTCTAAGCCGATCAGATCCGAATTTTTTAAGATCACAGGGTGAGAATGGTTGCAAGACATCGACCTAGCCAGGAACTGCTATGCACAAAATATCGAAACAGGGAGACATTGATTTAGAATTAGATGAAACCTTGGTCGGCCAAAAATCAGAAGATTTAGAAGCGGCTCTTCACCAGATTCGCAATGGAACAGCAAAAGCCAAACCGAGACAAAAAATCGCTCCATCAGCAACAGGTGAAGCCTTCGATCTGGATAAAACCATTGTTGGAGAATCCCCAGATATTGCCGAGGCATTGGCCAACATTCGCCGTCAGCGACAGAGCACAAAAACCGAGAGCAGCAATCGCCCCAAACGGGCACATAAACTCGATTTTGTCTTGACCGAGAACCACCCCGCCGTCACTCAGCGACGTCCACAAAACAAACCTCTAAAAAAACCAGCGGGTAAAAACCTTTCCGTTGGACAAACACTCGCCTACCAACGTTACACCATCAAAGCCTTTCTCTCCCAAGACCGAGTTTCCGAGCTGTATTTGGCGCGTGACAGTCGGCGCGGCGAAAACATTGCCATCCGAGTGCTGAACCCCAACATCAGTGATGCTGATAAAGTCACCTTTTTTCATACCGCTCAACGCGCCATCGAACTCCAGCATGAGGACATTGTGCACATTTACGATGCCCAACATGAACAGAACTTAACCTATGTCAGCATGGAGATATCACAGGGTCAAAGCCTGCGCAAACTGATCGCCCAGCGCCAAAAACAGAACAGCCCATTTCATGAAGCAGAGGTATTGGAAATCATCAATCCACTCTGCCACGCACTCAGTTACGTTCACCAACAGGGCGGTCACGGTGATATCAGTCCGAAAAACATCTGGATTGACTCCCATAACCGCAGCAAACTCTCTGGATTTGCCCATCTGAACGATTCAAACAGTAAAAACGCCCACTATTACAAAGCCCCAGAACAGAAACTCAATTCAGCAACTGCGACCTCGCAGAGCGATCAATATTCACTGGCTGCCATGGTTTATGAGATGCTCACGGGCACCCCACCCAGAGAAATAACAGCGCCTTTGCAGAACATCCGCCCCGACCTGAGCCCACACTTCTGTGATGCCATTGACAAAGCCCTGAAACCCCAAGGTATGCAGCGTTTTAAAGAGGTCAAAGCTTTTAAAAATGCCCTTAACGGTGCCAAAAAACAGAATTCAAAAAGCAGCGATAACAGCACACCAAATAGAAAATTAACCCCTATTTTGATCGGCATTATTGCCGTGTTATGCCTGACCGTGGCGGCCATGCTGGTTTTGTAAACCGGCCAGAGTGTTATACTCTCAGCCTTCCCAATTGTGTGAAGGCGACGAAGATGCCCGTCTCCCCCCAAACAGAACCACTCTATCTCGGTCTGGATCTGGGTACCTCCGGTTGCCGTGCTTCGGTCATCGACGACCAAGGTCAGCAGCACGGATTCGCCATCCAACCTTGGCCAGCCGAGCTGGAACAACAAGCCGAACAAGACCCACATCTCTGGTGGCAAACCGTCCAACAACTGCTTCACACTCTGTTCACGCACATTAACCCCCAACAGATCAAAGCCATCGCCGTGGATGGCACTTCCTCCACTTTACTTCTCACCTCCCCCGATGGCACCCCGCTCACCCCTGCATTGATGTACCACCACAACGACAATCAAACCGCTGCTGAGCTGATTCAACAATACGCGCCCAAAAACAGCGCTGCCCACGGCTCCAACAGCAGCTTGGCTAAACTGCTGACGCTGCAACAAAGGTGTGCAGGGAAACCCTTCCTTGCCTGCCATCAAGCGGATTGGATCGCAGGCCAGCTCTGCGGACGGTTTGGTCTCAGCGACGAAAACAACGCCCTGAAGCTAGGCTACGATCCCATCCAACGCCGCTGGCCAGCGTGGTTACAACAACTGCCACTCCCCACCGAATCACTGCCCAAAGTACAGCCCGTAGGCCACCTCATTGGCACTCTCAGCCCCTTAATAGAAAAGCAACTCGGACTATCAACCAGCACCAAAGTCATCAGCGGCACCACCGACAGCATCGCCGCGTTTATCGCCAGTGGCGCTCATCGAATTGGCGATGCAGTCACTTCACTGGGCAGCACCACGGTGCTCAAAATCATCACGCCTCAGCCTATTTTTTCCCCAGAACACGGTGTCTACAGCCATCGTCTAGGCAATCTTTGGTTGGCAGGCGGCGCTTCCAACAGCGGTGCGGGAGTACTCAAACAATTTTTCAATCAGCAGGAACTGATCAGCCTCAGCCAACAGATCGACCTCAGTAAAACCAGCGGTTTGAACTACTACCCACTGCCTTCAAAAGGCGAGCGTTTTCCGCTGGCCGATCCAAACCTGTTACCCCAACTCTCTCCCAGACCCGCTGAACCCGCACACTTTTTACAGGCGATTTTGGAAGGTTTGAGTCGAATCGAAGCCGACGGCTATCGACTTTTAGAGCGATTGGGAGCACCCTACCCCGACCAAATTTACTGCGCCGGAGGGGGCTGCGTGAACCCCGCTTGGCAGGCACTGCGTCAATCCGAACTGCGTCGCCCTCTGTTGCAAAGCCAACAGAACGAAGCGGCTTACGGCAGCGCTAAAATCGCCGCAGGCCAACTCAAATACGACAACACGGAGAACAATCATGCTCAGCGGTAGCCTTTCTGGTTTTGGACACTTTATGCGCGGCTTCAGCCTCATCACCAAACCGGGTATTCGAGCCTATGTGATTATCCCGCTGCTCATCAACATGCTGCTCTTCAGTGCCATGATCTGGTTCGGTTCCGACTACCTCAGTGGTTGGGTGGAGAGCCTGCTGCCCAGTTGGTTGCAGATCGAATGGCTGCGCTCGCTGATTTGGGGTCTGTTTGCCATCAGCCTGTTATTGGTCAGCAGTTATGTTTTCATTCTGTTTGCCAATTTGGTTGCCGCGCCCTTTAATGCCCTGCTCTCCGAAGAGGTGGAATTTCACCTCACCGGTCAGAGACCTCCATCCGAGGGGCAAAATATCATTACCCTGATCATTGAGAGTGTGGTCGGGGAAATAAAAAAAATAATTTATATTATGCTGCGTATGCTACCCATTTTGCTGCTATTTTTAATTCCAGGGATCAATATTATCGCCCCCTTTGTCTGGTTTATTTTCAGTGCTTGGATGCTCACCTTGGAATACGCCGACTACCCGATGGGCAACCACGACATCGGCTTTCGTCAGCAACGAGAAACCTTAAAAAAGCAGCGTCTGATGTCCCTCAGTTTTGGCAGCAGTGCGCTGTTATTCACCACCCTGCCTTTCATCAATCTGATCGCCATGCCGGTCTCGGTGGCCGGAGCCACCAGCCTGTTTGTGGCTCGTCTGCGCAACACTCAAGCCTAACCGCCTATTTCACTTCACGGAGAGAATCATGTTTTATCGCCTACTACTGACACTCCTGCTGCTGCCCGCTCTCAGCGTGGCCAGCGACTTACCCAAAGCCTCTGCGGTACCAGGAGGCATTGCCATTATCCCCATCCCCGCCAGCAACGCTGGAAAACCGCATGTGCGTTACATCAAACGCAAAGTGATGCTGATTAAAACCGGTGATGCAAGCTGGTCGGCGGTGATTGGTCTGCCGCTTTCCACCAAACCCGGCACCCATCATCTCAGTGTGAAGTGGCCGAAAAAAGCCAAAAAACGCATCGCCTTTGAGGTCAAAAAATACCAATATGAAAGCCAATATCTGACCATTAAAAACAAACGCAAAGTAAACCCGTATAAAAATGACATGGAACGGATCAAAAAAGAGCGCCGTCGTTCAGGCACAGCCAAGTTTCAGTGGAGTCATCAACAACCCCAGTTTGATTTTATCCGCCCTGTCGCTGGCCCTGAAAGCAGCCAGTTTGGCTTGAGACGCTTTTTTAATAAACAGCCCCGTCGTCCTCATGGTGGGCTGGACATCGCTGCCGCCGAAGGCACGCCCATCTACGCCCCTGCCGATGGCAAAGTAGTAGAGGCGGGCAACTTCTTTTTTAACGGCAACTGCGTCTTTTTGGAACACGGCCAAGGCTTGGTCAGCTTTTACGCTCACATGAACAAGATCAATGTGAAGGTGGGAGATAAAGTCAAACAAGGGGAGCAGATCGGCGAAGTGGGTCAGACCGGACGAGTCACCGGCCCGCATCTGCACTGGTCAGTGGGTTTAAACGGCACTTGGGTTAATCCCAAACTGTTTTTGGCTGCTGATGATCAGACACCCAAGGTTGAGTAACGTCTTGAGAGTGTCATTTGCTATGAATGAGACAAAGGCAGGATCATCATCCTGCTCTTGGGGGGAGGTTCAAAGTCAACTGGAACACCTGATCAGCTGCCTTTAGCGTATTTGATGAACCTCACTTCAGCACTGCTTTCTATTGACTCCAGTGCAGTATTCATTAAATTTAAGGCTCTTAATGGATTCCTAGGTCTTAGCCGAACAACAGCCCCAACAGAGAGGGA
>CAZTQX010000125.1:0-6458 GCA_964615985.1 uncultured Gammaproteobacteria bacterium | reverse complement strand
AAAGATACTTTTTTACTGCAAGACAAAAGCGGCGATTGTGTGATTGATCCAGAGGCTGCGGAAATTTACGGCGCACAATCACGCCAGTGGTTAACGGGAGAGACACTCTACAAAATTCAATTTTTTCATCCAGGAGAATCCCTCTACGTTTTAGGTGATCTCATGACCCTCAGCAGCGCCGGTCTGCTGCTGGATAAAAAGACCGACACCATCGCTCTGCTCAAGGAGTGGAAAAAAAACCCACAACAGTTATTGGATCGCTTTGATAAAAATGGCGATGCAGAAATTGATCTGCACGAATGCAAGCGGTACGCAAAGCGGCACAACGAGAAGTAAAAATGCAGCACAACGAACTACGCCAACAAGCCGACACCCACCTGATCAAAGCCCCCAAAGAGCGGCCTTTTATTCTCTCCAATCAAGATCCACAACGACTGGCTTTACGTTATCGACTCTGGTCTTGGTTGCACCTGCTGGCGTTTCTTTTTAGCAGCGTGCTATTCATTCAAAAAATCAGCTAAAACCCAAAAAAGCCGCGCAACGCCAACCACGGTTTACGCAACAACTGCACGCCCAACAAGGTCTTATCAGCAAACACCTTGGCCACACCGCGCTGACCAGGGCGCACGCCCTGCGGCGTTTTAGCCCAAACCCCATCCACAATCACCGACGGCACCTGATCTTCCGAAAGGCGCACCTCAAAACCGATGTTGCTCACCTTGGCCGCCAACACACGAAACGGGTCATAATCCAGCCGCAGCTCCATCTCTGCATCCTCATGCACCAACCCCACATCGCCTGCCGCCACCATCAAACGGGCTTTGACTCGCTGCGGATCGGCCAAACTCATGACCAACTCTCCAGTACGCAACGAAGCACCGATCAACGCCTCGGGATCATCCAATACCACCACCCCCGCGTGCTCGGCTTTCACATCGGCACGTTGGCGTTGTTGGCGATAAAAACGCACATCTGCCTCCGCCTGCTCCACCTGTAACTGCTTGACCGGCACCTCGGCACGGGCTTTGGAATCACCGTAAGCCGCCGCCTGTTGACTCATCAACTCAGCGCGCACCACCGCCACTTTTTGCCGTGCCTCCTGCAAGCGTTTGTCCAACACCCGCGCATCAAAACTGAACAGCGGCGCTCCCGCCTCCACCCACTGACCTGGGCGCACATGCAGCTCACGGACAATGCCATCCATGCTGGCAAACAGATAATCGGGGCGGTCGGCAATGATCTTCATCGGCGCGGTGATGCTGGCGGTCACCGGCAAAAACAGCGAGGCCAACAGCAAGCCCGCACCCGCCCACCACCAACGCCGTTGCGAACTGCGCTGCTTTTTGCGCTGCCGCTGTAACGCTTGGCCTAAAAACGGCGCGGCATGTTGCAGCAGTTGCAGATCATTTTGATGCCAACTCACCCCCGACCAGCGTTGCAGACAGAGGGCATATTCGGGTCGTTCTGCTTCATCCGCACCGATGGAGAGCGGCAACCACAACAGCGCCGTGCCTTCCATCTCCTGTTGCAACTGAAACAGCGCCGGATGCGTTCCCGCATCATCCAGGGCTTTAACCAACACCCCTACTGAAACCTCCAAGTGCAACTCTCGCAACGAACGCATCGCATCGGCAAAAGCGTGATCTTGCGCCACCTCCGCTCCACCACTGACCGCCAGCAACGGATCTCGCCCACGCAGCGTCACCAACACCGCACGGTCGGTGCGGCTGATCTCAGCAATGCGATTCACAATCAACGCCGCCGCTTCTTGACGACTGCTGACTCCCAAGGCATCGCCGCAGAGACGAATAAAACGCACCAGCAGCTGCTCGCTGCTGTTGGGTAACTTAGTTTCCAAACTCCACCATCCCCTTCATGCCTGCCAACAACCCCTTCGGCTGTTTCTCAATCTGCCAAATCACCTTCAAGGTGTTGCTGCGCACATCCACATCCGGCACCAATGCGCTCACTTTGCCCACCACCGCCAGTCCCAGATCCGGCAGCTGAAAACGGTGTCGATCCCCCACTTTGAGTGCCACGGCAGCGGCCACATCAACATTCGCCACCCCGCGCAGACGATGGGTATTGACCAACTCCACCACTGGCTGCCCCTCTTGCACCCACTCATGGGCTTTGGCCAGCCGTGCCACCACCGTGGCCGCAAACGGCGCGCGAATGGAGGATTCGCTGATCTGGCGTTTGAGAATTTTCAGATCCGCCCGAGAGAGGTCGCGCTCCATCCGCGCCCGACTCGCCTCATCACGCCCCACCAGACCATTTTTGTGCATCCGCACCGCGTTACTAAGCTGCTCATTGAGAAAACGCAGATTGGCCTCTTGGCGTTTACGCAGCAACACTAATTCACCACTGCCCAGACGTGCCAGCAGTGCGCCTTTTTTCACCACCGAACCCTCGCTCACCGCCACCTTATCCAAGGTACCCGAACGATCCGCCGACAGCACCGCCCGCTGCGAGGCTTCAAACACCACCGGAAAACTCACCGCCCAACTGGGCAACGCCAATAACGATAAAATCAGACCCAACAAAAGATTTTGCTTACCCACCCAATACTCCTTCTTTTATTTCAATTGCTGCATAAACCAAGCAGCAAACCGACCCAATAACGCATCGCCACGATGCACAACCCAGACCCAAACTCGCGCTCCGTGCGGCAGATCGGCAGGCACAGCTCGGCTCTGAAACTGCAACTCAAACTGAGCCTCTTTTGGCTCCACGGTACGGCCTTGACGCAACGCCACCAACGGCCCACCAGCAAAATCATACAACGACTGATTCGGCAGACGACGCACCGGCAACGGACTCAAACGCTCCGCTTGCAGCCCAAACCAACCCCGATCTGCAATCACCAACTCCGCTCGCAACTGCGCCAGTGGTGGCAAATTGGCGAGCAAAGCCTCGTTAACATAAGCCGAAACCGCCACCGTTTGAGTCGTGGCCAAAGTCAACAGATGACTCTTTTTCGCCACAAAAACCCCTTCTCGCAGTTTCTCATTCAGCGCCACCACTCGACCAGCGCGGCTGGCACGAATCTCCAACAACTGCTCAGCACTACGAACCTTCGCCAGCGCCGCCAACAGGCGCGCTTTTTCCGCCAACAGCCAGCGACGATAACCGCCCTGCTCGCCACTGTTGTCACTCTGCGAGAGACGCAATTCCACCATCTTCAAATCAAACTGACGCAGTAGCCGCTCCTGTTGCAGACCTTCATCTTGCAGCCGTGCCAATAGTTGCCCCTGTTTAACCTCTTGATGCAGCTGCACCTGCCACTGAAGCAACTGCCCAGCGGCGGGCGCTTGCAATGTCTGACTGTCACGATAGAGCAACAAGGCTGGCAAACGCTCCAAACTCGGCAAGGGCAGAGCCAGCAGCAGCAGCAAAAGCCCCAACACCGCGCCACTGCGCCAAAGAAAATAATGTTCACCCCACAAAGCGCGTTGCTGATAGAGATCCCGCATTTCACTCCACAACGGACGCAGAATAAAAATCCACAATTCAACCACCAACAGCAACAAACCCAACGCCGGAAAGGTCATGTGATAAACCAGCAACGCGATGGTTAAAGCCAACACCAGCCGATAGATCAACGTGGCAGCGGCGTAGATCAGCAAACGCCGCTGCTGCGGATGCTGCTCTGGAATCGCTCCCTGCCAACCCACCAACCAACAACGCACGCGATGACGCAGCAGGGCAAACGCACGGGGCTGGAGGTTATCCACTCCCCACCAATCCATCAGCAAATAATAACCATCAAAACGCATGAACGGATTAAGGTTGATCAACAACGACGAGGCCAACGAACTGCTGGAGAGAAAAAACATCAAACTACGCACAATGCCGTCGGGCAAAATTGCCCACAACAGCAACGCCAAACCCGCCACCACCAATTCAAACAGCACGCCTGCCGAGCTGATTTTCAGCCGTTGGCGCAAAGAGGAGAGTTTCCAAGCGTCACTGGTGTCGGTGTAGAGCACTGGCCAGAGCAGAATAAACGCCACTCCCATGCTGCGCACATGCAGCCCCAACGACTTGGTCGCATAGGCGTGGCAAAATTCATGACCAATTTTCAGCGCAATCAGCGAAAGACCAAAGCCCAACAGACCGTTGGGAGTAAAGAGAAAACTGCTGCTATCAGCGTAATGTTCCAGCTGTTGCAAGGTAAGCACCCAGCCCAGCAGACCCGCCAACAAATAAAAGGCTCGCAACGGGGCTGACCAGAGCCACGCTATTGAGCGGTAAGTTTGGCTTAAAAAACGGTCAGGACGTAATACGGGGATGCGAAAATAGACGTAACCGTGCAGCAGACGCTGGCCAAAAGAACCGGCAACAGAACGATGTTCCGTGCCGCGACTGATCTGCTCCTCGGCTGGCAGCAGCGCCAAACCCTCTTGCTGCAAACGTTCTACAAACGCCAGCACCTCCAGCAAGGAAGGTCGAAATGGGGTGTTTTTAACCAATGCCAGCAGAGCCGCATCCAAGCTTGCTTCACGGCTCAGTTGCAGAAAAAACTCACCCTCTTCAACGCCAAGCTGGTAATGCTGGCCTGAAACAGGGTCTTCCACCACCCAACTGCGCTGGCCTTGGTTCAGTGGTGCCGGGTAGATTTTTAGATCGGAGCGCAGCCCCAACCACGGCGTTTTAAGCTGCTCGTGCAGAGCAGCATGCGAAGCAACCACTTCCGCAGATGAACTCACCAAAACAGCACAATGAACTCAAGAGAGAACATCAACCAAGCGAACCTTTGTCCAATAAATCAGCCGCCCGCCCCAGAATTTGCACATTTGCACCCATGTTCGGAGAGAGTTCCACATCCGCTGGCAAGGGTTCATCTTCCAAAACAATATTATCTTCCAGCAACAAGTCATCCAAAATCAATCCATCTTCTGAGCGCGATGCATCTATTTCAATCAACGCGCCATCAAACTGAAGCTCATCATTAACTTCAGAGAGAGGTGCCAGAGGTTGAATATTCACCGCTGCTCCTGCAGCCGGTTCGATCCCAAACAGTTCTACCGCATTATCAACGGCCTCATCACTCGAACCGCTCTCATCCACTGGTTGAGGCACAACCTCTGGCGGCAACGTATCTATCCCAACAGGCACATTTAATCTGTCACTCAAATTCGACAACTCTCCCAGATAGGCCTCAGCAAACTCACCAGCACTCTGATTTAGACCAAGCGCTTTATCCGAACCCACCGCCAGCTGATCAATCAAACCTTGATTTTCACCAGACATGGGATAATTCCAACCCGCTTCTTGGCCACTGGCAACAGAGAGATACTGAATATCTTCAAAACCTCTTTGCACCGCAGCAAAGCGACAACCCATATCAACACGTTTAAAAATTTTATCCAAACTGCACTCATCCAGAAAGGCATCCCCCCCAGCACGAACGCTTTGCACTCCCAAAAACTGAGGGCCAGCAGCACCACCTGAACCACCACTCGCATTCGATGGAGGTGAAAGTTGTGCCCCCTGTGGTGCTCCCGTAGAGAGATTAACACCTCCCAGCAAACCAATACTGCTGCTCGGAATAGGAGCCAAACCACCCGTTGCGATCTGAATGCCATTCAAGGGTGGACGAGGGTCAGCAGGTGTCACAACACCCCCTGAAGAACCGCTGCTGGAAGTTGCTGTAAAGCCATTATTGACCGATAAAATTAATGTAGATGAGGTTCCTACTCCAATCCCATCGGTCGCTGTAAACACAATGGGTCTCAACCCCACCGGCACTGAATTTAACGTATTAATATACGTCACCGATTGCAACACCGTCTGAAAATCGGCCGCCGTTGCCCCCAAAATAGGATCTGCCGTCAGAGTCAAAATTCCCTTGGCCGCATCGTAACTGCCACTGACATTGGCACTGCTGGTAAACGCCAACAGATCTCCTTGCTGAACATTGCCCAAGGCCACCTTAGCGCCTTGCAAACTGGCATTATCAACATCAACCAGTATTAACCCCGCATCTAATACAACCGCTAAACCCCCTTCACTGTAACTCAATGCGGACGTACTCAGAGTAAAAGCGGGTGCATCATTAATCGGCGAAACGTCCACCGCAATCACACGACTGTCACTCAACGGTGCGCCTCCGCCACCTTGATCTGACACCGTCACCGTGATGCTATCAGAACCGAAAAAATTGGCATTACCCCGATAACTTAAGGCGGCCAGAGCCGCATTAACATCGGCCAACTGCCCACTAAAAGTGATGCTCGCTCCACTTGCGCTCGACCCTGTAGCAAAGGTCAAACCGGATACCGATCCCAAACTCAACATGCCGTTATTTGCACTCAGAGTCACACTCAACGGAGTGATGCCCGCATCCACATCCGTAATTTTCACCCCGTTGACACCCACCACAACATCCTCATTAACTGCCAAGATGCCAGGTACTATCAATACAGGCGCATCGTTCACCGGCCTGACTTCAA
>CAZTQX010000124.1:5270-6605 GCA_964615985.1 uncultured Gammaproteobacteria bacterium | reverse complement strand
CATCTGATCCCCTTCGGCCATAAAAGCAGCAATCTGTTGATCATCCTGAGCACGACAGATCGAGGTATAACCGGCCTCTTTAGTCAGCCAATAGACTTCATCCAATTTCACCGCATTAAGAAAATCAGGGGAATGACTGGAAACAAAAACCTGTCCACCACGTTCGGCATAAGAGCGAAACTCTTCAGCAAGTTCCCAGAGCAGACTGGGATAGAGCTGATTCTCTGGCTCTTCGACGCAGAGCAGCGGATAGGGTGTTGGATCGTAAAGCAAAATCAGATAAGCAAACATTTTGATGGTGCCATCAGAGACGTAACGCGCCAGAAAAGGGTCTTCAAAGGCTCCATCTTGAAAACGCAACAGCACCCGCCCCTCTTCGGTTGTCTTGGCCACCACAGAGGTGATTCCAGGGATTCGCTCGGTCAATTTTTTCAGTATGGTCTGAAAGGTCATTGGGTGAACTCGGTGTAAATATTCGGTCACCAACGAAAGATTTTCACCCTCTCGTGAGAGATGTTCGGCATAACCGGCCTCTTGCTCTGGTCTGGCTCTGTTGATATGAAAATCGGAGATATGCCAATTTTCAATCAAATTTCCCAACGCCACCACCGCAGGAAATTGCTCAAATTGAGCCAGCCCTTTAACCGCCAAAATTTCCTCTGACTTTAAGGTTTGATGCTCCCGTTTTAACTGTTTCACATCGGTCACATGATCAATCTCATTGGTAACGGCTTCGCCGCTGCCGTTGGCAAAATCCAGAAAATGCCACGGCTGACCACCCGAACCACGACGATATTTCAAAATCTCCCGCGCCACAAAAGGTCTGCCCTGTTTCTCAGCAATGGCAAGAAAGTAAGTCACTAAGGGAGCAGAATCCGACTCACGGAACTTAATTTCTATCTCGATTTGACCGTCGGCACCGCGACTGATGACCTCTTTAAAGCCTCGACTACCGCCAATCTTAATCAATGCCGTATGAACGTTACTGCTGAGCGCCTCTTTAAGAAATTCAAACACCGCAAACAGACTGGATTTACCGCTGCCATTGGCTCCGATAATCACACAGAATTTTGGTATATCCAGCATCTGTGCATCTTTAAAACTTTTAAAGTTTTTTAATCTAATCGCTTCAATATGCATGACTCTCTACCTCAAACATTCATTTTCATTTGAACCCATCATGCACCTGTTGGACAAATTTCAGCCCCTGAGAAAAAGAAGTCAGTTGAATTTTTTCCACACAACATTGATCCAGTGCCACCAAATGCGCTTTTACCAACGCTTCAAATTCTTGCAATGAGAGCCTTTTTCCAGTGGTAACGCACTCAACCTCTT
>CAZTQX010000124.1:0-5170 GCA_964615985.1 uncultured Gammaproteobacteria bacterium | reverse complement strand
TTAACCATCTGAATTCACAGCAACGCGCCCCGCTCTTGCAACGCTTCTCGGGAGTCGATGGATGTTTCTAAGTCGTTAATAATGCCATTATTAATGTCATACACCCAACCGTGTACCGACAGATCATAATCGGCGCGCCACGCTTTTTGCACGATGGTGGTATTACAAACGTTTTTCACCTGCTCGATCACGTTCAGCTCACAAAGACGATTCAAGTACTCTTCACCTTGCAACCCATCCAACTCCTCGGCGTTAAAACGCCCCACGTCTTTGATGTGCCGCAACCAGTTATCAATCAGGCCATATTCAAACGACTCTGAAGCCGCTTTAATGCCACCACAACCGTAGTGACCACAGACAATAACGTGTTTTACCTTAAGCACTTCCACTGCGTACTGGAGCACCGAAAGGCAGTTAAAGTCCGTATAAACCACCATATTGGCGATATTACGGTGTACAAACACCTCGCCTGGCGGCAGATCAACAATTTGGTTGGCAGGCACACGACTGTCCGAGCAACCGATCCAGAGATAATCCGGCGCTTGCTGTTTAGACAGTTTGGAAAAAAAAGTGGGATCTTCATCGGTCAAGGACTTTGACCACTTGAGATTGCGTTCCAGAAGATGATTCAAGGTTGTCAACAGACTCTCCTTCTAAGGTCTTGCAGGCGAGTCATTGAACGTCAATCCCTGCCGAATGGCAAGCGGAATCACACCACGCTAAAAATCACTCACCTTGCCTCGCAGCACCTTCACTCGCCCACGCTTGGTTTTGCTCTCCATGCGCCGAATCTTCGCCCCTTTACTCGGTTTGGTCGGACGGCGGGTTTTACGCACCACCGCCACACTTTTGATCAAGGTCTGCAAACGACTCAAGGCCTCGGTGCGATTTTTATCTTGACTGCGGTGAATCTGCGCCTTGATCACCACCACACCCTCTTTATTGATGCGATGATCGCTCAGCTGTAACAGCTTCTGTTTGTAAAACTCAGGCAACGACGAGGCACGAACATCAAAACGCAAATGCACCGCCGAAGAGACTTTATTGACGTTCTGGCCACCCGCACCTTGAGCACGAATCGCTTGCAGTTCAATTTCAGAACTGGGAATAACCACTTGATGGGAAATAAATAACATAACAAATTCAAATTAAGCTGGGAAAAAATCAATGGTATGGGTCACCGTGGTGGTTGAGACTGGCTCACGACCAAAGTTAATCATCTTCAAACGCGCCACCAATTTACGCCCTAAACGCCGATCAGACAACTCACTGGAGAGAATTTTACAACGAATCACCTTACCCGAAGCCGAGATGGTTAGCTCAAACACCACTCTTCCCTGTAAAGAAGGATCTTTACGAGTGGCTCGATTGTAAAGCGATTCCAGCGAACCTTTATTACGATCCAAGCTGCGGCGAACGGCATCAACACTGCGCCCCCCCTGCCGAGCAGACCCACGAGAAGAAGCACCACGAGCCTCGCCACTGGCCAAATGGCTGTTGACCCGCCGCAGACCCGCATCACGCAAACCCGTGCCACGCCCGACCTCACGGCTAAACGCCACATTTTGCATCCCACCGCTGCCCCGACCCACCGAAGCGGTCAACAGACCACGATTTGATCCCTGACGGCTCCCAGCTCCGCCATGACTCAAGCGTTGCGGTGAATTAAGCGAACGCAATTGAGAGCGCCCCACATTCTGCAAAGCACTGGAGTCGGCAAACAGACCCACGCTGGCCGCTCTCTGACGGGCAGATGGCACCTTAGCTTGTTGGCGAGGTCTCTGTGCTGTTCTGATCCGTTGACGCACCGGTTTGGCATGCCGCTTTACTGCGCGTTTTTTGGCTTTGCTTTTGATTGCTTTAGGCGATTTTCGCTGCACCGATTTTTTTGGCGTCGTCACTTTCGCCACGACCACACGCTCTTGCAACAGCATCTGTACCGTCATCGGTGGCAGAGCTTTTCTTTTCTCTTTTTTAACATCCGGCAGATGAATCATTGGAATCAACAGACCCAATAAGAAAAACAGTGCCAAACTGATACGGACAATTTTTTTAAAACGCCGCGTCTCCTCTTCAGAGCCGCTCCAGGGCAGATCAGAACGTGCGTAAACCGTCATGATTTATCCCTCACTTTTTGTAATACCGGCAGTGAAATTTTACTAAAACCAGCTTGACTGCAACTGAGCATCACTTTTTTCAACAGTTTATAGGGAATATCCTTATCCGCCATAATCATCACCTCTTTTCCCTGTTTCATCTGATTCTGCAACGCAGAGACCAACTCAGGTATGAGCTTTTCTCTGCTGCGCTTGACGCTCTCTAACCCAATTATTTTTCGATCTTGCAATAAAATCGCTGCTTGCGTCACCATCACCCGCAAGACCTGACGCGGTTTTTGCTCCGCCACCGACTCCGGCAGTTGCAACACCTTCAAGTTCGGCAAGACCTGCTCACTGGAAGAGTTCACCAGCAGAAAAAAAACCAAGATGGTGAAAATATCCATCAAAGAGACCAGATTAAAACCGACACTGTTCTTCGCTCGTTTGTGATGACGCTGCATCCGACGCGCACGACGAGAGAGTTTCATCTATCAGCCCCTCACCAACGCAGGCGCATCACCCAAAGAAATCTGCGGGAACAACTCCACAATGACGCTGCCGCCCAACTGCGCCACCTCAGCCGAGCGCACCCGATCCATAATCGCCACCAAACGCTGATAAGAGACCGACTCCGCCATCAAAATGGACAACGCTTTTTTCTCTGGGTAACGAGACTTAACCTGTTGCAAGGCTTGCGAAAGAGTGCGCAACACCTGAGCATCATCCCAACGAAAGCGTTTAATCACCGCTCTGTTTTTTCCAATCAAAGTCAAACTGCTCGGTCGCACCACCAGCTCCAAACTCCACTCATCCGACGCGATCGAACTCGCGGCTTTATTGGGCAGATTTAACTCCAAAATCGTAATACGAGAAAAGACCGCCGTAATCAATAAAAACGGCACCAGCACCACCATCAAGTTCATAAAAGCGGTGATATTTAACTCCTCCGCCTCTTTACGACGTTGGGCTCGGCGCTGCTGCCGACGCATTAGATCGATATCCCTTGGGTCTCATTGGGGCCTGGTTGTGTGCGGGCTGTATTGCGTCTGCGCCCCGCTCGTAAGGTAATTACATTTACCAAGCGCACCGCCGCCATCTCCAGACTGTCCACCAGCTCGGTGGTTTTGGTCTGCAAAAAAGCGTGCGCCAACAACAAGGGAATCCCCACGATCAAACCAAAGGCGGTGGTGTTCATCGCCACCGAAATACTGGCCGACAACAGATCGGCTTTTTCGGCTGGGTTGGCAGCAGCCACCGCCGTAAAGGCTTCAATCAAGCCAATAATGGTACCCAGCAGACCCAGCAAGGTGGCAATGTTGGCCAGAGTAGCCAGATAGTGCGTGCGTTGCTCCAGCTGCGGAATCACCTCCATCAAGCCCTCTTCCATCGCCAACTCAATGTCTTCACGATGCCGTGCGGTACTGACACGACTCAAGCCATAGCCCAGCACTTTCGCCAAGGCCGTGTTAGAGCCATCCGAGACCTTCAGCGCCTCTTTGTACTTACCCTGCTCCAAAATGGGCTGCAAGCGCCCCCAATCTTTGCGATTGTGGCCTTTAGCACGCTCCAGATAGAGATAACGCTCCACCGCAATCGCTCCCCCAAGCGCCAGCACCAGCATAATGGGGTACATAAACAGTCCACCTGTTTGAAAAAAGTGGATAATTACATCAAACATTATTTTCTCCTACACGATCCAAAACCGCCCATCGGCTGAAACGATCCGCAACGGTTTTTGTTGCATCATTCGGGCTAGAGTAAAACAAACTTACCGATAAAACTGTGAAGGAAAAGACAAAAGTAGCTAAATAGCAGACGACACTGCCAGTTTTGTGAAACCGGTTGGCTTAGAATAGCGAGGCGTTATTGATAAGGATGTAAGCCAAACCGGTAACGGTAAGGCCACAAGGAAGAGAAAGGATTCTGACCGTGACCAACGAATTAGCAGGGAGCTTGATTCGCTGGTGTTTTTACTTTTTTACTCAAGACAATGTGATTCGTTTAGCCGCTTCGAGCAACACCTCACAATCCGCGCCTTTTTTGTAAGCCTGTTCGCTTAGATAACGTCGCCACGCTCGCGCCCCTGGCAAGCCTTGAAACAAACCCATAATGTGACGACTGATGTAACCCAGTGAAATTCCCTCGCTCAACTGCTGCTCCACAAAGGGTAAAAACCGCTCCAACACCTGCTGACGACTCAAAACAGGGCTTGCATCAGCGTAAAAAAGCTCATCCACCTGCGCCAAAATATAAGGATTATGATAAACCTCGCGCCCCAGCATCACTCCATCTACCTTCTGAAGCTGCTCCAAGCTCCCTGAGAGCGTTTTCAAGCCCCCATTGATGATGATCTCCAACTCGGGACGATCTCGCTTCAAAGCGTGTACCACCTCGTAACGCAGCGGCGGAATGGTACGGTTCTCTTTGGGACTCAAGCCCTGCAACCACGCTTTGCGGGCATGAACGATAAAGGTCTCACACCCGGCATCGGCAACACGATCAATAAAAACCCGCAACTGCTCCTCGCTCTCGTCACGATCAATGCCGATGCGGGTTTTCACCGTCACCGGAATCGAGACCACCGAACGCATCGCCGCCACACACTCCGCCACCACCTCAGGGGTGGCCATCAGACACGCCCCTATCGCCCCCGACTGAACCCGATCACTGGGGCAGCCCACATTGAGGTTCACCTCACGATAACCACGGCTCTGCGCCATCTGTGCGCACTCTGCCAAGACGTGCGGATCACTGCCCCCCAGTTGCAACGCCAGCGGCTGCTCCAGATCATCAAAACGCAGAAAACGATCCGCGTCTCCGTGCAGCAATGCAGCGGTGATGACCATCTCGGTGTAGAGCAAGGCGTGCTTAGAGATCAAGCGCAAAAAGTAGCGATCAAAGCGGTCGGTATACTCCATCATGGGAGCGACACAAAAGGCACGATTGGGAGGAGATACGTTCATGACGAGGATTGTAAGGGATGCGTGCCAGAAGAAAAATGAAATTATTTTTATTTTTTACTAGACATCCTAAATGTAGCTGGTAATATGCGCCCCACCTCGACGTTACAA
>CAZTQX010000123.1:0-6626 GCA_964615985.1 uncultured Gammaproteobacteria bacterium | reverse complement strand
ATGCCCTTGCCAAAACGTTAGCCCTCTCAACACCGAGCCGGATTTTATCATTCTCGATTGCTGAAATAGTCGATTCTGACTCAACGCCTGAAACTCTCGAAGAATTCTGACAGATTCCATTTCTCCCCCAAGCCTGATCTGAAATATACTACCCACCCAATCCAAACAAGCCCCAAGCCATTATGAAAATCGTCGCCGATGAAAACATCCCCTTTGCCCAACAAGCCTTCTCCACCTTGGGCGAAGTCAGCCTACTCCCCGGTCGCAACCTCAAGGCCAGCGACGTAGCCGATGCCGAGCTGCTGTTGGTGCGTTCCGTCAGCAGCGTTAATAAAGCCCTATTAAAAGGCTCCAAGATCCGTTTTGTCGCCTCCGCCACCATCGGCTTTGACCACATCGACCGCGACTACCTACAACAACAGAACATCGGCTTTGCCCGCGCCCCCGCCAGCAACGCCATCTCCGCCGCCGAATACATCCTCAGCAGCCTGCTGATTCTGGCGCAACGCCACGACTTTCAGCTACGGGATAAAACCGTCGCCATCGTCGGTTGCGGCAACGTCGGCTCACGGGTGCTAAAACGGCTGCAAGCGCTGGGCGTAACCTGTCTGGTCAACGATCCACCCCGCCAGCAACAAGAACCAGAGGGCGAGTTTGTCAGCCTCGATGAAGCCCTCACAGCCGACATCATCACCCTGCACACACCGCTGACAAAAGAGGGCGCATTCCCCACCCACCATCTGCTCGACCGCGAAAGATTAGCCCAGATCGCCCCCAACACCCTGCTGATCAACGCCGCTCGTGGGGCAGTGGTGGACAACCTCGCCCTATTGCAACGAATGCAACAGCAGAACGACCTGCAACTGATCTGGGACTGCTGGGAAGGGGAGCCGAGCATCAACACCGAGCTGCTCGATTACGTCGAGATCGGCACCCCGCACATCGCCGGTTACAGCCTCGATGGCAAAGTGCGCGGCACCGAAATGATCTACCAAGCCGCCTGCCAATTTCTGCAAGTGGCACCAAGCTGGAGCGCCAATGACGCGCTGCCAGCGCCCATCGTTAACGGCTTTCAACTGCAACCCAGCGGCAATCTACAAGACGACCTCACCGCCGTGATCCTCAGTGCCTACGATGTCCGCCGTGACGATGCCGACATGCGCCTAATAAAGAGTCTTGATGCAGCACAGCAACGGAGCTTTTTTGATCATCTACGCAAACACTACCCAGAGCGGCGTGAATTTGCCCAGTATCAACTCCAATTACCCACCGAACAGAACGAGTTAGCCAAGCTATTAAGTGCCTTGGAGTTCCAGATTCGAGACTGATAATTAACCACCCTTCTGTCATTTCCGCGAACGCGGAAATCCACATGCCGACCTAAGCAAATCGCATGGATTCCCGCTTTCGCGGGAATGGACGGGTCTGCGTCCATGTTCGCGGCAATGGATGTAAACGAAAACACCCCACTTTATCCCCATATTTCAGTTAATTAAAGAACGATGATATAAGAGTCGTACCGAGGCGGCAGAAAGTGGGTATAATCCGCCCCTTTTTTGCTTAACCTGTTTGGAGTCTGCTGTGATTGAAAAGCTGCGAAATATCGCCATTATTGCCCATGTTGACCATGGAAAAACCACCCTGGTTGACAAACTGCTGGAACAATCCGGCGTTTTGGGAGATCGCGCAGCGCCTGCTGAACGAGTCATGGACTCCAACGATTTAGAAAAAGAGCGTGGCATCACCATTCTCTCCAAAAACACCGCCGTACGCTGGAACGAGTACCACATCAACATCGTCGATACCCCCGGACATGCCGACTTCGGTGGCGAAGTGGAGCGCGTGCTCTCCATGGTGGATTCGGTGCTGCTGCTGGTGGATGCGGTTGACGGCCCCATGCCTCAGACCCGTTTCGTGACCCAAAAAGCCTTCGCAATGGGATTCAAACCGATTGTTGTGATCAACAAAATTGACCGCGATGGCGCACGTCCTGACTGGGTGTTGGATCAAACTTTCGATCTGTTTGATAATCTGGGTGCCACCGACGAGCAGCTCGACTTCCCCGTCATCTACGCCTCGGCGCTGAACGGCTACGCCAGCTTGGAAAACGACGTGCGCGAAGGCGACATGACCCCGCTTTACGAAGCCATTGTCAAAAACGTCCAAGCCCCCGATGTGGATCGTGACGGCACCTTCCAGATGCAGGTCTCCTCATTGGATTACGACAGCTACGTTGGTCTGATCGGCATCGGTCGCATCAACCGTGGCAGCGTCAAAACCAACACCCCGCTGAAAGTGGTCAACGACAAAGGCGAAGTGCGTACTGGGCGTATTTTGCAAATTCTCGGTTTTGAAGGCCTGAAACGGGTCGAAGTGACCGAAGCCTTCGCCGGAGACATCATCTGCTTCACCGGCATGGATGAACTCTACATCTCCGACACCCTCTGCGATCCGCTGGCCATCGAAGGCATGCCGCCGCTGAGTGTGGATGAACCCACCATCAGCATGAACTTCCAAGCCAACACCTCACCGTTCGCCGGTCAAGATGGCAAATACGTCACCAGCCGCAACATCTGGGATCGTCTGCAACAGGAGCTGAAATACAACGTCGCCCTACGCGTTGAGTCCATTCCCAACTCTGATAGCTATCGGGTCTCCGGTCGTGGCGAGCTGCATCTCAGTATCTTGATCGAAACCATGCGTCGTGAAGGTTTCGAAATGTCCGTCGGTCGTCCTGAGGTGATCCTCAAGGAAGTTGATGGTCAAACTCAAGAGCCCTACGAACAACTGACGGTGGACATCGAAGAGCAGCATCAAGGTTCGGTGATCGAACAGTTGGGCATCCGTCGTGGTGATCTGAAAAACATGCAGCCCGATGGCAAAGGTCGGATGCGTTTGGATTACATCATCCCCGCTCGCGGTCTGATCGGCTTTCGTACCGAGTTCCTCACCATGACCTCCGGCACCGGCCTGCTCTACAGCGTTTTTGATCACTACGGTGCTTATCAGAAAACCAACGTCGGTCAACGCAGCAACGGCGTGTTGATATCCAATGGTCAAGGCAAAGCCGCCGGTTATGCGATCTTCAACTTGCAAGGTCGTGGCAGCATGTTTATCGGTCACGGTGAAGCGGTTTACGAAGGCATGTTGGTCGGCGTTCACCCACGCACCAACGATCTGGTCATCAACGTCCTCAAAGGCAAGCAGCTCACCAACGTGCGCGCCTCTGGTACTGATGAAAACATCGTCCTCACCCCACCGATCATCTACACCTTGGAGCAAGCTCTGGAGTTCATCAACGACGATGAGCTGGTGGAAGTAACGCCCAAATTTATCCGCATTCGGAAAAAATTGCTGACCGAAAACGACCGCAAACGCGCCGGTCGCGCGAAGAAATAGCATATTTGTAGGGGTGGATTCCATATCCACCCTGCCAAATCCTAGGCAATATTCCAAAAGGGCAGATATTGAATCTGCCCTTACACTCCTCTATTAGCGAGCCGATACCTTAGAGACCCCCTCTCTATCAGGCTCACTTCATGCCCCAATCCGAAACAGAAAACCACCCCAAACCGCACCTGCTGATCACCGACGACTCCGCCATGATGCGCGCTGCTCTGAATAAAATACTGCACCCCAACTACCACCTCAGCGAAGCCGAAGACGGCCTGCAAGCCTGGCAGATGCTCAATGATAACGACACCATCCAACTGTTAATCACCGATCTGGAGATGCCCAACCTCAACGGTTACGGCCTTTTGGAACGCTTGCGCACCTCACAAAACCAACAACTTCGCCAACTGCCCGCCTTGGTGGTCAGCGCCAAAATCGACGATGAAACCGCTCGCCAAGAGCTGCTGCAAAGCGGAGCCACCGAAGTCATCAGCAAACCCTTTAACTCCTCTCTGCTACGAGAATCGGTACAGGAAACCTTGCAACAAAAACACCCCGACAACGAAACCAACACCTCTCTCGCCGCAGAAAGCGCGGTACTCGATCCACTAACAGGTTTGGCCAACAGCCACTATTTTTCTCTGCGCGGCGAAAAAGACTTGGCCTTTTCACAACGTCACAACAAAGATTTGAGCCTGATTTTAGTCCATATGGATCACTACAAAGCCCTTGAAGAGGAGCATGGCAAAGCCGTCGGTGGCCAGTTAATCAAAAAACTGGGCAATTTCTTAGTCAACGAACTGCGCAAAGAGGACACCGTTGCCCGTCTCAGCCACCACGACTTTGGCCTAATCGCCACCATGAGCGATGAATTTGGCGGCAAAGAGCTGGCCACGCGCATCTTAAACAAAGTCCGCCAAGCCCACTTTCGCCACCAGCAAAAAGAGGTGCGTTTTAACGTCTCTCTGAGCCTTGCCGCCCCGCACATTCACTCGGTGGAGAACTTCTCCGAGATTCTTGATCTAGCCAAAGATCGCCTCTCCATTGCGATTAAAAATGGCGGCAATCAACTGGAACTGGGCGAACAACAGATCAAAGAAATTGAATCTAAACCCATTAAAGCAATCCCCATCAACAGTGATCCTCTGCCCATTGAAGCGGCCTTGTGGTTACTGAAACAAGGCCAAACAGAGACCCTTCAGTCTCATCATCAAACCTTAATGAAACAGGTGTTGCCGCTGCTGAACTACATCAACCATGCAGAGCAGTGGGGTATGGAAGAGCCATTGGCACTGCTGCAAAAAAAATTGAACGGATAACAACGCTAAGGGCATAATGGCCAACCGCTCACGCCAAGGATCAGCCAGGCCCTCTCTGAAAAAAATGTTCAGCCTCATTAACGCAACGCTGCTGCTCACCACCAGCCTCGTTTTCTCAACCGCTGCTGCTGAAACCCTGACCGTGGGTTATTTCCTCGAATGGCCAACCCCAAACCAATACGCGCAAGCGAAGAAAATCTACGACCAAGAGTTAGGGCTGGAGGTCAAATGGGTCGCCTTTGATGCCGGTACCGCCATGTCGGCGGCGATGGCTTCCGGTGATCTGCAAATCGCCTTCTCGCAAGGCATTCCCCCGTTTGTGATCGCCACCTCTGCTGGCCAAGATCTGCAAATCGTGGACATCGCCGTCTCCTACTCCGACAACGAAAACTGCGTGGTGCGCGAGCTACTGGAGATCGACAAACAGAACGCCAAAGAGTTAGAAGGTAAGCAGGTAGCCGTACCGTTTGGCACTGCCGCTCATTACGGCTTTCTCAAACAGATGCAGCACTTTGGCGTCAACACCCAGACGATGAAAATCGTCGATATGTCGCCCGCCGATGGAGCCGCTGCCTTTGCCAACGGCAATCTGGACATGGTGTGTGGCTGGGGCGGCGCGCTGCAACGGATGAAAGAGCATGGCAATGTGCTGTTGAGCGGCGCAGAAAAAGAGCAACTGGGGATTCAGGTCTTCGATGCCACCACCGTCTCCGCCCCGTGGGCGCAAGAAAACCCTGAACTGCTGGCGCATTTTCTCAAAATCAACACCGACATGAACGCCCGTTACGCCACCCCAGAGGGAGCCAAAGAGATGCTGCCCATCATCGCCGCTGCCGCAGGCATGGATGAAAAAACCGCTCAGAAAACCCTCAGCACCTTTCACTTCCCCAGCATCGAAGAGCAGTTGAGCGACAAATGGCTTGGCGGTGGCACGCAGCAGTTCCTCAAAGCGGTCGGTGACTTTTTTGTTGAACAGAACACCATCCCCAAAGCCCGTGACGATTACGACAGCGCCGTTGATCGCAGCTACTTGGAAGCGGCTGCCAAGCTGTAGATCATGCCGACCTCTTCCAATCAAACGGGTCTCCAGCTCACTAACATCTGCATGCAGTTCGAGCTGCCCAATGGTCAGAGCGTAGCCGCCCTCAACAACATCAACCTGCATCTGCACGCGGGAGAGCTGCTCTCCATCCTCGGTCCTTCCGGCTGCGGTAAAAGCACTCTGCTCAATATTGTCGCCGGTTTTCTACGCCAAAGCGCAGGTGAGATCAGTCTCAATGGCCATACCATCACCGCTCCGCACGCCGAACGTGGCATGGTCTTTCAGCAAGGAGCGCTGTTTGAGTGGATGAACGTGCGCAACAATATCGGTTTCGGGCCACGCATGGCGGGCAAAGAGGAGCGGTGGATTGAAGAGCGTGTCGATGAACTGCTGGAGACGGTTGGCCTGCACGGCTTTGGCGACAAAGCGGTTTACGAACTCTCCGGCGGGATGCAGCAACGGGTGGCGTTGGCGCGCTGTCTGGCCAACGATCCCGACCTGATTCTGATGGACGAACCACTCGGCGCACTGGATGCCTTGACCCGTGAAAAAATGCAGGAGTTGGTGCTCAAACTCTGGCGTGAGACCGGCAAAACCATCATCTTAATCACCCACTCGGTGGAAGAGGCGCTGCTGCTGGGTGAACGGTTGCTGGTGATCGCACCAAGACCGGGACGCATCCATAAACAGTACCAACTGCCCTTTGCCAAGATGGCCACCGAAAAGAGTCTGCGCGAGGTCAAAAAAGAGCCGGACTACCTCAGCAAACACGAAGAGATCCTCAGCATGATTTGGGATATGGAAGAAGAGATTATGGGCAGGAGCGTTTAACACAGTGACCATTCTATTGATCTACATCGGCCTGTTTCTGC
>CAZTQX010000122.1:0-6729 GCA_964615985.1 uncultured Gammaproteobacteria bacterium | reverse complement strand
GATTACAGCCAAGCCAGCACCCAAATCAATGCGGCACTGACGGACGGTGATGGCAATGGCCAGATCGACAGCAATGCGGAGCGAGGTCAGGTTTGGGCGCAGCTGCAAGCGGCCAATATGTTGATCGGCAGTTACGATGGTACGGCCACCGGCAGTGACTACAACTGTGCGGCAGGCACCTGTCCACAAAATATTTTGGGGCGCAGTATGTTGATCACCTTTGACAATCAAGGCTCTGGCAATACCGGCAGTGTCAATGAACTTTGGAGCGGCAACTCCATTTCGGCGCTGGTCTTGGCGGAGATGGATCGCAAAATGGATGATGGGGTCGCGACAACGGGGGATATGCGTGTGGGCACCGGCGATACCGGCTGGACAGCCACCAATGCAACCGCTTGTTTGAATGGCACGGCCTACAATGTCACTCAAGACAGTGGCAACTGTGCCGCTGTGTTTCGACCGTTTTGATCTGAGTCACAGGCTCTCAGGTCGTTTAGCCCACAGTAATGTGGGCTTTTTTTATGTCTGAGTTTTAGCGCCGAACTCAGTTCTTGAAGTGCTCGCGGGTCAGTTTAAAGACCAGCGGGCTGAGCACCAACAGAGCGATCAAGTTGGGCAGCGCCATCAAGCCATTCAGCACATCCGCCAACAGCCAGATCAGCTCCAGTGAACTGATCGCCCCGATGGGAATGGCGATAATCCAAAGCAAGCGGTAAGGCCAGATCACTTTAGCGCCAAACAAATACTCGGCACAGCGTTCACCGTAATAACTCCAGCCCAAAATGGTGGTGAAGGCAAAAATCATCAAACCAAAACTGACCAAATAACCACCCCAACCAGGCAGAGTGCTGTTAAAGGCCGCAGCTGAGAGAGCGGCTCCGGTCTCGCCGCTGCTCCAGAGGCCGCTGATCATAATCACCAAGGCGGTCATGGTGCAGATAAAAAGGGTGTCGATCAGAGTGCCCAACATGGCGATGCTGCCTTGACGCACAGGACTGTTGGTGGCCGCTGCCGCATGAGCGATGGGGGCGCTGCCCAGACCGGCTTCGTTGGAGAAGATGCCGCGAGCCACGCCAAAACGGATCGCCATCCAGACGCTGGCACCCGCAAAACCACCCGCTGCCGCACTGCCGGTGAAGGCGTCGTTGACGATGGTGGCCAGCGCCGCCGGTACTGCATCGATATGGCTGATAATAATAAAGAGTGAACCACCTATGTAGATCAGCGCCATCAACGGGACTAACTTAGCGGCCACCGCACCGATGCGTTTGATGCCGCCCAAAATCACCGCTGCTGCCAAGGTCATCATAATCAGACCACTGAGCCAAGCGGGGATGCCCAGCGAGCTGCTGGCAGCGTGCGCCACGGAATTGGCCTGCACCGTATTGCCGATGCCAAAAGCGGCCAACATGCCAAACAGCGCGAAGGCCACCGCCAACCACTGCCAGCGCGGGCCCATGCCGTTTTTGATGTAATACATCGGCCCACCGACGTGTGAACCTTGTGAGCTGGTCTCACGGTAGTGAACCGCCAGCACCGCTTCGGCGTATTTGGTGGCCATGCCAAACAGGGCGGTGATCCACATCCAGAAGATGGCACCTGGGCCACCGAGAAAAATGGCGGTGGCGACACCGGCGATGTTGCCGGTGCCGACGGTGGCGGAAAGAGCGGTCATCAGGGCTTGAAAGGGGCTGATTTCACCGGCTTCTTTACTTTGGCGGCTCTGCCACAGCAGGCGAAACGCTTGCGGAGTGGTGCGCCACGGCAGGGCGCGCAGGCCGATGGTGAGGTAGACGCCCACGCCCACCAGCAGAGTCAACATGACCGGCCCCCAGATCCAACTGCTCAAGGTGTTTAAAGCGGTTTCAAACCAAGCCATAAGGTCTCTCCGAAAAAGTGTCTGGCAAGAGTGCCGCAAGCAGGTATTGCGATGCAAGGTTATTCGGGAATTTTAAGCCGTACTTGGCTTGGCTTTGGGTATAATCAGTGGCTCTATTTTGGCAATGGATATAGCATGAGCCCTTTGGAGCGTTACCAACTTGCGATGCAGTCGCCGGATTTTTTCCCCGATCCGGCGCAGGAGCAGGCGGTGCAGCAGTTACAAGCGCTTTATGAGGCGCTGCTAAAAGAGCAAGCCCCTTCGTTGTTGCAGCAGTTCGGTGCGTTTTGGAAAAAACCACCGCCAGCGGTGGCGGGGCTGTTTCTCTGGGGTGGAGTGGGGCGTGGCAAAACCTTTCTGTTTGATCACTTCTATGGCAGTTTGCCGTTTGAAAACAAACTGCGACTGCACTTTCACCGTTTTATGTATCTGGTTCACGATGAGCTGCGTCAGCTAAAACAGGTCAGCGATCCGCTGGATAAGGTGGCGGCACGGTTTGCCAAACGGGCGCGGGTGCTCTGTCTGGATGAGTTTCAGGTGACGGACATTGCCGATGCGATGATTCTGCACGGCTTGTTACGGGGGCTGTTTAAACGTGGCGTGGTGTTGGTGACGACCTCGAATCAGGAGCCGCAAAAGCTCTACGAAGACGGTCTGCAACGCAGTCGTTTTTTGCCTGCCATCGCGCTGTTGCAGCGCCACTGCCAGCAGGTGCAGGTGCAAGGGTCATTGGATTATCGTCTGCAAGGTTTGCATCTGGCGCAGATGTACCACACCCCGTTGGGTGCAGAAGCCGAGGAAGGCATGGCGGCGCGGTTTCAGCAAGGGGTGGCGGTGGCGCGGCGCAAGCGGGATTTTGTCATTATCAGCGACCGCCACATTCCGGTGATTCGCTGGGCAGACGGCGTGGTCTGGTTTGATTTTTCCGTGCTTTGCGCTCAACCCCGTGCCACCAGCGACTACATTGAGATCGCGCGTTATTTTCATACGGTGTTGGTGAGCAACATTCCGGTGATGGACGAGCGTTGGGATGAGCGGGCACAACGGTTTATTTTGATGGTGGATGAGTTTTATGATCGGCGGGTGAAGCTGATTGTCTCGGCGGAAGCGCCACCGGCACAGCTCTACACCGGACGGCGTTTGCAGGAGCGATTTCAACGCACCCAGAGCCGTCTGGAAGAGATGCAGACACCGAATTATTTGGCTAAAGCGCATCTGCCGTGATTATGTTTTGCGATATTTGTCACAAAAGAGTGCTATAAAGTGCATATGATACAAAATAAAAAGGTGCGATAACAATGGTAGCGATATCTGTTGGGCAAGATCGGCAGCTTGATGCCGCACAGGTGCTCTCCAAAGCGGTGCTGAACAGCGCCAAATTGTTGGGTTTGAGTCAACAGGAGCTGGGAGAGGTGGTGGGTCGAGATCGCTCTTCGATCCAGCGGGGTCTGGAGCCGAGCAGCAAGCCAGGGGAGTTGGCGCTGTTGTTGATCCGCTGTTACCGCGCTTTGAATGTGCTGGTGGGCGAGAGTGAGGTGGAGGTGCGCCACTGGTTTGGTACTTTTAATCACCACACAGGCGGCATTCCCAAGCAGCAGGTGAAACAGGTTTCAGGGCTGATTCGAGTGTTAAATTATCTGGATGCCATGCGTGGCAAAATCTGATCGCTGGTCGTGGCAGGCGTGTCTGCAACAAGATCCCTTTTTAGAACTGCGTGGCAAAATTTGGCGGGTGGTGGAGAACCAAGAGCAGGTGGCTACCCGTAATTTAGTGGACACCTTGGATGAGCAGTCGTTGCTGGAGGAGCTGTTGGAGGAGAGCAAACCGCCTTTGCCTGATTATCGCGGTGCGCTGAATTACTTACTGATCACTCCGTTTCGTTATCCACCGCTGTTGTGGGGGTCTCGTTTTGGCCAGACGTTTGAACCAAGCCTCTTTTACGGCTCGAAACGTTTTCCGACGGCGCTGGCGGAGACCGCTTTTTATCGGTTCCTTTTTTTGTCGGGGATGGCCGAAGCACCTAAAAGTCGCCGTTTGATCACCCAACACCTGCTGTTTCGCAGCAGCTATAAAATGGCAAAAGCCGTCAGCTTGCAGATGCCACCTTTTCAGGATTATCAGTCACTATTGATGGATCGCAAGGATTACCATGCCACACAAGCGTTAGGATCGCTGCTGCGTGAACAGCAGGTCGAAGGGTTTGAGTACCGTTCGGCGCGCTGTCCCGATCAGAGTTTGAATGTGGCGCTGTTTGCCCCGCAAGCGCTGAGCTGTAAAAAACCCTTGGAGAAGCAGAGTTGGATCTGTGAGACCTCGGCTGAAGAGGTGCTGTTCAGCGGTGAGGGTAAGTTGCTGCGTTTTACAGCAGAGTCGTTTTTGGTGGCGGGTCAGTTGCCACAACCGGCATGAATTAAAATAATTATTTGAGGTTGTGGAATGGATAGGATCGAGAAAAAAATAGAGGCGTTTGGTAACGCTTTGGTGGCGCTGTTTCATAACTTGGGTCTGTTTGTGATCGGGGCGACGGTGGTGTGGGCGGCGGTGCAGATTTACATACCGATGATCGAGGCGGGGCACGCTTCGTTGAAAGACATTCTATTGTTGTTCATCTACTTGGAGTTGGGGGCGATGGTGGGGATTTATTTTAAGACCAAACGTCTGCCAGTGCGCTTTTTGATCTACATCGCCATTACCGCTCTGACTCGTTTGTTGACGGTGGACATTAAAGAGATGCCGGATTTGCAGATCTTGACGTTGTGTGGAGCTACTTTGATTTTGGCTCTCGCGGTGTTTGTGTTGGAGAATAAATCCTGTCGTGAGACACGCGATGAGAGTCACGATTAAAGCTGGCTAAAAATCCCAGCGCAATTGCAACCGCTGGCCTTCCTCACGGTTTAACAACCGAATCTGAACCCCGCTTTTATCTCCCATAAAAAAATCGTTCAAGGTGCCGGTGACAAAATGTCCCAGCGCCATTCCCGCCAGCACATCTGAGGGGTAGTGGGCTTGCCCTTCCACTCGCGCCCAAGCCACGCCCGTTGCTAAACTCCAATTGAGATAGTTTAGAGCTTGGCGCTGGCTGTTACTTAAAGGCAGTGCGTTCAAATTATCATTGGCCAAGGTGGCGTAACTGGCGGCGGTGGTGGCATGACCGGAGGGATAACTGCGGTTGTCGCTGCCATCGGGGCGGGTGCGCTGAAAGAGGTCTTTGAAATGTTCGCTGCTGCTGCCCGCCGCGCCACCGGCCAGCAGCTGGGCACTGATGCCACGGCTTTTATTGGCCAGCCACTGAGATAGGCTGTCGCCGCTGGGGGTGAGCAGCGTGGTGATTGTGACCTCTGCTAGCAGCAGTGAACGCAGATCGTTGCTGTAACGCCGAGCGTTCGCTTGTGAGCCAAAAATAGGGTTGCTGCTGCTCGCCCAGTCGGAGGTCTGTTGATCCAAGTCGGGCAGGGTGAAGATCAGACTGCCCAGCGCTGGTAGCCACGTTGCGGGTTGTTGGAGGGTTTTTTGAGCGGAGTGCAGCAGTCGTTGGCCGTTGAGTTGTTGGTAGGCGCTTTCACCCCAGCGGCTGTTTTGAGTGGCGCAACCGCTGAGTTGGAGCAGCAGGAGTAGGCTGAGGAGGATTTTCATGGTTGGCTATTTTAGCGTGATAACGTTTCGATTCGTAGGTCGGTGAGTAGGTTGGCGCAAAGGAGCGAATGCGACGTGCCCAACGTTGTTCACGCGATGCTGTGATGGGCACGCTGCGCTTTGCGCCATCCTACGGTCAAGTGTTCAACCCCCTGTAAACGACATAAATCGCACGACCTGTTCCGGCTTATCTTTAAACTCATGTTTCTCCGGTTTCAGATCCACCGCTTCCCGGATGGCATTTTCCAACTCACGGTCACTGATGCCCGCACGCAGCAGCGGTCGCAGTGGGAAGTTGTGTTCTTGGCCAAGGCACATATAAAGGGTGCCATCGGCGGAGAGACGGACGCGGTTGCAGCTTTCGCAAAAGTGCTGCGAGATCGGGGTGATAAAACCGATGTTGGCCTTGCTGCCGGCGATATTGAAATAACGCGCTGGACCTCCACCGGGCATAAACCCAGGGGTCAAATCGTAGCGCTGTTGCAGACGTTGTTTGATCTCTTGCAGATCTTGGTAGTGATCGGTGGCTTCCAGGCCGCTGCTGCCCATTGGCATGGTTTCGATAAAACGCAGGGTGAAGTCGTGTTCAAGGCAGAACTCGACCATGTCTTCCACTTCATCGTCGTTGATGCCTTTCATCATCACCATATTGATCTTGATCGGCGCAAAGCCCACCTCTTTGGCCACCATCAAACTGTCGATGACTTTGTCCAGTCGACCTTTGGTGATGGTTTTAAAGCGTTCGGGTTTCAGAGTATCGAGGCTGACATTGAGGCGGCGTACTCCTGCTTGGTGCAGTGCTTGAGCATGACGGCTGAGGCTGACGGCGTTGGTGCTCATGGAGAGATCATCAAGACCGGGCAGTTGAGCAAGTTGTGTCACCAGCTGGGTGACGTTGCGTCGCACCAACGGTTCACCCCCCGTGAGGCGGATGCGGCTGACTCCAAGACGAGTAAACGTGCCGATGACACGTTCGATCTCATCAAAGCTCAGCCACTCTGCTGGTTCTTGAAAATCGTGGTGATCTTCGGGCATGCAGTAGAAGCAGCGCAGATCGCAACGGTCGGTGACCGAGAGGCGCAGGTATTCGATGGGGCGGTGGAACTGATCGATAAGTTGGGTCATGTTTTCGATTATAGACTTTAAATCTGCAAAATAAATGCGGTAGAGCAGTATTTGCCTTCTTTAAGGTGGTTTGTTCTCGCATAAGTTTATTT
>CAZTQX010000121.1:0-6749 GCA_964615985.1 uncultured Gammaproteobacteria bacterium | reverse complement strand
AAAGAGATTTATGAAGAGTCCAAACACGGCATCAATTTCTTTGCCAATATTGATAAAATGAACCTGGAAAGTGGTAAATGGATTCCTGGTGAGGATTACGATGCGGCTCCCACTTGTGCCACATGCCATATGAGTGCGACGAAACATCAAGATGTTACTCATGATGTTGGAGCACGTATCTCTTGGAATAACCGTCCACCGGTCTCCATTCGGCCCGAGGTCTCTGATGCCAAATTGGGCTTGGCAAGTGCCAGTGTTGGTTGGGAAGAACGTCGTGACAAGATGAAAGATGTTTGTACCAGTTGCCATAATGAGGCGTATGTTGATAATTTCTATACCCAGTACGATGGTTTGATCACACTGTACAACGAAAAATTTGCCAAACCCGGCCTGAAATTAATGGCTGCGGCAAAACCGTTGAAACGGCCGGTTAAATTCTCCAGCAAATTGGACTTTATTTGGTTTGAACTCTGGCATCATGAAGGTCGTCGTGCTCGTCATGGGGCATCTATGATGGGGCCGGACTACACCCATTGGCACGGCACCTATGAAGTGGCAAAACACTTCTATACCGAACTCATACCTGAGTTGGAAGAGTTGGTTGAAAAGAACCACAACTCCTCTAATGCTAAAAAAGCAAAAGCGGCACGTCATCTTCAAAAGGTGTTGGATGAAGTGCTCAACTCCGATAACCATAAATGGTTTTTAGGTAAAGAGACCGAGGCACAGAAGATTATACGCAAAGCGGCGATAGCGGCAGAAGAGGCCAATATCAAAGCAGGCACCACTAAGTAGTTTAGTCTTGCCTCAGCTGGTGACACGGTTTGCCGTGTCATCAGCTATTTTTCCTCTCACACTCCCACTCTGTTCTGACAGAAAAGGTGTTTTATCATGACGTATCGTTTACCCAGTTTCTTGTTTGTCTTGCTGCTTTTTACGCAAAACTGTTTTGCTGGATTGGATGAAGAGTTGGCTAAAGGCGGCCAGCTTTGGTCCGAAGGCAAACTTAAGGAAGCCTATGCCATTTTTCACAATGCCAGTCAAGACTATCCAGACTCCTCTCTTGTACATGCCCGTTTAGGTGCTCTGTTGATGGCACAACATAAGGCCGGTGATGCCATCAATGCGTATCAAACGGCAATCACCAATGACCCTACCAATGCGGGACTCTTTGTCTCTTTGGCAATCAGTTATCTGCATCAGCGTTCTTTCCGCATGGCACAAGGCATGGCCAATGAAGCGTTGCGCTTAGACCCAACGCTATCCCAGGCAAAAAAATTGGTACAGTACATCAGTGAAAAAAAAGCCCTCAAAGACAAACTGGAAAAAAAAGCCATACCCACTGATACCGTCCAGGATGTATCAGGTCAATCCGCATCGTAGAAGCTCTTTTCGAGGGCATCTCTAGGCCAAATTCACAATAGACCACGCTCAGCCAACGAAACCGTTATCCCATCTCCGACAATAATGTGATCCAAAACGCGGATGTCCACCAAGGCCAAAGCCTGCTTTAGGCGTTGGGTAATGGACTCGTCTGCTTGGCTTGGTTCCGCCACGCCTGAAGGATGGTTGTGGGCTAAAATGACTGCCGCCGCGTTGTGTTTGAGTGCCGCTTTGACCACCTCACGCGGGTAGACATTGGCTCCGTCGATGGTGCCGCGAAACAGTTGCTCAAAGACGATGACTCGATGGCGATTGTCGAGAAACAGGCAAGCAAAGATTTCATGAGGCGAGTCGCGCAGTTGGCTGAGCAGATAATCTCGACTCGCCTGCGGTGAGGTGAGGCTGTCGCCGCGCTGCAACTGCTCCAGCATGTGGCGACGACTCATCTCCAACACCGCTTGCAGTTGCGCGTATTTGGCGCTGCCTAAGCCTTTGCTTTGGCAAAATCGCTCTTCATCGGCCAGCAGCAGTGCGCGCAGGCCGCCATGGTCGTGCAGCAGCTCCCGCGCCAGGTCGACGGCGGTTTTACCAGCGATGCCGGTGCGCAGAAAAATAGCCAGCAGTTCGGCAGAGGAGAGAGACTGCGCACCGTGAGCAAGCAATTTCTCACGGGGGCGCTCTTCGGCAGGCCAATCGGTGATGGCGATGGTTTACTCCTAGTCGGTTTTTGGTGAGAATGAGTTTCAGCAAATATCAGACCCTTTCCCTTCTCTGGAGCACATTGTCGATGGCCTCTCTGTTGGATCAAAAAATTGTCTTGGGGGTGAGTGGTGGCATTGCCGCTTATAAAAGTGCCGAATTGGTGCGTCTGCTGAAAAAAGCCGGTGCCGAGGTGAAGGTGGTGATGACCGAAAATGCCGCTCAATTTGTCACTCCTCTGACCTTGCAGGCGCTGTCGGGGGAAGCGGTGCGCAGTGAGTTGTTTGATCCGCAGGCAGAGGCGGCCATGAGTCACATCGAGTTGGCGCGTTGGGCGGATTTGATTTTGATTGCGCCGTGCAGTGTTGATCTGATGGCCAAGCTGGCCAACGGTCTGGCGGACAATCTGCTCAGCACAATCTGCTTGGCCAGCGAAGCGCCGATTTGGCTGGCTCCAGCGATGAATCGGGTCATGTGGAGCAAAATGGTGACGCAGGTCAATGTGCAGCGTTTGCGCTCCTTTGGTTTTCATCTGTTGGGGCCGGGTTCCGGTGAGCAGGCTTGTGGCGAGGTGGGACTGGGGAGGATGTTGGAACCGAGCGACTTGTTGGCCGAGGTGGTGGAGTTTTTCAGCCCCTTTGAGCCATTTTTAGCCGGTGTAAAGCTGTTGATCACCGCCGGCCCGACTCATGAGGCGATTGATCCGGTGCGTTTTATCAGCAATCGCAGCTCTGGCAAGATGGGCTTTGCCTTGGCTCAGGCGGCCTCGGAAGCGGGGGCGGAGGTGCAGTTGGTGAGCGGACCGGTTTCGTTGCCGACTCCGGCGGGGGTGCAACGTACTTCGGTGGAGAGCGCGGCGCAGATGCGCGAGGCGGTGATGGCTCAAGTGGCGGAACAGGATATTTTTATAGCCTGTGCAGCGGTGGCGGATTACCGCTTGCAGCAGATCAGTGTTGAGAAGATCAAAAAAAGCAGCGATCAATTGTTGCTGGAGCTGCAACGCAATGCCGATATTTTAGCTGAGGTTTCGGCTCTGGACGAAGACGAGCGGCCTTTTTGCGTTGGTTTTGCCGCTGAGACCGAGCAGCTGGGGCGCTACGCCATCGACAAAATGCAGCGCAAGCAGTTGGATCTGATTGCGGCCAATTGGGTTGGGGTTGAAGGTAGTGGATTTGAGTCAGACCATAATGCTCTGCATCTGTTTTGGCCAGGCGGGGAGCAAACGTTGGCAAAAAACAGCAAACAAGAGATTGCCCGACAATTATTAGAAGTGGTGGCGGAGCGCTTTGATCAGAGTGAGTTGTGAGGTTTTAATGTTTGCAGATGGGCGTTGAGTAGAGGTTGCAGTCAAGAGGGAGCTGAACTTCAAGGCCGATGGGCAGGTGGTCCGATTCGCTGGTCAGCACTTCCGCCTTGGTGATTTTGATCTCAGGGGTGACTAAAATATGATCAAAATTCTTTTTTGGTTGCCAGCTAGGCCAGGTATTAAACCAGATCTCCGGTTGTTGCAGGTTGGCCATCTCAAAAAAGAGCCGCATTTCGCTGCTCTCCAAAGAGGTGTTGAAGTCACCCATAATAATCGCGTGTTCAAATTGGCGCAAAATACGAGCGATGTAGAGCAGCTGTTTTTGCCGAGCGCGTTTCCCCAAGGCCAGATGAACCACCATCACGGCCAACTTTTTACCGTCCTGGCCAAACTTCAGCAGCAAAGCCCCTCGCCCTGGAACCAAACCCGGTAGCGCCAATTGACTCACCGAGTGGGGTTGCAGCCGTGAGACGGCTCCCAAACTGTGGCGTGCCAGATGGCCAATGCGCCGATTGGTGCGTTCGTGCCAACAGGGAAAGTGTGCCAGCTTGGCCAGTTGCTCGGTCTGATTGACAAAGCCACTGCGCAGACTGCCGGAATCACTCTCTTGCAGTGCCACCAGATCGTAATCTTGCATCTGTTTGGCGATGGCAGCGAGGGTGTCACTGCGGCCTTTGTAGGGCAGCAGATGTTTCCAGCCGCCGGTGAGGTATTGGCGATAGGTGCGGGTGGTGATGCCCACTTGAATGTTGTAACTGAGCAGCCGCAGTGAACGTCTTTCTGGAAGAGGGGGGCGTTGCACTGTGGCGGAGTTCGTTTCCATCAAGAGGGTCTTTATTTTAGTGTTTGGGTTGCGGTAGCAGAGCCAGCTCTTCTGTCACCAGCTCATCAATAATGCCGACCATACGGGGATAGCTGCCAGCCAAACTGCCGGAGGTGCGGTATTTGCCGTTAACGATCACTGCGGGTACACCTTGAATTCCTGATGCTTTAACCAACTGTTTGCTGCGACGTATTTTGGTCTCGACCGCAAAAGAGTGCATGGCCTCTTTAAAGGCTTGCTCATTCAGTCCCAATTCAGCAACAAAATCGAGAATGGCGCTCTCTGTGTAGATTTTGCGTTTCTGTTTGTGGATGGCGCTGAAGAGGGCGTGATGGAAACGATCCATCAGATCCAACATTTGGGCGGCGTAAAAAGCGCGTGCGTGTGATTCCCATTTGGGTGTGAAGATGGCGGGAATTTGAGTGAAAACGCTGTTGGCCGGTTTTTTTGCTGCCCAGGCTTCAATGTGAGGGTCGAAGTCATAACAGTGAGGGCAGCCGTACCAAAAAAACTCGATCACTTCGACTTTATCCGCAGGATGAGAGAGTGGTGTGGTCAGCGGTTCGTACTCTTCGTAGGCTTCAGCAGCAAAGACGGTTGAGGTAATAGCAGTGCTAAGCGCGGTTGCAAAGAGGATGGACAGTAATTTTCCCATGAAAGTGTGTCTCCAGTAATGGGTTTTTATTTCGCCGCAGAGTGGTTGCGAAGAGTGTAACCCAGATCGAAATAGGTGAATGCTCAGGAAAGTAAATTGTGTGATCAACTGCTCAATTTTTGTCCAATTAAGCCAGTGTCATGCCATCTACTGGTTTACTAAGATGTTAAGTATCTGTTTTAGTTCGCGTTAAAAAAAGGGGGCGTGACAAAAGTCACGCCCCCTTTTTTTGATCTCGCTTGTTTATCTACCTTGCTGCTACTGCAAACCAGAGATGTACTCAGCGACTTGTGCGATCTGCTCTTCGGTCATGTGTTTGACCACATTGCGCATCATTTTTCCAGCGTCATTAGAACGGGTGCTGGCCTTGAAGTCGGTCAGTTGCTTGATGATGTAAGCGGAATGTTGCCCTGCTAAACGTGGAAAATTCGCGGCAGGGTTGCCGTGTCCTGTTGGGCTATGGCAACTGGCACAGGCAGCGACACCGATGTCGGTGATGCCGCCGCGAAAGATGGTTTCGCCTGCTGCGGCTTTCGCTGCATCATAGGCGGTGCCTGGGTCGGCGGTTTGAGAGGAGAAATAGGCGGCCAGATCGGACATATCTTCTTCGCTCAGACCTGCGACCATGCCTGCCATGGTGGGGTCGTTACGCACTGTGCCTGCTTTAAAATCAGCCAGCTGTTTGGCGAGGTAGCCTGGATGTTGTCCTGCCAGTTTTGGGAACATGGGAACCATGCTGTTGCCGTCGGTACTGTGACAACCCGCACAAAGTGCTGATTTTGCTTGGCCAGCAGCAGCGTCATTGGTGGCGAAAACAGGGTTTGTTAAGCTCATGGTGAGGCAAGCAATACCGGCAAACAAAGACTTTTTCATTTTTACTACACTCCGTGCATCCTGGGTAAAAGGTTCTAACGCGGACGATCTGCGTTGAATTGTGATTCAAAAAACCCGCAAATTTTACCAGAGTACTCCGCACAAGCAAATTTCCAGAGGCTTGAAAATGGCCTAAATGAGGTAAAAATGCAGAAAAATTTGTTTAACGGGCTAAAATGCGGCTCGGCTTAATGAGATTAGGCTGATAATAACGCTTGGTCTTTCCAATCTTAAGAGGTTCGTCGTTTATGAATTCAGCCTATTTTGGCGCTTGTTTTTTAACCAGTGCCAATAAATTATCGCAATTGCCACCCAGTTTAGCAGAGGTGGCGTTTGCCGGTCGCTCCAACGCGGGCAAGTCCAGCGCCATCAATACCATCACTCGAAACCACAAATTGGCGCGTACCAGTAAAACGCCAGGCCGGACTCAGTTGATGAATTATTTCAGCGTGGCTGAAGAGATCTTTTTGGTGGATCTGCCTGGTTACGGTTATGCTAAGGTGCCTGCTCGGATGCGGGCTCATTGGAAAAATACCTTAAAGGCCTACTTTGCCGAACGAAAACCCTTAAAAGGTTTGGTGGTGGTGATGGATGTACGTTTGCCTTTAACCCCTCAGGATTGGAATATGGTGGAGTGGAGTGTTCAATCTGGAGTGGCATTGCACATCTTATTAACCAAAGCGGATAAGTTGAGTCGTAGTGCGGCCAATGCGGCGTTGTTTAAAGTCAAGGATGAGCTGGAGGCAGCGGGGGTTGAGGCCAGTTTGCAGCTCTTTTCTGCACTGAAAAAACAGGGTGTGGAGGATGTCCATCAAGTCTTGGATGAGTGGTTAATGTCTGAGCCTGAAGAACAAGGGGTTTAAAATAGTCCCCAAGATCCGTTGGCCTTGGGGAAAAAGATGATCTTGGCTAGGGTCGCCAAGCCATCACCCACCCTTGGGAGGAAGGTGGGCAGTGTTGAACCTCAACACCTGAGAAGTCAGAGGTGTCTGGTGTTGAAAAGTTCATTT